>CBDUQI010000273.1:0-6638 GCA_965369325.1 uncultured Gammaproteobacteria bacterium
AACACACCAGTCGGTATGTCCTTATTTTGCTTGCATTCGCGCTGTTGGGCTATAGTCTGCCCGCCGCGTTGCACGACGCTACCGGGCGCTTGTGCGTTCGATTATTCTGAGGTGATTGATGGATTACTTGTACGGCGTTCTTAACCTGAGTTTCTGGGGCTATTTGCTCATCACTATTGTGATGCTCCAGACCACGATTGCAGGTGTCACCCTGTATCTGCATCGCGATCAGACACACCGTTCGGTAGATCTGCATCCCATCGTCCGCCACTTCTTCCGTTTCTGGTTGTGGTTGACCACCGGCATCAATACGCGCGAGTGGGTGGCTATCCATCGCAAGCACCACGCGCGCTGCGAAACCCAGGAAGATCCGCACAGCCCTAAAGCGTATGGTCTGAAGACGGTATTGCTTCAGGGTGCTGAGCTGTACCGGGTGGAAGCCAAGAATGAGGAGACTGTGCACAAGTATGGTCGCGGTGCGCCCTCCGACTGGATGGAGCGCCATGTGTACGAGCGCTGCTCGTATTGTGGCGTTGTGCTAATGGCCGTGATTGATCTGGTGCTGTTCGGTTTGCCAGGCATTACCATCTTTGGTTTGCAGATGTTGAACATTCCGGCCGCGGCGGCAGGCGTGATTAACGGATTGGGCCACCACACGGGTTATCGCAATTTTGAATGCGAGGATGCCTCGACCAATATTGTGCCCTGGGGCTTTTTGCTAGGTGGTGAAGAGCTGCACAACAATCATCATGCCTTCCCAAGCTCGGCCAAATTTTCCTCCCGCAAATGGGAGTTTGATATCGGTTGGGCCTACCTCAGAGTGTTGTCTATTTTCGGTCTGGCGGACGTGCGTCGGGTGGCACCCGTGCCGGTGATTGAGCAAACAGAAAATCCGGTAGATCTGGATACGCTGCGTGCGATTATTATTAACCGTATGCATGTGCTGCGTAATTACACGCGCAACGTCACCATGCCCGTGTTTAATAGCGAGTTACAGGTGGCCGATAGCCCCACGTTACGCGAGAAACTGCGCGAAGCACGGGTTGCGCTGTTTCGCGAGCCGCTGTTGCTGGATGATGCGTCAGTTAAGCATTTGAAGGATTTGCTGGAACGCAATCAGGCGCTGAAAACCGTGCATGAATTCCAGCAGGAGTTGCGTGAGCTTTGGAACGGAGCGCACATGAGCAATGAGCGCATGGTGGCCAAGTTACGTGAATGGTGTGTGCGTGCAGAGGCTACCGGTATCGCAGCGCTTGAAGATTTTGCTGCCAGCCTGCGTGGTTATCGTTTGCAGGGCGGTATGGCTTAGCGTAGCGCCGGGTAACAGTTACTCAAATAAAACCGGGCCAGCTTACTGGCCCGGTTTTTTTTCGCCTGATATCTAGCCGGCGGGCTTGGCGTAGACGGCTAGCTGCTTGCCGGTGTTCTCGTGCAGTCGCTTCAGTTTCGCGACCAGTCCGCTGGTGAGTGCCTGGCCTTGGCTCAGGATCAGAGTGCCGTTGCCGTTCACCAGATCGCGCGTGAGTACCATGCCCGGCCGCAGGTTTTCCATCGCCAGCTTGAGCTCGTCCGTGTTGCTGTGTGCGCTTTGGCCGCTGGCCAGATGTTTGATGTACAGATCAACCACAGCAGAATCGTAGCGGACGTTTTTGTTGTGTACCAAGAACTTCTTCGCTTCCTCGGCGCTGAGGCGTTCCTGCAGCAACTGGCCGCGGACCAGCGAGCTGAAATCCTTAACCACAGCCAGAATGCGTGCGCCCAGAGGGATCTGATCGCCACTCAAACGGTCCGGGTATCCGTGCCCGTCATGGCGCTCGCGATGCGAGCGAATCATTTTGGCCGCCTGCTCCAGGGGCTCCAGCGCCATCAGTGCGGCGTCGGCTTCCACCGGGTGGGTTTCATACACGGCTTTCTCGGCGCTCTCGAGCGTCATGTACGCGGAGTTGGTCAAGGTATCGGGTAGAGTCAGCTTGCCGAGATCGCACAGCAGGCAGGCCGTGGAAAGTTGTTCAAGTTCCGAGGGTGTCATGCCCAGCTCTTCACCGATAAACTGTGCTTCCTCCACCATCGCGCGCACTTCTTCGCGTGAGACTTTGGCGCGGGCGGCCAGCAACGAGCCGAATACCGTCACGCTGGCGGAGTAGCTACGCTCAAGTTCGGCGTTCGCCTCGCGCAGCATGTTAGCCGATTCGATAACCTTGGCCGTGCGCTCCTGCACCCGGGCCTCCAGTTCCTCGTTCATGCCCTGCAGTTTCTGATTCTGCCGCTCGGTCAACGCTACCAGGCGGTTGCGATCGCGCTTAAGCATGCGGTGCTCCACAGCTTCCGCGATCACTTGCTTCAGTTCATCGTCGATCCAGGGTTTGTTAACGTAGCGAAAGATCTGCCCTTCGTTAACCGCAGATACCGCCGAGGCTAGGTCTGAGTAACCGGTCAGCAGTATGCGTGGGACGTCCGGGTACCTCTGCCGACATTGCTTAAGCAGCTCTGCGCCGCTCATCTCCGGCATGCGCATGTCGCTCATGATCAGGTCGATGGGCTGTTGTTCGAGTATGCTCAACGCCTCGGCGCCGCCGTTGGCCAGATGCAGCTTGTAGCCACACGGGCGCAGCATGCGTCGTAAAGAGCTGAGAATGCTGCGCTCGTCGTCCACGAGCAGGATATGCGCCTCTTCTTCTTTCTCCAGTGTCACCGACATGTCCGAGGCGGTACCCTCAGGCTGCGTTAGCGCCGCATTGCTCATCTTGAACTCCGTTCACTGGAAGGGTAATAACAAAAGCTGTGCCTACATCGACGGTGCTCTGCACCTCAATGGTGCCGTTGTGCTCATCAATAATTCGTTGCGTGATCGCCAGCCCCAGACCAGTGCCGACGCCAGCCGGTTTGGTGGTAAAGAAGGGCTCGAAGATCTGGGCCAGCTTCTCCTCAGGAATGCCGCAGCCGTTATCGGCGATGCGGACCAGCACTTGCTCGTGCTCATGGCTGGTTTGAATTGTGACAATGCCGTGCTCCGCAATTGAGTGCGCGGCGTTCACCAGCAGGTTCATAAACACCTGATTGAGTTTGCCGCCCTGCGCCAGGGTGAGCGGGATGTCGCCAAGCTGCACGTCTAGATCGCATTTGTATTTGAGCTCGTTTGAAATGACTTTTAGGGTGCTGCGCAGGCCTTCGTTGATGTCGACGCGCTCCAGCGTTGGCCCTTCGATACGGGAGAAGTCTTTAAGGCTACTGACGATCTCACGTACCCGATCCAAACCCTCAATAGACTCTGCTACGACGTCGTCAAGATCTTCGAATAAATACTCCACATCGGCCTGCTCGATGGCCTCACCGAACGTGCCCGCCAGCGTGCTGCTGCTCTCGCCGTCACCACTTTGGCATGCCTGCTGCAAGCGCAAGCTCAGACTCAGTAGGTGTTTAAATGTGCCGGCGTACTCGCCAAGCATGGTCATGTTACTGCGAACAAAAGCGATGGGGTTGTTGATCTCGTGAGCCACGCCCGCAGCGAGCTGCCCGATAGCCGCCATCTTCTCGGACTGCACAAGCTGTGTGTGGGCCTGCGTCAGCTCCTCATGCGCTTGCTCGATGGATGCCGAGCGCCTTTCAACGCGTTGCTTCTCCTCCATCAGTGCCTTGTTCGCCCAATACAGTTCGGTGGACTTTTGCTCCAGCAATTCCTCAGCCATACGTCTCGCCCGCCGCTCGCGTTCGAAACGTTTCTTGGGGACAGTTTCGTCCGCGTCAGCCAATGCGTTTGTCCGGGTTGGTAAAGCTCACCTCAAAGCGGCATTTCTCGGCGCCGGTGTGCACACAGGCGGTTTGCGCGTAGTGGAACTGAGTATCAAAGATTTCCGAGACGCCAACGAGCAAGCCTTCCGCCAGAGCGCACAGCTTGCGCGGTGAACTGTAGATCATCACCAGTGAGTCCGATGAGGGTTCCTCGTATTCGAAGGTCGGCAGGCGCGCATCGGTATGCAGCTTCATCACCTCGACGTGAATAACGTCATGTACGCTCAGAAGAAACTCGCGCACGGTAATGTCGTCGAAGAAGTGGGGGTGGCGCTCGTAGAACTGGTGCATCAGGTAGCCGCCGAATGCGCGGACCAGATCGTTGGGGTCGGCGCCGGTGATCTCAGATAGCGCGCCGACGTAGCCCACTAGCTCGTGTGCCGGATAGGTCGCTGCTGAGGTATAAACAGCACCGGACTCCGGGTTGGTTTTGTCGATCAGATCCTCCCATGTGTCGGGGCTGAACTTCTCGTCGATCATGTCGTTGAAGATGTTGAACACCACACCCTTCATGGCAAGCCTCCAGGTTGACGCCTGCGCGGCGCGCAGCTATGCGAGAGGTATCGGCCGATGTTGGGTATTCTGAATGAGATTTTGCCTGCCGCTGGTTGCGCGGAGTCATACTAGCGCGGGTGCGCGGCTCAGGCGGAGCGCGAACAGACAGGTGCTGCTGTGGGACGGAATGTACTGTAGATCAACTGGCTCGCCACCAGTGTGACGAGGAGCACATTAATAGAGGCGGATGGTTGCGCTTCGGGTGCCGCGCGAGCGGCCCCGCACAAGGCGGGGCAGCCGAAAACTATTTGATTTTGCCTTCTTTGTACAGCACGTGCTTGCGTGCTTTGGGGTCGTACTTTTTCACCTCCATCTTCTCCGGATGAAGACGTTTGTTCTTGGTGGTGGTGTAAAAGTGACCGGTGCCGGCACTTGAGTTCAGTCGAATCTTATCGCGCATATCAGACCTCCTCTTAGACCTTTATGCCCTGCTTGCGCAGGTCGGCCAGCACTACATCAATGCCTTTCTTGTCGATAATGCGCATGCCCTTGGTGGACAGACGTAATTTGACATAGCGGTTTTCGCTTTCTACCCAAAAACGGTGGGTGTGCAGGTTAGGCACAAACCGCCGGCGGGTTCTGTTATTGGCGTGGGACACGTTGTTCCCGGTCATCGGGCGCTTGCCGGTGACTTGGCACACCTTGGACATCGTTCAGACCTCATCAGGATTGTTCGGAGCTGGGCTGCGGCCGGGCACTTTAAATAGCGTCCATCAGGGCGAGCAGGCCCCAGCGAGCCAAGCATTATCACGATTTAGCACGCTTCAATCAATCTCTTTTTAGCAGATCAGCATTCGTCCAGCTCAATATTCCCACTCATTGTATCGATTTCGACCCGTGTGCCGGAGTCACCCTCGCTGAAGCGCAGCTCGGAGCCCGGGCCATAGCGGTCGCGGTGGACTCTTTGGTCGCCGCTTAAGTCTATGATATCGCCCGAGAATGTTTCAAGATCGAAGTTACCCGAGCGCTTGCCGCACAAACTGAGCAGCACATCACCACTGACGGTCTGCAGCTCTACGCTGGCCCCATCGGTTGGGCGACCGCTGATTCGCAGATCACCCGATGTATTGTCCATCAGGGCGCGGCTGAAGGTGCCAGCCTCCACATTGACGTCGCCGCTGACGCTACGCACGGTAAGCTCACCACTAACATCGCGCAGATCTATGTCGCCGCTCACAGCGCTGACATTGAGCCGCACGCTCGCGTTGGTGCCGCGCACGGAAACCTCACCGGAGATGCTCTCCACGTCGATATCGGCGTCCGCGATATCAGAGTCGACATCCCCGCTGACTGAGCGCAGGCGTTGCTCCGCCAGCATTCCTTCCACTTCAATGTCGGCGCTAACCGTGGTGACCTCAACCTCAGCCGTGGCGGGCATGCGCAGCACCAGGTTGGCCTCGATATCGTGCTTGGGCCCGCGCTTGTCGTGCACGACGCGGATACGAACGCCGCGCTTGTTGGTATCAAAGCGCACTTCCTTGACGCCCTCCTCGGTACGGCCAGTCAGGCTGACCGTCGATTTATTCCAACCGATTACCTCGACATCGCCGGCCACATTGCTGATTTCCACCAGGCCGTTGGGGCTGATATCGGCACTGTGCTCAATCCGCTCCGCCTGGGCGCTCACAAGGGGCAGAGCCAGCCATGTGAGTATAAAGAGTGTATTCGGGATATTTGTTTTCATAATTCGCGCTCCTGCAGCGCTCTCGCCGTGAGCTGGCGAATGTCGGTCATATAACGGAGTTCCTGGCTGGAGGTCGACACCAGTAGCTGTTGTAACGAGCGGTTACCCGGCTCCTGCGCTAGCGCGGCATCAATTTGCTGTAATGCATTGCGTATTTCCAGCAAGTTAGCTTCCACCACGGCACGAGTCTCGGGCCCGAGTTGCTGCAGCGTTTGCGTCATCGCCTGATCAAGTTCGCCGCGGGTCACCAGATAATCCACGGGTAAAATTCGGGTGGCCATTGGCGAGCGCGGTGCCGCAGTGTCGGGCAGGAGCGGCATAGCTGTCGGCGTTGCCTGTCCAACCGGCGGGACGCTGGAGAGTATTGGATTGGTCTGGGCCGGCTGCGGGGCCTGCGCCACGTTTGCCACCTCACCCGGCGCGCGCATCAGCATCACCGCCAGTGCACCACCGCCCAGCATCACCAGCACTGCGGCGGCTGCACGCCAATCTCGATTCCAGCCCGGGGCCCAAGCGGGAGAGGCCTTATTCTGCGCCTTGCTGTGCTCTTCGCTTAGAATTCGGGCCTCGATCGCCGGCCACAAATCGTGGCTGGGAGCGATGGCTTTGG
>CBDUQI010000274.1:0-6577 GCA_965369325.1 uncultured Gammaproteobacteria bacterium
GCCAGCAATAACTCGAAACTATCCGCCATCTGATCGATGCTCGATGCATCAAACAGATCACGGCGATAACTCCACACCAGCGTCAAGCCGTTCTCATCGGGGACCGCCGTGAGATCTAGATCGAAGTGCACCGCTGCGCTGTCAACTTCCACCGCCTCAACATCAAGATCGACCAAACTCAACCGTTCAGTTGGCTGATTCTGGAGGACGAATTTCACCTGAAATAACGGCGTGCAACCGGCAATACGGGGCGGGTTCAATTCGTCCACCAACCGCTCGTACGGCACCGACTGGTGAGCGAACGCGTCCAGTACTGTCCGTTTGGTGAGGTTAAGCAGATCACTGAAGGTCGCGGCGCGGGCAACCGGCGTGCGAATCACCAGGTTGTTAACAAAAAACCCGATCAGCTTCTCAATGTCCCGGTGCCGACGGCCAGCCACCGGCGTCCCCGTCACCACCTCATCAGCGAAACTCCAGCGCGCCAGCAACACCGCTAAGGCGGTTTGCAGCACCATATAGTAGCTGGCGCCGACATCGCGGCCGAGGCTCTGCAACCGGCTCGCAATCGCAGCATCCAGGCGGCGTGTCTGGCGTCCGGTCGTGCCCTCCGCCTGAAGCTTTCGCGGATGATCCAGCGCAATTGAATGAACGGTCGGCAGGCCAACCAAATGATCACGCCAATAGTCCATGCTTCGCTCGGCTGAGGGCGTATTGGCCCGATCGCGTTGCCAACGAGCGAAGTCTGCATACTGCACCGCCAGTTGATCAAACACCGGGCCCTTCCCGCGTGCGAACGCGTTGTAGGCGAGGGCGAACTCCCGAACCATAAGGCCCATCGACCACCCATCCGCCGCAATATGATGTAGTGAAAACATCACCACATGTTCATGCGCCGTCACGCGCACAACGTGACAACGAAGCATTAAGTCGTCAACCAAATTGAAAGGTTCTGCGCATTGCGCGTCCAGCAGGGCCTGACAGATGTTCCGTGCATCGGCATCGTCGCTGAGATCAACGTAATGCACAGGCACCGTGGAAACCTCATGAACCATCTGACAGGCAATCCCATCTTGCTCATCAAAGCGCGTGCGCAAGACCTCGTGTCGCGCGACAATCGCATCCACTGCCTGCCGCATCGCATCCATATCAAGATTGCCGTAGGCCCGAAATACCCGCGCGAGGTTATAGTGGGCTCCGCCTGGTTCCAGCTTATCGATAAACCACAATCGCTCCTGAGCGAAAGACAGCGGATGCGGCGCACCGCGATCTTCAACTACCGAGATGGACCGTTCGGATACTCCCTTCGCGGCCGAAAGGTAGTTAATGAGTTCTTGCTTTCGCTGTCGGATTTGTCCCGTGAGCACATCGTCCAAAGGTTGCCCGTTCGAACGCGTCTTTAGTTTCCCCGCCTCGACAAACGGATACACACCGTGGCGATGCAGTTCGTCAATGAACTCTACGGTCGTCATCTCACCACTCCGTTACCACCGTGTCCTGAACGCTGCCATCCACATCTTCGCCGTACGCCTGCGAACGATGCGCATCCACTCTTTGTGCCAATGCGCGAATCTGCTGGTGCACGAACAACTCGTTGATGTTAAGACCCTCACCGTAGCGCTGATCGATCGCATTGAGCACCTGCATGGCAAGCAGTGAATCACCGCCCAACTCAAAGAAATTGCTCGTAACGCTTACATCCTTCAACCTCAGAACGGCCTCCCATACCTCACACAAATAGCGCTCGGTATCGGTGGCGGGCAACACCCGCTCGGTGCTGGCAGCCTCGTTCGGTGCGGGTAATGCCGCGCGGTCTACCTTGCCGTTGGGCGTCAGAGGAAAGCGATCCAGCCATACCACGTGATCCGGGGTCATATGGCGTGGCAGCACGCTACCTAGCGCATCCTGTAACGCCTGAGTAACCCCAATCTCCGATGCAACGCCAGGGCTGCCTACGAGGTAGGCAAGCAGTTTGCGATCACTCCCCTCACCTCGCGTAATCACGACACATTCATCCACCATACGCAGTCGCAGCAAATGGGAGGCCACCTCATTCGGCTCGATGCGAAACCCCCGGATCTTCACCTGATCATCCATACGTCCGAGGAATTCCAGCAGACCTTCTGGCGTCCATCGGGCGAGGTCTCCCGTGCGGTAGTAACGCTCTTCGCTATCGGGATCACGGAAGAATTTCTTGTCCGAAAACTCAGGTTGATTTAGATATCCCCGGGCAACGCCTGCTCCGAAGGTCACCAGTTCACCCATCGCGCCGATGGGTGCGGGTTTGCCGTCCCGCTGCAGTACCTTCACGCCCGTACCAGAAACTGGCACACCCAGTGGCACCGGCGAACTGCGGTCCCATCCAGCAGGGATCGGGTAACAACAGGTAAAGGTTGTGTTCTCGGTGGGGCCGTAGCCATTGATGATCGTGACGCTCGCCAGCGTTTCCTGCACCCGTGCGACCCCTGCCGGGGGCACCACATCGCCGCCGGTCAACACCCAGTGCAAAGCGCAATCCGATGGTACTTTGTAACTCCATTGCTCGAAGAAGCCGGCTGAGAACCACGCGGTGGTTACCTGGTACTGCACCAGTACCCGGTTCATGCTCGTGATGTCCAACTGTGCCTGCGGATACAGAACAAGGCTGCCGCCGTTGAGCAGCGCGCCCCAGATCTCGAAGGTAGCCGCATCGAACGATACCGGCGCGGCCTGCAGCATGACCGTCTGGCTGTCCAGGCAGACGTAATTGGGCTCAATTACCAGCCGACACACACTTTCATGTTCCACCAACACGCCTTTCGGCTGCCCGGTGGACCCGGAGGTATACATCACATACGCCAGATCGTTCGGCGAAGCGTCGCCTTCAGAAACCGTTGCATCGCTCGCATCCGAAGTCGCTAGTTCTTCGGTACAGATGAAAGTACTTGCAAGCGAGGGGTGCTGCCCGAGTACGGCGCGATGAGAAAGAACCAGGGACAGGTTTGCATCCTCCACCATGTATCGGACCCGCGCCGTTGGATAGGCCGGGTCGACCGGCACGTAAGCGGCGCCGCACTTCAAAACGCCCAACATGGCGGCGATCATTTCCGCACTGCGATCCATGCAGATCCCCACCAACTCTGTGGACTCAATGCCCTTGCGCCGCAGATATTGTGCCAGCACCTCGGCCCGCTGATTCAACTGTGCGTAGCTCACCTGCGTATCAGCCGCGTGGATTGCAACAGCGTCTGGCGAGCGGGCGAGCTGTGCTTCGAACAGGTGGTGAATACAGTGCGATTCGCCCGCTCCCGGCACACGTCGTTCGAACTGCGATATCTGCGCCAGCTCAGCCTGCGGGAGCACCGCGAAGGACTGCACCGGTCGCTGCGGGGTGTCCGGCATGCTTTCCAGCACGCTAAAGAATGCCGTCAGCATGCGCCTCGCGGTGTCGTCGCTCAGCGCATCCGCGCGGTACATGCAACGGGTTTTCAATTCACCTTTCAGTGAGGCGGTCAGTGTCAGTGGGTAGTCAGTTTCAATCCGATTGGAGATATCACTGATCCGAAGTCCACCCTGCCCCCGTTCCCGTACCGGCGCTAGTTCAAGCGGGTAATTCTCGAATACAAACAACGAATCGAAAATGCGCATGTCACTGGCCAGTGCAGCACGTTTCTGGATATCCCCCAAGGGAAGGTACGCGAAATCAAGACAATCGGCGAACCGGCGGTGCAGGCTGTGCAGCATCGCGGTGGTTGTACTCGTGCTGTCGAAACTAACCACTACCGGAATGGTGTTGATAAACAGGCCTACCATGCGTTCAATGCCATCTACATTGGCCGGCCTTCCCGATACGGTCGCCCCAAAACAAACCTGTGACTCGCCACTGAAGCGATGCAGTACATATGCCCACGCCAATTGAAGCACGGTATTGGCCGTCACCTGACACTGTCTGGCCAACGCCTGAATCCGTGCCGCTCGCCCCACGTTTAGTTCCATCCTCAGTTCCCGCACAGCGGGAGATTCGGCTCGAACCGATAAGCTAAGTGGCAGGCGTGTGGGTGTCTTCAACGTCGCCAGAGTTGTGTCCCAGAACTGCTCAGCTTGGGTCTGGTCCTGCGCGCCGAGCCACTCGACGTAGTGCTGATACAGCGGGCCCGGCGCGGTCTCCGGCAAAGCGCTCGATTGCACGCGCTGATAGGCCTCTAGAACCTCTTGGTAAATAATCGGCATACACCAGCCGTCCGCCAGCGCGTGGTGATGGGTCCACAGCAGACGATGCTGGGTGGCGCTGAGCGCAAACACGGCCAATCGCATCAGTGGTGCCTGGTCAAGATTAAATCGGCGCCGGCGATCATCTTGCAGGTAGTTCTCCAGCAACGTTACCCGTATGTCACCAGCGTGCTCACGCCAGTCCTCGTAGTGCCAGGGAATCTCCGCATCGCGACAGACCAGCTGACACAAGACCCCGTCCTCGCGCACAAACGCAGTGCGCAGTATGTCGTGCCGCTTCACCACCGAATGCCAAGCCTGCTGGAAGGCTTCAAAGTCAAAATCGCCCTCCAACACCATCGAAGTTTGATTCACATAGGCTCCGGCCTTTCTTTCGCCATGGAAAATCAGCCCAGCCTGCATAGGTGTGGCGGGATAAATTCTTGAAATGGGCCCCGTACTGCGCTGCCATTGATCGAGCGTCGACTGAGAAACCGCCACCAGCGGGAAGTCGGCTGGCGTCACACGTCGTTCGCCCAATGTCCGGCAATACCCAACAACCTGATTCAGTGCGTCTTCAAGATGCCGCGACAGTGCGTGCATGGTGTCCTGACGATACTGCGCCGTGCTGTACCCCAGGGTGACCTGAAGTTGCCCGCCCAGCACCACCGCCACGAAGGTGAGTTTGCCTGCTCGCTGCGCCTCGTTACTGCGTGTCTGTCCCGCCGCCTCCGGTGCCAGGGCGAAGGGGGAGACCTGATCGAAGCTCTGGTCCATCTGCCCGAGGTAGTTGAACGTCAGCTCGGGGGGACTCTGCGCGTCGGCCGCCAGTAACTGCGGGTCCTTGAGAGTTTCAACAAGCAGCCCGTAGCCGACACCACTATCCGGAACCGCGCGCTGCCGTGCCTTCACCGATGTGACCACCGCGTTGACGCTTTCCTCAGCGCAGTCAAGCAACAACGGATACAACACGGTGAACCAACCCACCGTATCCACCACATCAAGGTTGTTCAGGGGCACGTCGCGCCCATGCCCTTCGATAAAAACGGTCAGACGACGGGTACCTAATCCAGCCCGCAGCGCAAGCAAACCGGCGGCGAGCAACAGCTCATTCGTGCGGACGCGCGCCTCGCCGCCCGAGGCTCTCAACAACTGCTCGGTGGCGCGAGCTGGCAATGTGATTGAAACGTGCTCCGTCGAACTTTCGGTTCCAGGTAGAACGACCGGATGATCCGTCGGCAGCGGTTCGCATGTCGGATCAAACTGGTTTAACCAGTACGACCTCTGCGCCCGCACCGCGTTCGATTCAGCGTAATCACCTAAGGCTTCTGCCCACTGTTTGAACGGCGAGGTTTTCGCGGGTAAGCGGATGAACTCATCGCGGGTCAGATATTCAAAGGCTTGCGTCAAATCGGCCAGTATCGTACGCCACGACACACCGTCCACGACGATGTGATGTGCGACCAGCAACAACCTCGACGCCGCCTCATTGCCCGGCGTTCGCAGCAGCACTGCACGAAATAACGGCCCGGCCTCAAGATCCAGTTGTCGCTGCCAGTCATCGCAACGCTGGGTGAGTGCTACCTGCTGAGTTTGCGAAGCTGACAGCAGTTCTTCGTGGCAGCACGCTGCAGCCATGTCAACTGCAACCTCGCGGTGGGTGGCTGTCCAGTCGCCATGTGCGTGTGAAAACGAAAGGCGCAACGCATCGTGCCGTGTCAGCAATGCGGTGACCATTGCACACAAGCCGGCGTACTCCACAGATGCTGGCGCCGTTAACAGCATCGACTGATTGAAGTGATTGCGATCACTTGTGTTGGTACGTAAGAACCGTAACTGAATGGGAAGCAGGCCCGAATTTCCTGTCACCATACCTTGCGGTGCTTCCACACGAAGATCATCATTCGCCTGTTGCGCAAGCTGTTCAATTGTCTGGTGAGTGAATAACTGGCGAGTGTTAATCCCGATGCCCTGCTGATTCGCCCTTGAAACCACCTGGATTGAGACGATGGAATCGCCGCCGAGCGAAAAGAAGTTATCCCGGATGCCAACCCGCTCTATCCTCAGCAGCGTTTGCCATATTTCCGCCAGAGCTTTTTCCACCGCCGTTCGCGGCGCGAGGTAAGCCTGCGAAGCCTGGTAGTCCGGTCTCGGCAGCGCCCGCGTGTCTACTTTCCCGTTCACCGTTAACGGGAATGAGCGCATCAGTACAAACGCGGTGGGATGCATATACGCCGGAAGGTGGTCCCGACAACGCTCGGCTAGGCGCTCGCTCAGTCCGCCCGTATCCTCCAACACCGAAAAGGCCGACGGATCGAGCACCTCGGGCAACGTCTGCGGAATGACGTAAGCCACCAGCGCGGAGCCAGCGCCGTCCTCTCGCAGCACCACC
>CBDUQI010000275.1:0-6545 GCA_965369325.1 uncultured Gammaproteobacteria bacterium
CTGCATTACTCTGATCGGGATTTCTACTCGCCGCCGCACTGGAACCGAGATCTGTGTGCCCGGGTTAACCTAGCCGGTGGCCAGTGCACGCCCCATGAGTATCGTGGCAACACGCATATCCTGCAGGTGAGCGAGCACACCTGGTTTTCGCAAGGTCACGTGCGCGCCGGGTTTGACCTTGCCCTGCAACGGGATGTCGAGCTGTTCAACACACATCGATAACGGCTACAGCGCTGGGTGTTCGATCAATACTCGCTGATTGGCGCTGACCACGCCCAGGTCAGTGCGCTGTCCGTCAGGCCACTCCACCCTCAGCGCATCCACCTGGGCCGCCTGGCCTATACCGAACACAGCGTCGAGCGGATTCTGCGACACGAAATTGCTGCCGACCGTGAGCTCTCGCATTTGCGTCTCGCCGCCAACGGTGATGTGTACCCGCGCACCAGCCGCGTAGGTATTGGGCGGCAATCCGTTTAAGCGCACGGTCACAAAGTTGTTACCGCTGTGGTCGTTACGAAACAGACGGCCGCCGTTTTCCGCCTCGCTGCTCCACAAGAAAATATCGATGTCGCCGTCGTTATCAAAGTCAGCGCAAACGACGCCTCGTCCCTGGGTGCTGTCATCCAGACCAAGGCTGGCCGCTCGATCCAGAAAACCACCGCGGCCGTCGGCCATAAAGGCTCGACTGGTATCCACGTCAAATGCCTCGTTCATATCGAACGGCCAACCGTTGGTGTGATACAGATCCAACCGACCATCGTTGTCCAAATCGGCAAAACAAGCCGCCCAGCCCCAGCTACCGTCGGCCACGCCGACGGTCTCGGTGACGTCGGCAAACTGGCCATTGTCGTTGCGATACAAGCGATTCCCATTCGGAATGGCACCACCACTGGCGCGAAAGATACTGGTGACGAACCAGTCCAGATCGCCGTCCTGATCGTAGTCGCCCAGCGCCGAGCCCATGCCGTTGGTCTCGGTGATCACCGCCACATCAGTACGGTTGTCGAAGGTGCCGTCCCCGTTGTTCACAAACACCATCGACGTATTGAAATCTGCTGCTATCACAATATCCGGATAAAGGTCCTCGTTGATACGGGCGAACGAGGGCGCGAAGGTGTGGTCGGTATCGGCTGGCACCGCCCTCGGATCGGGCAAATTGATAATGCTCGGCGACAACCCTGCCTCCACGCTGACACTTTCGAAACGAAGCTGACTCGACGTGCTGACATTGCGCCACAGATGCTCGGTATCGCCAGGCGCGTCGGTACTCCTTGGCGTACCCCAGTGCGCCAGAAGGAGATCCAGATCGCCATCTAGATCATAATCACCGAAGGCCGCCGAGAGGGTTTGCCTAGCCCCCAAAACGTCCAGCCCGGAGCCCTGCGTCACATCTGAGAACGTCCCATCACCGTTGTTGAGATATAGCCGGCTGGCGTCGCCGAGCACGCCGCCAGCAAATAGATCCAGGTCGCCATCACCATCCATATCGGCAAAGGTCGGGCCGCTCAGGCGCGGGTACATCCCATCCGCATTTGTCGTTGCCAGCCCTGCAGCCCCGGCAAGTTCTTCGAAGCGATTATCGCCGACGTTGCGGTACAGTAAGTTCGGGCCGATGTCGCCGCGGCTCACAAACAGATCAACCAGGCCATCGTTGTCATAATCGCCCGCGGCCACGCCACCGGCCAGAAATGGAACGTCAAATGGATCGCCTGGAGTGTCGTCCTGAGTGGTGGAAAACGCGACCGGAAAACTGATTCCGGTCAGATCGGTGATGTCGACGAATTGCTTGGCGGTCGGCGCCGGATCAGGTGGTGGCGTTGGCGTGGGCGGCGGCGTACCGGAAGCGCCATCACCGCCGCCTCCGCCGCACCCGACCAGTAGGGCCAACACAACAAGCGTCGGCATCGCAGCGCTTTGGATCACGCCCGCACGAGGGCGCGGCATCGGCTTGCCGACTGACTCGCCACGCCGACTCATCCGCGTGCTTAAGTACGCCGGGTGTATCGACAGATAGCCGCCAAGCGGGCAGAATGTACTTCGAATGCAATTCATCTACCGGAGTATATGAAGCATGAGCGCACAGGCCAAGCCCCCCCGGATCGCAGCTCCGCTGACCCGCACTCATATGCCCACCGACTATCGCGTGTCGTTGGATAACTATACACGGCGCGGCACACCGTACGAGGCACGAATACCGACGGATTTCGGGCCGCAACAATCCCTGCGCGGCTTCGAGCAAACCTACCGAAACATCATCGACTACATCGTGCGCATCACCTACAAGATCTGGGAAGATCGCGACGTCGAGTACATCGGCGATACCTACTGCGATGCCTCACAGGTGTTCGATGACTACGGGTTGCAGCATGGTTGTCAGAAAATTATCCAGGACACTCACCACACGACCGGGGCATTCTCCGATATCAAGCTAATCGCGGATGAAGTCGTCTGGGCCGGCGACGATGAGGTGGGGTTCCATACTTCTCATCGCACCCTCATTCGCGGCACCAACGACGGCGACAGCCGCTATGGGCCGGCCACCGGCAAAACAATTGACGTGCTGGTGATAGCCAACTGCGTTGCGCTCGAGAATGAGATATTCCTGGAGCATGTGCTGTACAACAACTCAAGCATGTTGCAACAGCTGGGGCATCGACTCGAAGACCTGGTGCCTGGGCTCGTCGCCTCCGCCCCGGCCGGCTGGCCACGCGACCAAGCCGTTTGGGATCAGCTACGGGCGGCGGCTCGACCCGAGCAGCCCCTGTCGGTCGCCTCGCCAATAGACGGGTTCGATGTGGACCGCTTCATCCGCAATACCTTCGATCAGCTATGGCACCAACGCGACACCGACGTGTTGGCGCAAGCGTATGCGCGTGACTTTCCGTTCTGCGGCCCAACTGACCGCGCATTTTCCGACACCGCCGCCTATCGCCAGTTGATCCGCTCAGTCAGACAGGCGTTGCCCGATTTGCAGGGCCAGGTGGATGAGGTCTATTGGATGGGCAATGAGCACGAGGGGTATCTGAGCAGTGTGCGCTGGAGTGCGGAGGCGACCCACTCGGGGGCAGGCATGTTTGGCGAACCAACGGGCAAGCCCGTGCAGCTATGGGGGATATCCCAACAGGAAATCCGCCACGGCAAAATCCGCCGGGAATGGATGCTGTTTAACGAGCTGGACGTCATGATGCAACTCGCCACCGGAGCGCAATGATGAGTGACCTGCAAGCCCATAAGACCACCGCGCTGGCTTACTTCGATACGTTGGAACGCATCGAGCCGGCCGATTTGGCTAAGGCGCTCTCGCAGCACACAGCACCCGGGTATCGCTTTCGGGGCGTACACCCGTTTAACGAACGGGACGGCGTTCACGCCACCGTCGAGGCTGTGTGGCAACCCATGCGCCACGCATTAGCCGGCCTGCAGCGCCGCCAGGACATCTTTATGGCCGGGCGAAATCTTATCGACGAGACCATCTGGGTGACCAGCATGGGCAAGTTTATGGGGTTGTTCGACCATGACTGGCTGGGCATCCCCGCCACCGGCAAGATTGCACTGCTGCCGTATTGTGAGTTTTGCCGGGTGCAAGGCACAACCATCATCGAGTCTGCGTTATGGGTGGACCTGATCAGCCTGATGAAGCAGGCGGGATTGCGCCCGCTCCCAATGCAGACCGGCGCGGAGATCATTAACCCAGGCCCGCGCACCGGGGACGGTCTCATGTTTGGCCCACAGGATGCCGGCGAATCGCAAAAGACCCTGGATCTGATCATGGCGATGTGCAACGACCTGGTGGGCGACGGCATGGAGTCCTCCTCGGACATCCTGCGCCGGACCTGGCATGAGGACATGCTCTGGTTTGGCCCCAGCGGCATCGGTGCCACTTACACCGTCGAGCGCTATCAACGTCAACACCAACATCCCTTTAGCGTCGGTCTGGAGAATTTGGTGTTTAACGGCCATGTGCTGGAGCACGCCGAGGGCAACTATGGCGCATGGTTCGGCTGGCCGAACCTCAGCATGCAGCAGGGCGAGGGCTTCATGGGACTGCCTGCGTCCGAGCGCCCCACTGAAATGCGGGTGGTTGATGTGTATCGCCGCGACGGCGACAAGCTGGCCGAGAACTGGATCTTTATCGACGTACTACATTACTTGAAACTGATCGGCATTGATGTACTGGCCCGCTGCGAATCGCTACGCCCGCACGCACAGACGCCGCTTGTCAGGGTCAGATAGCGGCCTGCGCCACCCACAGGCCGGCAACGCACAGCACGAAAAATACCAGTAACCCGTAACTGGCCTTGTCGACCTTGCCCGACACCACGTACCAACCGTCTTGCATCAAAGGCGCCCCGCTACGCTCGGCTTCCTGCAGCTGGCCTTTGACCGTGTAGGGCGAGTACTCCGATTGAAAGCCGTCCAGCAGCACGCTGGCCACCCAACCCACCACAATGCTGACGATACCCCCAAGCGCACAATACCAAGGCCACGCCACATCCAGGTTGAACTCCACATACCACAAGGCTAAAAAGCCCGCGGCCACCCCGATCAGCAGTCCGCGCTCGCTGGCATGCTTGGAGAAAAATCCCAGCCCGTACATGGCAAGTTTCGCCCCCACAAAAAACGATCCAATCTTACTCAGCACCTCAAGCACTGAGCCACCGCTCTTGGTGAATGCAATCGCCGGGATGATGATGAACAGCGCCCAAAAAAGGGTGAACCATCGAGAGGCTTTGAGGTAATGTTCCGGCGACTTGTTTTTGCGCCAGAACTTTTCGTAAAAATCGATAGTGGTGACGGTGGCCATGGAATTCAAACTGGAATCAAGGCTAGACATGGACGCGGCGACTATCGCCGCAGTCACGACGCCCATCAATCCGGGAAAGCCTATGGTCGCCACAAAATCGAGCACAATCAGGTTTTCGTTGTCGAAGACTTTACCCTGGTAATGCGCGTAGAACAGGATGCCCATGCCAAAGAACAGCACGAATACAAAGAACGCCACGTAGCCCATCAGGATATAAGATTTTTTCGCATCACCCAGAGTTTTGGCGGTGAGCGTTCGCTGAACCATCATCTGATTAACCCCGTACACCACGACATGATAGATGGACATCGCCACTACCCCGGTCCAAATCGTGCCCACTGTTGACGGATCCAAAGAGGTTTCAAACGGGTTGGTTTTCCCGGCCTGTTTCAGATTCTGCAGCGTGCCGTGGAGGCCGTCGGGCAGCTCGCCGACCAGCAGCACCAAGATGATGCCCGCACCAATAAACAAAATGCCAGTTTGAATCACATCGGTCCAGATCACCGCGCTGATCCCGCCCAGCGTCGTATACGTGACTGCTACCATCGCCACAATCAAAATAGCGGGCACTACACCGATGCCGGTAATAAACTCCAGCACCAATGCGGTGGTGTAGAGCATGATGCCCGAGTAGGCGATATTGCCGAACAGGAATACCCCGGACATCACCGTGCGCGAGGCAATGCCAAACCGCCGCTCAAGATAATCGAAGATGGAGGCGCAGCCGCTGTTGTAGAAGAAAGGTAAAAACACGGTGACCACCACAAAAATCGCAATCGGGTAGTTAATGTGGATGAAGATAACGGAGAATCCCTCCGCGTAAGACCAGGCCGGTCCGCCCAGAAAGCTTAGCGCACCAACGTAAGTGGCCACCACCGACACGCCAATGGCCCACCACGGCGTTGTACGCTGACCCAGAAAATAATGTTCGGCAGTCTGCACACGCCGGCTCAGCACTGCACCCAGCACCAATGTGCCGATGATGTAGGCGATTACAATCGTCCAGTTGAGCACGCCGAATTCATTCATTCTCATTATCCTGTAAGTGCGCCAGCAGCGGGTCCAGATACGGCGCATAGTGTTTCCATGCGGCAAGTGAGCTTCGATAGATAGGAGTTCGTACCTGGCTGGCACTGGGTGTTTTCACTATTCTTTCGGTTTGGTGAAACTGCAGGACGCGTGGATCGAATGCCAGGCCAAGAAAGTCCAGCAGACGCGCACTGTGCGCTGGCAGATCATCTATCATCGACTCGTATTGCAATTCAACCATCCGATTGCCCACGTGATTTGCCCAATGCTGCATTAACTCGCGGTAGCGACGATAGTATCGCCCGAGGGCATCCAGATTGTGCGCGTAGGCGTGGGATTTTTCGAACGGCAATTTAAAAATCGACAAGCAGTTCGCCGCTGGATGCCGGGTGCAGTGAATAAACCGTGCCTGCGGCAATACCGCGCTAATCAATCCGATGTACTGGAAATTCATCGGGGTCTTGTCGATCACCATCGACGCCCCCTCCCCGCGTTGCCTCAGGCGCTGCAAGTACATCTGCCCTAGCTCACCGCGCTGCCCATCGCTCAGGTGCTTGTAGCACTCGGGGAATGAGTGCCCCGTTATGCGCTTGGCCTCGGCGACCAAATCCTCCATGAAACTGAGCTCCCCGGCGCCGCTTACAGCCGGATGTGAACTCAGCACCTGTTCCGCCAGACTGGTCCCTGATCTGGGCATACCCAGCACGAATAC
>CBDUQI010000276.1:0-6518 GCA_965369325.1 uncultured Gammaproteobacteria bacterium
GGGCGCGAGCATTTTGAGCAAGCCATCAAGTTGTCGCAAAATAACAACTTAAGTGTAAAGGTTGAATACGCGCGCCGCTATGCTCGATTGCTGTACGATCGGGAACTTCACGACCGCTTGCTGAACGAAGTACTGGAGTCTGATCCGGTTGCACCGGGTTTCACACTACAAAACACACTGGCGCAGCAGGATGCCGCTAGCCTCCTGCAAAGCGCGGATGAGTATTTTTAGGCGAGGGACTACAGATGGCCAGGATGCTTAAGATTTGTTGTTTTTTTGTAATGTGCGGCGCGTTGAGCGTGCCTGCGCATAGCGCAACATTGCGTATTGCCACGGTGGCACCGGAGGGCTCCAGTTGGGTGACCTCAATGCGTGCCGGCGCCAAAGAGGTGTCTGAACGCACCGAAGGCCGGGTGAAGCTCAAGTTCTACACCGGTGGTGTGATGGGCAGCGACGCCGCCGTGATGCGCAAGATGCGAATCAAACAGCTGGACGGCGCCTCGCTTGGAATTGGTAGCCTGGAAGCTCGGTACGCGGACATCGTGCTGTACGGCTTGCCGATGGTCTTCCGCGACCATGCTGAGGCCGACTACGTACGTGCGCGGATGGACAAACAACTAAGAGAAGGTTTGGCTAAGTCCGGGCTGGTGACCTATGGCATCGCGGAGGGGGGCTTCGCCCGAATGATGTCCAGCTTCCCCATTCGCAATCTGGGTGATGTGCGCGGCAAGAAAATTTGGGTGCCGGAAGGCGACCGGGTGAGCTACGCGGCAATGGAGGCACTGGGTCTGGCCCCGGTCACGCTACCGATCACCGATGTCCTCACCGGCCTGCAAACACGCTTGCTCGATGCGGTTGCCATTGCCCCGGTGGGGGCGCTCGCTTTCCAATGGCACACCAAAGTAAAGTACATGACGGATATGCCGGTGGCCTACACCGCAGGCATTCTGGCGATCGAAGAAAAGTCGCTGAGCAAGGTGAGCCCGGCCGATCGGAAGGTTCTGCGCGGTGTGATGGAGCGTATCTATGACGACTTCGACGAAGGCAATCGCCCGGACAACGCCAAGGCCACCGAGGCGTTGATCGCCAGCGGCGTCGAGATGGTGCAGGCGGACCCGGACGATGTGCCGCGCTGGCGCGAGGCCGTCACCGCTTCTACCCGCCGCGAGGCGCAGAAGGGCACTTTTGATGCCGCGTTGCTTGACCAGATGGAAGGCCATTTGAACGATTACCGTAACAACGCACGGGCATCGATCCGCGAGCCGTCCAGCGCTGACTAGCGTCCATCCTGCCTTGGAATCCTCCACCGACGAGTTGGGCGCTGCGGCAAATCCGGCGCCCCATCAGACACCGCCAGAGGGCCGTGTGAGTCGCGTGGTGGGCAAGTTGGAAAACGCCTGTCTCGTCGTGCTGTTACTTAGCATGGTGGTGCTGGCCGCTGGCCAGATCCTTCTGCGTAATGGCTTCAGCACCGGGTTTATTTGGAGCGATGAGCTGCTGCGCATCATGGTGTTGTGGCTGGCGCTGCTTGGTGCGGTCGCGGCCAGTCGCGACGATCGACATATCACCATTGATGTTTTATCCCGCGTCATGCCACCGGCTATGCAGCGGTGGAACAAAATACTCACCAGTCTATTCACCAGCGCCGTGTGCGCGGTGCTGGCGTGGCACAGCGGCCGTTTTGTACGTGATGCGTTTACCTATGAAGATACCGTGCTCGGCGGCATGCAGGCGTGGGTGTTTCAGATCATATTGCCGCTGGGTTTCGGGCTGATCTGCCTGCGCTACCTCGCGCATGCGTGGGGCTACCTGCGCCGCGGCGCACCCTCATGATTCTGATTGGGTTGACGCTCATTGTGCTCGCGTTGTTGGGGGCACCATTGTTCGCCGTAATCGCGGCCGCCGCGTTAATTAATTTTTACCGTGATGAGGCGGATTTGTCCGTGGTGCCGATTGAGTTTTACGGGCTAGCAGAGATGCCCGTGCTGCTCGCCATACCCCTATTTACGTTCGCCGGATTTCTGCTGAGCGAAAGTAATGCGCCGAAACGGCTGGTGGACATTACCAACGCGTTTATCGGTTGGATGCCCGGCGGACTGGCGCTGGTGTCGCTGGCTGCCTGTGCATTTTTTACCGCGTTTACCGGCGCCTCGGGCGTTACCATCATCGCGCTGGGCGCGTTGCTGTACCCAGCGTTGAAAGAGGCCGGCTATCAGGATCGCTTCAGTCTCGGACTGGTGACGTCCGCGGGCTCGCTGGGGCTGCTGTTCGCGCCCTCGTTGCCGCTCATTCTGTACGGCGTGATTACCCAGACCTCAATCGACAGCCTGTTCCTGGCTGGCTTGCTGCCCGGGCTGCTGATGATTGTGATGTTGAGCGCGTGGTCGCTGTGGGTGAACCGGAGCAACCGGACCCCGCTCGGCAGCTTTTCCTGGACCCGGGCAGTTGCCGCGCTGAAGGCTGCCGCCTGGGAACTGCCGTTGCCCATCGTGGTGCTTGGGGGGATTTACTCCGGTTACTTCGCGGTGTCCGAAGCCGCAGCCGTGACGGCCGTCTACGTGCTGCTAGTGGAAGTTGTGATACTCAAGGAGATCAGCATGGCGGCTCTGGTGGGCGTCATGCGCGAGTCGATGATGCTGGTCGGCGGCATCCTGGTCATCCTGGGCGTATCGCTGGCCTCCACCAGTTACATGATTCTTGCTGAGGTGCCGCAGTCGTTATTCGAGCTCATGGACAGCTATGTCTCCAGTCGCTGGACGTTCCTGGCGCTGTTGCTGGTGTTCCTGCTAGTGCTCGGCGCATTTTTGGATATCTTCTCGGCATTGGTGCTCGTGGTACCGCTGATCGTGCCGGTCGCGCTCAACTACGGGGTCGACCCGGTGCATCTGGGTATCGTGTTCCTGGCAGCCATGCAGTTGGGGTATATGACGCCCCCGGTGGGGCTGAACCTGTTCATCTCGAGCTACCGCTTCAACCGGCCTGTCGTCACGATATACTGGGCGACAACGCCATTTTTGCTGATACTGCTGTTGGCGGTCGTTGTCATCACCTATTGGCCCGGGCTGTCGCTGTATTTGCTGAGTCGATAAAAGGAGCCACATGGCCGAAGGTAACCTGATCGTGCGCGCATTCGCGGGTTTGTGGGGGCTGCTGGACAGTGTCCGCAAGGTACTGCATCTGTTGTTCCTGCTGATTTTCGTGGCGGCGATATTGGCTGCGTTCGCGCCCACACCCTCTGCAGTGCCAAGCCGTGCCGCGTTGTTGCTGGCACCGCAGGGCGCGGTGGTGGAACAACTGGATGGTGACGCGTCGGCGCGTGCCTGGGGCGAGTTGCTGGGTAACGCGACGCGCCAAACCTTGGCGCAGGACCTGCTGGATGCGTTGCAGCTGGCGCGTGAAGACACTCGTATTGAAGCCCTGGTGTTACGTTTGGGCTCAATGGGCCCGGCCGGCATGAGCACGCTGCAGGAATTGGCGGGGGCGATTGAAGCATTTAAGGCGTCGGGCAAACCGGTGATCGCGATCGGCGATAACCTCACTCAGGGCCAGTACTACCTCGCCTCACATGCCGATGAAATTTACCTGCACCCGCAGGGACTGGTATTCATCCCGGGTTTCGGCCGCTTTCAAACCTACTACCGTGAGGCCATCGATAAGCTGCAGGTTGACTGGAACGTATTCAAGGTGGGTGAGTATAAATCGTTCGTCGAGCCGTACACCCGCAACGATATGTCGGATAAAGCCCGCAGCAACAACAAAGTTTGGTTGGAAGCCTTGTGGGCCTCGTACCAGCAGGATATATCGGCCGCACGTGGCCTGGATGAGCAGGTGCTGGTTCGATACGCCAACCGCATGCCGGATTATCTGGCGGAGACGGGCGGGGAATTTGCCAAGCTGGCGCTGGAATTTGGTTTGGTTGATGAGTTGTTAACACGCGCCGAAATGGATGCCCGCGTCGCTGAGGTGGTTGGCGAGGACGCACACCACCGTTTTTCCCGCATCGATGCGGTGGAGTATCTATGGTCGGTTGGCGGCGTGGATCGCAGCTCTGCCTCTGGCCGAGATGTCGCGGTGGTGGTTGCCTCCGGAGACATTTTGGATGGCAACCAGCCACCTGGGTTGATTGGTGGTGATTCTACCGCAGCACTGCTGCGCCAGGCCCGGCACGATGATTCGATCAGCGCTGTGGTGCTGCGGGTGGACAGCGGCGGCGGCAGTGCGTTTGCCTCCGAGGTGATTGGCGAAGAGGTGCGATTGTTGCGTGATGCTGGCAAACCGGTGCTGGCCTCAATGGGTAGCGTGGCGGCCTCGGGTGGCTACTGGATTAGCATGGATGCGGATGAAGTCTGGGCCAGTCCGTCGACCATTACCGGGTCTATTGGTATTGGTGCGTTCTTTCCTACGTTCAACCGCAGTCTGGATAAATTGGGTGTGCACGTGGACGGTGTGGGCACAACGGCACTGGCGGGTGAGTTTCGTCCCGACCGGCCCTTGGGTAGCAATGCTCGGGAAATTCTGCAGCTAAATATTGAGGCGGGTTATCGGCGCTTTGTCAGCAAAGCCGCCGACGCGCGTGAGATGACGTACGACTCGCTAGAGGAGCTGGCGCGCGGGCGGATCTGGCTGGGCGCGGATGCTCAGCGCCTCGGGCTGGTGGACAAACTAGGCACGCTCAGTCAGGCGGTTCGCTCGGCGGCAAATCTGGCGGGTATTTCCGAGGATTACGGGGTGCGCTATGTCGAGCGCCAACTCAGTTTGCGTGAAGCGCTGGCGATGGAGCTCACCATGGGCATGTCGCGCATTGCCGCGCGGGTACACCGCAGCCCGGCGATGGCCTCTGGCAGCGGTTTGCGGCAGGCCGCCGATGGGGTGCTGCGACAACTGCAGCAGCTAACGCGCTGGAACGACCCTCGCGGCATGTACTATCACTGTCTATGTGATATTCGCTAGCGTCATGCGGGGGCAGGCCTCGGGCCGGTCTCAGGCGCCGGGAGGCATGCATGGTGCCTAACCGCTCTCTCAATCATCCAGGCTGTGCTGTTCGTGCGGCGCGCACGGCCGCTGCGCGCGTGCGCTGGACTATCCGATTGCTGTTGCTGTTGCTGTTTACTTTGCCCGCGCGCGGTGAGGTGATTGAGCTGTATCCCACCGGCATGACCGACACCTGCGATGAGGCACTGGAGAACGTGTGGAACCGCGCCGTGCCAGGTGATGAGATTGTTCTGCACGGCGGCGTTTATGCGCAGGGTTGTGCGCGTCGTATTCACAGCAGTGGCACCCGCGAGGCGCCGATTACTGTGCGCGCTGCCTCCGGCGCCGACGTGCTGATTACCCGTCCGCGAGCCAGCAGTACTCGTCACAACAATATTGAGATTACCGGCGCCTGGCTGGTGATTCGCGGACTGCGCTTTCAGTATGGCAGTGCGGGCGTGCGTTTTATGGGCGGCAGCAGTCACATTGTGTTTGAACACAACACCGTATTTGATGTTTACGACAACGCGATTCGGATGAATAGCGGTGATACTCACGGGTTTGTGCTGCGCGGGAACGAGGTGTACAGCACCGGTCTGGGGGGCACGACGGGTGAGGGCATGTACATCGGTTGCCACGATGGCAGTTGTATCGCCAGCCATCATCTGATCGAAGATAACTATATACATCATTTACGCAGTGATCGCGGCGGCGGTAATGACGGAATTGAAATCAAGTTCCGCTCGTTCGCGAATGTTGTGCGTGGCAACCGTATTCACGATACAACGGTGGGGCAGCAGTTCCCCTGCATTTTTGCCTACGGGCACGGGGTGGGAGCGCCGAATGTTATCGAGAATAACCTGCTGTACAACTGCGCCGAGGCCATTCTCGTTAGCGCGGATGCCGTCGTGCGCAACAACGTGATTCTTGGTTCGACCGCGACCGGAATTCATGTGAAGCGCCGGGCGCCGGTACCCTCGGTGCGCAACGTGCAGGTGTTGAACAACACTGTGCACGGCGGGGTAGCGGTGTGCGCTCGGTTTGAGGTGCACGGCGCTCGCGATGTGGTGATCGCTAACAACGCGTTTTATTGTCCGCAGAGCCGTGCGGTGAGCGGCAGTTTTTCCAGTGCCGTGGTGCAGAGCAATGTCGTGCTGGGTCGTATGCCGTTCGGGGCAACTGATGAGGATAGGTTCATCAAAGGCGACGCGACCGCCGAGACCTTTGTGGACGCCCCCAATGGCGATCTGCGCCTGCGTCCTAACAGCGCACTGGTGGATGCGGGTGACAAAGCGTTCGCGCAGGGCATCCGTTCCGACCACGCGGGGCAACCGCGCGTACTGGGCGCAGAGGTGGATGTGGGGGCGTTCGAGTATCAGCCTGAGGCGCAAGGCGGGCGGCGCTGACTATGCAAATGAACTCCAGCCCAGGTCTCGAGCGGATTGAAAACGCGACGAGCAAACGACATCGTGGGCATGATTATCCAATTTGTTGAAAAGAGCGCGAAGCACGGGAAAACGCGGACCTGGGACCAGGGTTAGGCGTCG
>CBDUQI010000277.1:0-6457 GCA_965369325.1 uncultured Gammaproteobacteria bacterium
ATATTGAGGCTGGCGACGCGCTGGTCGAACGAATAAAACCGGCCGTCGCGCGCACCCGCCGGGAGGGTGTCATGGGCTCGCTGGGCGGCTTTGGAGGGCTGTTCGCACTGCCGGTGGACAAGTACCGCGCACCGGTGCTGGTCTCCGGCACCGACGGGGTCGGCACCAAGTTGCGCCTGGCCATCGACTGTGCCCGGCACGAAGGTGTGGGCGTGGATCTGGTCGGTATGTGCGCAAATGATGTAGTCGTTCAGGGCGCAGAGCCGCTGTTTTTTCTCGACTACTACGCCACCGGACGGCTCGACGTGGATGTTGCGCAATCGGTCATCGAGGGAATCGCGCGCGGTTGCGAGTTGGCGGGCGCCGCACTGATCGGCGGCGAAACGGCGGAAATGCCGGGCATGTACGAAGGTGCGGACTACGATCTGGCCGGATTTTGCGTCGGCATCGCCGAACGGGACCGTCTGATCGACCCACAGGCGGTGAGCGCGGGCGATGTCATGATCGCCCTGGGCTCATCCGGCCCACACGCCAACGGCTATTCGCTGATCCGCCGCGTACTCGATGCCACTGGCGGTATCGGTGCGGCGCCGGACGGCGCACTGGCAGGTACCGATCTGGCGCAAGTGCTGCTGAGCCCAACCCGCATTTATGTGCGCTCGGTGCTGGCCGCGCACGAGGCCGTGGGCTTGCATGCGGCGGCCCACATTACCGGCGGCGGATTGCCGGGCAATCTGGTACGCGTGCTGCCGGCCCATCTGGATGCCGTCATCGAGCCAGGCAGCTGGGACATGCCCGCCGTGTTTCAATGGCTGCAAGCGCACGGGCAGATAGAACAAAACGAGATGTACCGGACATTTAATTGCGGTATCGGCATGGTGCTAGTGGTCGCCGCTGAGCAGGCACAACACACGCTCAGCGTATGCCGTGAGCACGGCGAGCAGGCCTGGGTGCTGGGCCATATCGCCCCTGGCCAGCAACAGGTGGTATTCACGCCATGAACCACACCCAGTTACTTTACTTCAGGCCGCATTCAGCCGGCACTTCTCATAATTGGCCTTCAACCCGATAACGACTTGCGAGAGGATAAGAAGTTTGCACGTCAACCGACCGGCCGATCGCGGCTCACATTGCCCCCAGAAGCCCGCGCGTACCGGGGCTCGATGGCTGGCACGCTGCGCCCTGGCCGTGCTGGCTGGGGCCTTGCTGCTCGGGGTGGCGATAGCGAAGCCGCAAGCGGCTATCCCGGCGCCATTTTCTGCGACGTATTCAGTCAAGTACGATCAGCGCCGTGTGGGTGAGCTGAACATGACCATGCGCCAGGACCCCTCCTCGCAAGCTTACGTGCTGGAGTCGAACACCAAGGCCCGCCGCGGGCTGGCGCGGATGGTGGTGGGCAAACCGACTGAATTCAGCCGCTTTGTGTTCGCCGGCGACGGCCCCCAACCCCTCGAATTCAATGCGGATGGTGGCAAACGCAATGCCAATGGCGACACCCATATTCAATTCGACTGGCACGGCGGCACCGCCACCAGTGTGTACGAACGCGAAGCGCCGGTGGAGCTATCACTCAGCCACGGCGTGCTGGATCGCTCGCTGCTCCCCGTCGTACTGATGTACCAGTTCAGCAACGGACAGGCATTGTCGCAATACACGACGATAGACAAAAATCAACTACGCACCTACGCCGTTCAGGTACTCGGTCGGGAAAGCGTGGAAACGGAGGCCGGCACCTTCGAGGCCATCAAGCTGCGTGCGCAGCGCAAGGGCTCAAGCCGGGAGAACTTCTACTGGCTGGCGCCGCAACTGGGCCACCTGATCGTGCAGATGAAGCAGTTCAAGGGCGAACAGCTGAAGATCAATACCGTGCTTAAGGTGCACCACTTCGCGGCCGATGCGGCGCCGCAAGCCAGCTCGGCAACGAAGCCTTAAGCGGCCGGTCCCGGTGACTGATGCCGGGGCGCACGCCGCAAGCGCATATTGTGCCGTCCCTAAGCTCTGGGCAACGTGACCCCGGTCTGTCCCTGGTACTTACCCGCGCGATCCTTGTAAGAGGTCTCACAGGGCTCGTCCGAAGACAGGAACACCACCTGCGCCACCCCTTCGTTGGCATAGATCCTGGCAGGTAGCGGCGTGGTGTTAGAAAACTCCAGCGTCACATGCCCCTCCCACTCAGGCTCAAGCGGCGTCACATTAACGATAATGCCGCAACGGGCATAAGTGGATTTACCCAGGCAGATAGTCAGAATATCGCGCGGAATCCGAAAGTACTCCACCGTGCGCGCCAGCGCAAAAGAGTTGGGCGGGATGATGCACTCATCCGCCTGCACGTCCACGAAGCTATTTTGATCAAACTGCTTCGGGTCCACGACGGCGGAGTTGATGTTGGTGAACACTTTAAAGTCGCGCGCGCAGCGCACATCGTAGCCGTAACTGGAGGTACCGTAGGAGATTACCTTGCGGTTATCCACGCTGCGCACCTGCCCGGCCTCGAACGGCTCGATAAGCCCTTCCTCGCGTGCCATCCGGCGAATCCATTTATCTGATTTAACGCTCATGTGTCCTCAACAACAATATTTGGAAAATGTCGGGAATAGTCTTTACCAGCGCCCGCCAGGCGCGCTACCGAACGCAAGGCAATATCGCGATAGGCGCGGGCCAACGCCGAGCCAGGATCGGCGCTGACGGTTGGCCGGCCGCTGTCGGCCTGCTCGCGAATAGCAATATCCAGCGGTACCGAGCCGAGGAACTCCACCCCCGTCTCCTGCGCCATTCTCTGCCCGCCACCCGCGCCGAAAATATGCTCTTCATGTCCGCAGTTGGAGCAGATATGTGTGCTCATGTTCTCCACGATGCCGAGCACGGTCACTTCAACTTTCTCGAACATCTTAAGGCCCTTGCGAGCGTCCAGCAGTGCAATGTCCTGTGGCGTGGTCACAATAACCACCCCGCTTACGGGTACCCGCTGCGACATGGTCAGCTGGGTATCGCCCGTCCCTGGCGGCATGTCGACGATTAGATAATCCAGCTCGCCCCAATCGGTTTCGCTGATAATCTGATTCAACGCCTGGGTGACCATCGGGCCGCGCCACACCATCGGCTGATCCTCATCAATGAGGAAGCCGATCGACATAGCCACAATGCCATGCGCCTGTAGCGGCTCCAGCGTTTTGCCATCGCGGCTCTGCGGATGCTGACCGCGCAGCCCCAGCATACGCGGCTGACTGGGCCCGTAGATGTCCGCATCCAGCAACCCCACGCGCGCGCCCTCGCCTGCCAACGCCAGCGCCAGATTCACGGCGGTGGTGGATTTGCCAACGCCGCCTTTGGCGGATGCCACGGCAACAATATTTTTAATCGCCCCTATCGGCTTTAAGTTGCGCTGCACTGCATGACTGCGGATCTCGCTGCGAAACCCCACCCGGCACGCGCGCACATCGCACCCCAGCCCGGCGCAGTCGCGTAGATAGTCGATCAGCCGGTCGCCAAGTTCGTCCGCGAATGTGGCCGCCGGAAAGCCCAGCCGAATGCGTACATCCAATACGCCATCGTCCAATTCAGCGTGCTCCAGCACGCCCCCGGCAAGCGGACTTACCTCGATCACCGGGTCGATAAACGCCTTAAGCGCCTTGTCCACCCGCTCTTTGATAGAATCTGACATGCTGGAAAGGTACTCCTGAGGGCTCGTGAGCGCGGATTCTATAGCAGGCGGAGCGCCAAGCGCAGCCTGTTAACCGGCGCGGATCGGCTCAGGTTCTGATCGAAGATGGCAGATTCAGCTGTAAGCACATGATGTTTATTGTAAACTTCTGGGACTCGGCGCTCGTTCAGCGCGTCCCTTTGGTACTACTCTTGCGGACGGAATCTGTGACGCGGCCATCTATACCATGACATTTGGCCGCCGAGAATAAGCCAAGACAGGCGACTAGGAACCCATTCATAAGCAATGACTAGCCCCCCGCCGCGCAACCGTCTGCCCGATCAGGTAGCCGAGGTCCATGATATTGCGGATGCGCTGCGCGTTTGCGCAACGGCGTCGGCATGCCTCCCGGTCGGGGGCGTGTGGTGAAGATCCTTAAATCGATGCAGGCCGAGCGGCTGCTTATGCAGCTGACCTCGATTGAAGACCGCAATACCACCCACGCGCAGAAGATCATCGACCGGTTGGTCGACCTGGGTCCGGCCGCCGTGCCCAAGCTGATCGACGCCCTGCCCACCGCCGATCGCGAGCAAACCATGACTTACGTGGATGTGCTGGGCCGCATGCTGAATCAGAAATCGCTTCCCCACTACCGCGATGCACTCACCAGCACCGATAACAAGGTGCTGCAGGGTATCTCCTGGGCCCTCGCCACCCACGACAGCTACGATCCCAACACTCTGCTCGACCTGCTGGATCAGCCAGATGTGGCCAAGGCGCGCCTGATCGAAATTCTAGACGCACACAAAGACAAACTGGACGTGCGAACCTTAATGCGTCGGGCCTACGATCTTGAGGCGAAAGAAAAAGAATCGCTGTTCCGGATTATCAGTGCGATGGTGAACGAGGACATGCTGCCGGAGCTGATCGACCGGATGAACGGCAAAGACCGACATGTGCGCCGCTTCATCACCGAGATCCTGGGCCGGTTTGCTCGCCCGGAAGTGGCCACCGCCCTGCACGGCCAGCTTCACGACCCGGATAAGAAGGTGCGCAACGCCACCCTTAAAGCCCTATCGCTGATGCCTCAGCAGATTAAGATCGACCAGTTGTGCGAGATGCTACGGGACAACGATATCGAGGTTCAAAGCTCCGCGGTAGATGTCATCTCACGTCTTAACCATCCGGAGACTGGACGCCATCTGGTAGGCGTGCTGAAGGATGAAAACGAATTCGCCCGACGCAGTGCGGTCGAGGTGCTGAACGAGATCGGCTCGCCGGATCATGTCAAAGATCTGCTGAGCGCCCTAAAAGACGACGACTGGTGGGTGCGCTCACGCGCCACCGATGCACTGGCGAGCATCGGCGGGCCACGCGTCATCAGCGCGGTCCTGGAGCTGTTTAAAGACCGCGATGAGGACGTGCGCCGCGCAGCTATCGAGATCATTAACTCCACCCGTGACGAGCAAGCCTTCGATTACCTCATCAAGGCCACCGAAGATGAAGACTGGTGGGTGCGTGAGCGGGCCGCCGACGCACTGGCTAATCTGGGCGACCAGCGGGCCATTCCCGCGCTGGCCAAAATGCTGGGCGGCAAACCGGAAAGCGTTCCGGTCGTCATCCGCGCCCTGACCTCGCTCGGCGATCGCGCCATCGTGCCACGGCTGATGCCGCTGCTGGATCGGTCCGAGAAAGACATAAAAATCGAGACGATGCACGCGCTCAGCCGCTTGTGCGAGCAGGAGCACCTGGAGACGCTTTGCGCGGAGCTGCAGGGGCTCTCGCGCCACCCCGATCCCGATATCGAAGTGGCGGCAAAGCAGGCGCTGAACGATCTGAACGCGCGGCTTTCGCCCACCGCCGTGCAAGCCAACGCGCGCGCGCAACAGATGGCCGCACCCGCCAACACGCTACTGGAAGACAGTGCGGGCGCACCTGCCAGCGCGAGCAGTCGGCCTGCCGCACCTCCGCCGCTGCCCGACACTCCGCCGCCGCTGCCGCCCGAAGCGGCCGAGGTGGAGCGATTTGACATCACCACGCTGGAGCCAGGCCAGGTGTTGGGCAATCGCTACAACTACATCGAGCAGATCGGACGCGGAGCATTCGGTACTGTACTGCTGGTGCAGGACACCGTGGTCGAAGAGCGCCTGGTGCTAAAATTCTTGAATAAAAACATTGCCGAAGACAAAGAAACCATGCAGCGCTTCATTCACGAAGTGCGCAACGCCCGCAAGATTACCCACCGAAATGTGATCCGGCTGTACGACTTTCTCTCCATCGAGGGCCTTAATGCCATCTCTATGGAGTATTTTCCATCCCGCCCGCTGAATGCCGAAGTGGCCAATCGAAAGGCCTGCGAGCGCTCACGTGCCCTGCAGATTGCCTCCGATGTGGCAACCGGCATGGCTATCGCACACCAAGTGCATATCGTGCACCGCGATTTGAAGCCCGCCAATATCCTTATCAACGACAAGGATCTGGTCAAAATCTGCGACTTCGGTGTGTCCTCGGCGCTCAATGCCGACACTCACCTGACCAAAACCGGATATGTTATCGGTTCGCCCAAGTACATGGCGCCGGAGCAAATCCTGGGCAAGGACATCGACCAACGTGTGGATATCTACAGCCTGGGGGTCATTCTCTACGAACTGCTCACCGGTACCCCACCCTACTCGGAGGGTGATCAGATGTCGGTGATGTACCAACACGTGCAGGGCAAAGCGCCGCCGGTGAGCAAGGCGAATCCGGAATTATCCGGCAGCGTGTCCGATCTGGTGGCAAAAATGATGGCAGTCGATAAACTGAAGCGTTTTCAGA
>CBDUQI010000278.1:0-6436 GCA_965369325.1 uncultured Gammaproteobacteria bacterium
CGGCGAGACCTTCAATCGCTACTACCCGGTCAGTTCCATCACGTTGCCCATACAGGTGACTGAGGACAAGATGGACCCGGATGGCATGATTTTCGTGCTCAACGAGGATGAGCAGGATATTCGTGATAACGTGAAGCCGGCCGAACCGTTGGCTATTCGCTCCAACGTGGGTGATTGTGTGGAGATTACCTTCACCAACAAGATCCCGGACGGGCCGCTTAACAAGGGCTTCTCCAAGACGAATATCCACAGTCACTTTGTGCAGTTCGACACTCAGGCATCGGATGGTGTGATCACCGGCTTCTCGTATGAGCAGTCTGTGCGTCCGTACGCCACCGAGAACCGTAAACTGCTGCGTCCAGCTCAGGCGGGTACGCGAGTGCTCCGCGTGACCAACACCGATCGTTTGCGGCCAGGTATCTGGCTGGGCGTCGGGTTGGGTGAAGGGGTGTGTGGGGTGGATGACGCTGGTCAGCCACTGCCGTGTACCGAAGTGCACAAGATTCAGTCAATTCCGAATCCCAATACCATCGTGCTCGAAGAGCCTCTGCGGGTGACTCACCGTCGCACCGAGGCGGTCGGCGTAGAGTTTGTGCGTTACAACTGGTACTCCGATGTCGACTTCGGCACGGTGTTCTTCCACACTCACGTGGAGTTCAAGGATTGGGATCACGGCTTGTTTGGCGCTCACATCGTGGAGCCGAAGGGGTCTAGTTATCACAACCCGCAAACGGGCCAGGTCGTGCGAGCCGGCGGTGTGGTTGATGTGCGCGTGGACGCCGATGCCGGCGGTCAGCCGGTGGCGGCAGGGGTGAATGGCTCGTTCCGCGAGTTCATGATGTTCCTGCACAACAACAACCCGGTTGAAGGGCGTTTCACCTTAGGCGGTGGCACCATTAACCTCACGGCAGAACCGTGGCGCTTACGGCCGGATATCGGCGACGACAGCGCTTATCGCTTCTCATCGGTAACCCACGGCGATCCGCACACGCCACTGGTACAGGCCTACGTAGGCGATCCGGTGGTGATTCGCGGGATGGGTGTGGTCGAACGCGTTGGTGGCATCCGTGTCACCGGGCACCGGTTTGATTCGGAACGCAACACCGCTGAGAGTGACACCCGTGATGCGCAGTTTATCGGCATCTCGGAGCGCTTTGACGTGTCCCTGGAAGGCGGTGCCGGCGGTACCGGTGGCTATCCAGGGGATTACCTGTACTACAGCACGTTAGGACGCGATTTCGAGTCTGGTGGTTGGGGTCTGATCCGTGTGTTCGATGGCCTGCAGTCAGGCTTACGCCGCTTGCCCGACAGGCCGTTCCCTGGCGCCAACGGGACCTTCCCGGACCTCACGGCAGGGACAGGTGAGGCACCGCCATCGCTGGATGACGGTCCGGGCGATGCTTGCCCGCCGGGTGCCCCCGTACGGGACTACTCCATCGCCATTACGGATGCGGATATTCGCTACAACGACTTCCTGCCGGCTGACCGGCTGGCGGTGCCGTATCAGTTCCCGGATGATCAGGGCGAGTACGAGGACGAAGTGCGTACACCGGTGGTTCTGCGCGCCAACCACGGCGAGTGCCTGCGGGTTGAGCTGGCGAACGAGCGGTCTACCGAGCGTTCCTCGGTGAGCCTTGGTGAGCTGGTCTTCGATCCTCAGCGTTCTTACGGCGCGGCGATTGGCCTTAACTACGATTCGACTGTAGCGTCGGGCGAAAGCCGCACCTATGAGTTCTATGCCGATGCCGAGCTGGGTATTGTGCTGGGGCTCAACCTGGGTGACATTGATTCGGTCCGAAGCGGTGCCTTCCTGGGTGCGGTGGTTGAGCCGGCAGGCTCCACCTATGCCTATCCGGGCGGGGACGGCGATTTGCCACAGGGCGGTGGCGGCGTTCAGGCCGACATCACCACAAACGGCGTTACCACGCGTGAAGTGGTTGCTCTGTTCAACGACCAGGATGCTCGCATCGGTCAGAACACCATGCCGTATCCGGTCGATGTGGAAGGCAGCAATGGCATCAGCTACGCATCCGAGCCGCTGGGTCTGCGCAACCAGCTGTTCCAGCCGGGCGATGTGTTCGACTCCGAGGTGTGGGGTGACCCTGGGACAGTGGTATCTGTCGCAACCGGTACACCGCTTACCTACCGTATCGCCCATGCCTGGGGCGAGCAGATGCATGTGCCGACGCTTGAAGGGCACCGCTATCTGCAAGAGCCGGGGATGTCGCGTTCCGAGCAGGTGTTCAGTGATGCACTGGCACCGGGGATGTCCATTGATGCTTCGTACATCGATGGCGCCGGGGCACCAGGTGACTACCTGTTCATGGATCGGCGCCAGCCGTTCATGGAGGGCGGTCTCTGGCACATCCTGCGAGTGACCGAAGATGAGGAAAGCGCTATCGGTGTTGACCGTGTGACCATCGGGGATATCGAGCGCAGCCAGGTGGGTGGCCAGCAGTGGCTGAACATCAGCGGCATCGTCGGGCGACGTCCTGCGGGTGATACGGCACGGATGGTGCGAGTACACTCGGGTGAAGTGGTTGACGGGCAGTGTACCGGCAAGCTGCTGGGTAGCAGTGCGGTACGCCGTGGTTCTGGTGCATGGCAACTGCAGGTGAGCACGGACGATGTCGCAGGCGACAGCGTTTGTGTGAAATCAGCAGGTGGCGGTGCCAGCAACGTCAGGCTGTAACCTGGTGCAACAAGCGCATCTTCGATAGATGCGCACATAAAACCGCAAGTGCCCGCGCGTGAGCGCGGGCACTTTCGTCTGCGCGCTGCCATCTGCAAGGTGGGGCCTGCTAGAATAATCACCGCAATAAGCAGTTTGAGAACGCATAGGCATGAAAAAACAAGGACGCACGGCAATTTGTTCAGTGTTGGCAAGGATCGCGTTCGCCCTGGGCGCTACCGCATCCCTGTCCGCCAGCGTGATCGCCAAAGAGCACGAGCGCACGGGCTGGCACGGCGAGCGCATGCCCTTGGGCATGAACCGCGCCGAGACCAACGGGGAGTATCTTTGGAGCAAAGATCAGTCACTCATGGTGTTCGTACCGGCCGGCAAGTTCATTATGGGCAGCCCAGCGGACGGCGAACGCAACGAGCAGCCGCAACGGGAAATCTGGCTGGACGCCTATTATATTGATAAATACGAGGTGTCCTGGCGCCAGTGGAAGCTCTCGCAGCTACCGTTCGCAGATCATGTGAACTCACGAATGCCCTACCCCGAGCCACCCGACTGGGGCTTGGCCGACAACCTGCCGGTGACCAACGTCAATTGGAACTATGCGTTGCAGTACGCCGAATGGGCCGGCAAGCGGTTGCCCACAGAGGCACAGTGGGAAAAGGCGGCGCGCGGCACCGACGGGCGTATATTCCCCTGGGGCAACGAGCCCCCCACGGTTGAGCAAGCCGTGTGGAAAGCAAACCCCATCGCTGACACGGCGATGGGAACGGTGGACTGTTGTGTAGCCGGCGCTTCGCCCTACGGTGCGCTGAATATGGCTGGCAACGCCTATGAATGGGTGCTGGATTATTATCACGCGGATTTCTACGCAAACGCGCCCGAGCGCAATCCGGTGGCGCTTGAGAAAAGCCAGTTTCGTTCGTTACGCGGCGGCGCAATGCTGTTAGAGGCCGACCACATGCGCGCGAACAACCGCTACCGGCTTTACGCCATTGACCGCACGGATTATTTGGGTCTGCGAACCGCGCTGCCGTTAGAGTCGAACACCGAATGAGCGAGAGCACTGGACGCGGGGCGCAACGCCGTGCGGCCCAACGTGAGCAGAAGGCCCATCAGATCGCACTAGGCTGGTGGCGACAGCCCGCCATAATGATTTTTCTACTCGCGCTGGTGTTGGCGGCAGGCGGATGGTGGCTGGTGGCGCGTGACGCCACGCAAATCCCTGTGCAGCAGGCCACCATCGATGGGTTGCGTATGGATCTGGTGCAGGCCCGCTGGCTGCTTGATCAGATGGATCACGGGGAGAACTTTCAAAAGCCCTCCACCATGATGCCGGATATGCCCGAGTGGGGTAAGCAGCGTGTAACCGTGGAGATGGCCTTTACCAATGTGGGTGATGGGCCGCGGGTTTTTGACGGTTCAGAGTTTTTCTTGGTGCCGGAGTACGGTGAAGAAGTACCACCGATGGGCGCGACCACCGGCAGGGCACCGCTGCTGCCAACGCAGACGGTGAATACCGCGCTGCATTTTGATTTTGATACCAGCGATCCGCACGGCCGTCTGCAGGTGCAGTGGCGGCGCGATGGCCAGGTGGCTCACTTGCCCATTCCCGTGCCCGCGGAGCATTATCACCTGCGCCCGCGTGGCGGCGAGGTGGCGTTGCCGCCGGTGGCTGAACTATTGTTGCCGCTCGGTAACGCGGATCGGGGGCAGGCGCTGTTTATCGGGCGCTACGGGTGCGTTGGCTGTCATGGTTTGCCGGGTGCGATTGGCAGTAATACGGTCGGCCCGCATCTGGCCGGGATTGGCATTGCAGCGCAAACGCGGCAGGAGGGACGCTCGGCGGCGCAGTACATTTATGAGGCGATAATCGAGCCGGACGCGTTTGTGGCGCCCAGTTGTCCTGGCGGCGCTTGCGATACGCCTAGCAGCATGCCGCCCTACGCCAGTCTGGTGAACCTGCAGGACGCGGCCGACCTGCTAACGTACTTATTGGAGCAGGGGCAGCCGTAGCTGCTCTGCGTTAACTAGATCCCCGACCGGACGCCGTGACAGGGTCCGGGCAGTCGAGAGGCAAGGATGATGAGACAACACAAGCAGCGGACTCCCTGGCACGGTGTGCGGGCGGCTTGCCTAATCGGGCTGAGTGTCAGCCTTGGCGCATGTTCCAGCCCCAAGTTTAATGGTGATGTGGTATCTGGCAGCCTGTCCGGCCCACCTGCATTAACAGGTACAAATTGGGACGGTTCTGCGTTTGATTTGAGTGAACACAAGGGCAAGGTCGCTATCGTGTTCTTCGGCTACACTTATTGTCCCGATGTGTGCCCCATGAGCTTGTATAAAATGCAGCAACTGCATCAGCAGTTGGGCGAAGACGCGGACAAATTCGAAGTGGTGTTTTGCTCGGTGGATCCGTATCGCGACTCGCCAGAGAAGCTGGCGAAGTACGTACCCAACTTTAATAAAACGTTTAACGGTCTGGCGCTCACGTTTGATGAGATCGAAGGGCTGCGAGAAAGTTTCGGGCTGACCGTGCAGTACGGCCAGCCGGAGGAAGGCCCCGGCACCGACAGCTACTATTACGTTGATCATACCGGCAGCTATTTTCTATTCGATCCGCAGGGACGTTTACGCCTGAAGTACCCGCCCAACGCGACGGTGGAAGACATGCTGCCTGATATCCGTCTGCTACTCGCGGGTTAGCGCGCCAGCCCGCGGTGCTTGCGCGCAGAGCGGCTTGCCATTGGTGCTAACCCTCATATAGTTAAAGTTACCTTTAAGTTTAGTCGCTTAGGCATTTGGGCGTTGGTTGCCCGTCCAGATGCGGGGTCTCGTCGTGGCTCGATTCATCGTTCGCCCTGTGTGCCCCCAACGCAACGGCCGTATACGGGGCGACGTCGTTAGGCGGCAAACCTAGCCTGCCCAAGGCAGGCGCATGCACAAATTGCTGCACCGCCGCGAGGCCGGGTGCGAATATATAAGTGCACCAAAATTAGGCATTTGGCTGGACTATGTCCAGATTAAGGTCCGCCGCGTACCCCGGCGTTTTACCGTCTTAGCTCTCACCGCCCTCTGTGGCAGTCCCGCGACACCTATGCCACCTACTTCCCTTCGCGGTCCGGATCGGCCGGCGTCGCCTGAAGGGCAATTTTCAGCTCGTCCACTAGATCGCCATAAATGGTGTTATGTGAAAGTATCGCAGGGGCACAAAGTCGCCCCGGCGGCTTCTTGCATTAAGTTTAATGAGGCTGTAAAACAAATAGCCCTGATTTTCTGGGATGTTTGCTCCAAATATATCGGTAGCGGTTGTAAGCAGGTGGTGGCACCTACACCCGAGGCGCCGATGATCAGGATGGTACGCAACACAAGCACAGACTAAGAAACAATACATGACCCGTCACGAGCCAACGGATCGGCTGGACTCCTGGAAGTCCATCGCCAACTATCTGAATCGCAGTGTGCGAACGGTGCGGCGGTGGGAGCTGTGCGAGCAGTTGCCCGTCCATCGGCACAAACATGCAAAGCGCAGCACGGTGTTCGCGTATCGCTCGGAAATCGATGAATGGTTGAGCGGCACCAGAGGTGAAGCCGCACTGGGTACCGGGGTAAATCCGAGTGCTGCACCGACCGCGCCCTCACAAACCTCTGCGCATCATCCTTCTGCCACGCCTGTGCCAGCCTCGCCGCCGCCGCCGCCGCTGGCCGCCGCCAGCAACGCAGCCTCACCGGCTGAGACGATCACATCGCCGA
>CBDUQI010000279.1:0-6421 GCA_965369325.1 uncultured Gammaproteobacteria bacterium
TCCAGCCAGCGGCGCCGGTCGGCAGCGCGCTTTTTGGCCAGCAGCATGTCCATAAGCTCATCGGCGTGGTCTTTGCCCTCGACGGTTAGCTGCGCCAGGCGCCGGGTTTCCGGGGCCATAGTGGTCTCGCGCAACTGCGAGGGGCTCATCTCGCCCAGCCCCTTAAAGCGGGTGACGGAGACTTTGCCTTTGAGTTTGTCGGTTTTGATTCGCTCCAGACGCGCATCGCGTTCGGCCTCATCCAGCGCGTAGAACACCTGCTTGCCCACGTCGATACGGAACAACGGCGGCATCGCGACATACACATGCCCATCCATGACCAACTGGCGAAAGTGGCGCAGGAACAGGGCGCAAATCAACGTCGCGATGTGCTGACCGTCGGAGTCCGCGTCGGCCAAAATGCACACGCGCGCGTAGCGCAGGCCCTTAAGATCGCGCGAGCCTGGCTCGATGCCCACAGCCACCGCGATGTCGTGCACCGTCTGGCTGGCCAACACTTGCGAGGGCTCTACCTCCCAGGTGTTCAGAATTTTCCCGCGCAACGGCAGGATCGCCTGGAAGTCGCGCCCGCGCGCCTGCTTGGCAGAGCCGCCGGCCGAATCGCCCTCCACCAAAAATAACTCGGTACGGGTCGCGTCTTGGCTGGCACAGTCAGCCAGCTTGCCGGGCAAGGCAGGGCCCGCCACCACCCGCTTGCGCACAACTTTGCGCCCAGCCTTCAAGCGGCTCTGCGCGGCGTCGATGGCCAACTGGGCGATTTGCTCGCCGGTCTCTGGATGCTGATTCAGCCACAGGGCAAAGGCATCTTTACTGGCAGTGGATACAAACGCGGCGCTCTCTCGCGAGCTCAGGCGTTCTTTGGTTTGGCCGGAGAACTGCGGGTCGCGCATCTTCACCGACAAGACAAACCCCACCTTGTCCCACACATCCTCCGGCGCCAGCTTGACGCCGCGCGGCAGCAATGAGCGGAAGTCGACAAACTCCCGCATGGCCTCGGTCATGCCCATGCGCAGGCCATTCACGTGGGTGCCGCCCTGCGGCGTGGGAATAAGGTTCACGTAGCTTTCGGCCACCTGCTCCCCACCTTCGGGTAACCACAACAGGGCCCAGTGGGCCTGCTCGTTCTGGGTCTCAAGGTGACCCACGAAGGGCGCGGCCGGGATACTCGCTGCATCGCCTACCGCATCCATCAGGTATTGCGGCAAGCCGTCCTCGTACTGCCACTCAAACTTCTCATTGCTCTTCTCTACCCGCAGGCGCACCAGCAGCCCCGGGCACAGCACCGCCTTGGCGCGCAACAGATGCTGCAGGCGTCGAATGGAGAAGTTGGGGGAATCGAAATACTTAGCATCGGGCCAGAAGCGCAGGCTGGTACCGGTGTTGGCCTTGCCCACTTTGCCCACCACCTTCAATTTGGTTTTGCGCTCACCCCCGGCGAAGGCCATCTGATGCTCTTTGCCATCGCGACGGATAGTGACATCCAGCCGCGTGGACAGCGCATTAACCACCGATACGCCCACCCCGTGCAGGCCGCCGGAAAACGTATAGGTGTTGTCAGAGAACTTACCGCCGGCATGCAAACGGGTCAGAATGAGCTCGACGCCGGGAATCTTCTCCTCCGGGTGCAGATCGACCGGCATGCCGCGACCGTCGTCGATGACCTCCAGCGAGCCATCTTTGTACACCACCACGTCAAGCTTCTTGCCGTGGCCGGCCAGCGCCTCATCGATGCTGTTATCGATCACCTCGCGCGCCATATGATCGGGGCGGGCGGTGTCGGTGTACATACCCGGGCGCTTGCGGACGGGGTCCAGCCCGGCCAGCACCTCGATGTCGGAGGCGGTATACCCTTTACTCATCGTGACTCATTCGGTTTGCGGGGCAATGTGTCGGCAATCATGCTGTGTTTTTCATTTTCACGCGGCTGTTCAAGGCGGGCGCATTGTATCAGGTCAACGCGCTGCGGGGCGCATACAAAAACACCGGCTGATGCCGGCGTTTTGATTCCATCGCTAAGCGTTCATCCCATCCAGATCATTCGGGTTCAGATTGTTTTGCTGAGGATCGTGCCCGTCCGGATTGCAGCCGCGCGGATGACTTCAATCCAGATCGTTCACCAACTGCCGACGCAGCGCATCAGGCACCGGATCAAGCGCCTCGGTAAGATTCTCATGCGCGATCCCCAGGGCGAAAGCGGCATCTTCCTTCACCGCCGCCACCATCTGCGCGGTCAACTCAAAGCGCAGAAAGTGCACTGAGGAGGTTTTCTCATCCGTTGTGCGATCCAGGTCTTCATCGGCAATCGCCCACACTTTATCGTGCCCCGCTACTTGCACCCAGACCCGATTCTCCACCCCAATCAGCTCGGCCAGGGCCTGCTGACGCTTGGCGGTGTCGGTGTACTCCAGCATGAAGGTGGCTTTCCAGTTGCTGCCATCCGGAATCAGCGGGTTGTACGCTGCCAGCTCTTCCTCGATACCCGCGCTCTCAAACACACGCTCGGCGCGCAGCATCTCCTGCACCTGATAGTGCATGGTGAGGTAGTCCTCAAAAATCAGCGTCGCGTGTGGGCCGATGTGCGCGCGGCGCTCCTTCTTGTGTTCCATCAGCCGGGCCCGGAACGCGTCGCGTTGCTCGGCGTAGGCCTCCAGGCTCATCAAATTGTCACGGGACAGCTTTTGCGATGCCACCATACTCTCCAGTCTCTGTGATTGGGATTAACCGGCCGCCGGGTGCAGGCGGTGGGTGTCGAACTTATGCATCGCCCAGCCCATAAGCAAGGCGCAGCAAACGCAGCGGATGGGTCGGCGGCTGTTGCTGCTCGGCCTCCATCGCGGTCTCAATTTGTCGACCGGCCATCGGGCAATCGCTGGCGTAGTAGTCGCAGTTGGACTGGGTGACTTTGCGTGCGACCGGTCGGGCGATCTTCAGCGAGGTCTCGTGATACTCGCTTTTCACTGCATAAGTACCGTCGTGCCCGGAACAACGTTCAATCGACTCGACGTTGGTTTGCGGAATAAGCGACAGCAGATCGCGCGTCTTCAGACCGATATTCTGCACCCGCAGGTGGCAGGCGACGTGATAGGCCACCGTGCCCAGCGGCTTTTTGAAGTCGGTGTTTAGTGCGCCGTCCCGATGGCGCAGCATCAGATATTCAAACGGGTCGAAAATGGCCGCTTTCACTTTGGCGACCTGCGGGTCGTGCGGGAACATCAGCGGGAGCTCCTGCTTGAACATCAGCACACAGGAGGGGATGGGCGAGACGATGTCGTAGCCCTCATCCACCAGGGCGGCCAGCATGGGAATGTTCGCCTGTTTCGCCCGCTCCACGGCTTCCAGATCACCCAGCTCCAGTTTTGGCATGCCACAGCACTGCTCTTTCGGGCTCAAGCGAATCTCAATGCCATTGTGCTCAAACACGTCCATCAGGTCGGTGCCCAGGTCCGTATCGATGCGGTTGCCGTAGCAGGTATGAAACATGGCCACCCGTCCGCGGGTGTGCTCGGTCGCGGTCACCTGCGGGGCGGGCGTGGGGCGCGCAGCCACGCGTTTGCGCAGCGATTTGCTCTGATATTGCGGTACCGGCGCGTTGGGATGCACGCCCAGCGCCTTCTCCACCATCTTGCGCCCGGTAGCGCTGCGGTTCACCGCGTTGACCACTTGGTTAACCACCGGAATCCCGGCCAGCGAGCCTACCGTGTCGGTAGCGCTCAGAATCTTGTCGCGTGTACTGGGGCGCCCTTTTTTTAAGCCGACCGCCTTGGCGCGCAGCATCAGGTGCGGGAAATCGACGTTCCATTCGTGCGGCGGCACATACGGGCATTTGGACATGTAGCACATATCGCACAAATAGCAGTGATCAACCACATCCCAATAGGCCGCTTTAGGGACGCCGTCCACCTCCAGCGTCTCGGACTCGTCCACTGCATCGAACAGGGTCGGGAATGAATTGCACAGGCTGAAGCAACGGCGGCAGCCGTGGCAGATATCGAACACCCGCTCCATCTCCTCGAACAGCGCGCCTTCGTCGTAAAAGGTCTCGGACTTCCAGTCCAGCGGGTGCCGCGTTGGCGCCTCCAGGCTGCCTTCGCGTGGCGTGGTCTTAGTGTTGCTCATGCTGGGGGCTCCGAGTTGGCTGGCGGTTCGCTGGCGAGGTACGGCGAGTGGCCGCTGCGAGCGTTTGGCATCCGTCCGCACCCGCCTGCTGCCACGGCTGGCAGTGCGCCGTGCGGCGGTTACGGTGCCGCCGGGCCCACCAAGTCCGCCGCGAAATCAAAGCGGTAACGGGTGTGCTCATCGCGCCGAAACCGATGTGCCTGCGCGGGCACACCGGCTCGGAACAAGTGAGCAATTCCCAGCGCAGACTAGTCCAGGGTATCCAGCGCCTTCTGGAAACGGTTGGCGTGAGAGCGCTCGGCCTTGGCCAGCGTCTCAAACCAGTCGGCGATCTCATCAAAGCCCTCGTCGCGGGCCGTTTTCGCCATCCCTGGGTACATATCGGTGTACTCGTGGGTCTCGCCGGCGATGGCGGCTTCCAGATTTAGCGCGGTGCCGCCAATGGGTTTGCCGGTCGCGGGGTCGCCCACGGCTTCCAGGTACTCCAGGTGACCATGTGCATGCCCGGTCTCGCCTTCAGCGGTAGAGCGGAACACGGCCGCAACGTCGTTGTAGCCTTCCACGTCCGCTTTGGCTGCGAAGTAGAGGTAACGGCGATTGGCCTGAGACTCACCTGCGAATGCTTCCTTCAGGTTGCCTTCAGTCTTGCTGCCACTCAGCTCCATAACTATCTCCTCGAGTATTGAATTGCTCGGATACCACGCCCATGCACGCACAACCCGCGTTTTGCATCGACGGCATACATCATATTAGACTCAGTCTAAACAGGGTGCAAGGCCGCGCTCCGCCGTTTTGGAACTGGCAGATTGGCCGTGACTCTCCCCTGACGTTGTCGCAGGCGAAGCATCGCGCTGCGGGGCCTGCTCTGTCAACCAAGCGCGCCGGTCAGAATCAAGGTTTATGCGCGCCTGGGCGCCAGTGGGATCGCGGCCGACGCATTCAAGACGATTGCCGGCGCCACCCCGGTTGCCTATCATGCGGCACCTTGGAAGCGCTCAACACTCGCCCGACCACCTCCGGGGGCCGCAAGATCATGACTGAACCCAAAGATATCCCGCCCAATTTCGAGCAGTCGCTGCTGGAACTGGAGACCCTGGTGCAGCAAATGGAACAGGGCAAACTATCGCTGGAAGATACCCTTGAGCGATTCGCGCGCGGCGTCGATCTCACCCGCTCCTGCCGCCAGGCGTTGGGCGATGCCGAGCAAAAGGTGGATATCCTGCTCAAGCGGGAAGGCGAGGATGAGCCGGTAAACTTCGAGCCGCGCGACTAATCCCGCCGCACGTATGCCCTATCAAGAGAAAATCAGCAGCTATCAGGCGCGCGTGCAGCGCCAGTTTGAGCACTGGCTGCCGGCCGCCGACCAGCCCCCGCAAAAGCTGAATGAAGCCATGCGCTACGCCGTGCTGGGCGGCGGCAAGCGCATGCGACCGCTGCTGGTGTACTTTACCGGCGAAGTCCTCGGGCTGGACCCGCAGTGCCTGGACGGGCCGGCCTGCGCGATCGAGCTGATTCATGCCTACTCACTGGTGCATGACGACCTGCCCGCGATGGACGACGACGACCTGCGGCGCGGACGCCCCAGCTGCCATCGGGCGTTCGACGAGGCCACTGCCATTTTAGTGGGTGACGCGCTGCAGGTACTGGCGTTCCAGATCCTGGCGAGCGACAAACGCATGGTGCCCAACCCGGCCCTACGTCTGCACATGATCGAGTTGCTGGCCAGCGCCGCTGGCCCGCGCGGGATGGCGGGCGGACAAGCCATTGATGTAGATGCCGCCGGCCAGCAAATGCAGTTGGAAGATCTGGAACACATGCACACGCTGAAAACCGGCGCGCTGATCAAAGCCAGCGTGCTGCTGGCGGCGCTGTCCAAGCCGCAGATCAGCGCCGAGCATCTGGCACAACTGGGTCGCTTTGCCGAGTGCGCCGGGCTGGCCTTCCAAGTGCAGGACGACATCCTGGATGTGGAAGGCGACGCCGAAACCCTCGGCAAGGTGCCCGGCGCCGATGAGGCCCGCAACAAACCCACCTACCCCAGCATGCTGGGGCTGGAGGCCGCCAAAGCCCGGGCCGAGGAACTGCATCACTCTGCCACCGACGCCCTGGCGGTGTTCGGCAAAGCGGCTGAACCGTTGAGCTGGTTGTCGGGTTACATAATTCACCGCAAGAACTGAGGCCGCAACCGCACGCCCGCCTGGCCTTGCAAAGCAGGCGAGGAAGCCCCAGATTACCCACTCACACCAATCGGCCTGACGCGTCAGGCCGCCGCGCCCACACAAGGATTTGCGTTAATGCCCCAGAC
>CBDUQI010000280.1:0-6406 GCA_965369325.1 uncultured Gammaproteobacteria bacterium
ATCGTAGTTTCGGTTAGGATAGACCAAGGCAGTACACATCGTGCCAAGGGTTTTGGTACAATTTTTGTTGAGCCCAATGCCGACGACTTTCGTGGGTCGGGCGTCGGGGGGGCTGGCCGCGTTGCCGAGGGTCTCGCTCATGGGTAGGTCGTTCCCGGTGCTCGGTTGCTCATTGGCAGGATGATGACCGCAACGGTGCCAGAGTCCCGAAGGCTGTATCGCGCCTGCCTGCGTCGTTTAAGTGTGTCACGCTTTGGCTCTGGCGCGTACATAGTTGTTCAACAGTTGCTCACTGCCGGCTGGTCTGCCGCTCGCCAGCCAGCAGCCCAGCAGCGTTAGTGCGTAGAGGGCCGCGCCGGCGCTGATGCAACAGCTCAGCAACACACCAGGATGCTGCGCCACCGCCCAGTCGGTGCGTTGCAGCGCACTGAGTGCGAGCGCCATTGTCGCCGCCGCCAGGACGCTGCGCCACACGGGTGCTAGTACCCGCCGCAGCGGCAGTTTGAGCACCCGCAGAGTCGCTCCCAGCGAGGTCAGAAACAGAAACATGTTGGCGCCGCTGGCCGCGATCGCACCGCCACGGATACCCCCGTGGGCCACGGCAAACCAGAACGCCGGAATCAATACGACGGCGGCCAGCAACATCAGCATCGACATCAGACGCGTACGCCCAAGTGCGACTAGCAGCGGCCCCTGGTTAGCCAGCCCGATGGACGCCAGCGCGTACACCGACAATACCTGAACCACCGGAATGGTGGCCAGCCACTTTTCACCCAACGCCACGCGTACCAAGGGGTCGGCGGTGAGTCCGATGCCGGCGGCGATCGGTAGACCCAGCATCACGATGACCGCAAAGCCGTTCACAAAGCCGTTGCATAGGGCATCATGGTCGCCCAGTAGTTTCGCGTAGCCCGGCAGCAGCACCCGCCGAATGGGGGTGACCACTTCGGTGGACGCCAGATTGGCCAGGGTAAAGGCCATCGAGTAGATGCCAACCGTTTGGGTCGCCATCAGTTTGCCCAAAATAAAGGTATCGGAACGTTTATAGGCGAATGTGAGCAGGTTGCCGGCCAGCAGCCATTTTGAAAATTCAAAGGCGGGACGCCACTGCGCCAGCGACCAGCGCGGGCGATACGGATGCATGGTGTAGCTGAGGGCTAGTTTGACGACGTGGCCTGCTGCGATGCCGGCCACCAGTGCCCAGTAGTTGCGCCAGATCACCGCGCAGCTGACGGTAATCACAAAGGCGACCAGCTTGCTGCCCGCGAAATAGCGGAAGTCCTTGTCGAATTGTAGGTTGCGCTGAAAGTCGACCACGCCGACGTTGCCGAGCGCGCCGATCCAAATCGCGAAAGCCAAAACGTAAACCACATCACCCAGCCGTGGTTCGGCAAAGAACGCGCCCACCGGCACTGCCAGTGCGGCCATGATGGTCGCGGTGACCGTCGCGCGAATCAGGCCAAGGCTCCAGACGGTGTTGTAGTCCGGTGGCTGAGGATCCTTGTGCCGGACTAGCCACAGCTCAAAGTTGAAGGAACTCAGGATTTCGATGGCGGTTGCCATCAGCGTGGCGATGGCAATCAAGCCGTAGTCGTCCGGTACCAGCAGGCGCGCAAGAATAAGCGTGCTGAGTATCCCCAACCCGCGCACGGCCACACGCATGGCAACCACCCAGCCCGCGCCGCGAACGATGCGCCCCGAGAGGCTGTCGCCCGTCTCAGTGCCCGTCATTACACAGGTCCGCGGTTGAGCGGAGAGATTCAGTCGGCACGATCATGGCGCAGAGTCTGACAGCGCCGGGCGATGGGAACAATGCTTACTCGCAGATTGCGCACGCGCCCTTGATGTACCGACGTGGGCATGCCGGCACATCAAGGTTGTAAGATTGCGCTACAGGCTTGCCTCGTCTGCTAGGCGCCGGGCGGTGAGCGAGACCGTGCCAATTGCCAGGGCAAGCGTAGTGGCGCAGCTCACAAGCAGATTGCTTAATCCGGCGCGGCCTTCCAGAAACAAGTCTTGCAAGCTAATCGTCTGCCCGGTAATCGGGGCGAGCGCACCCAACGGGCCGAAATCCACATTGCCGAGCATCATCGATCCCGCCACCGCTACCGGCAGAAAAATGGTGAACTGCGCGTAAGTGCCGGCCTCGCGATAGGTTTTCGCCCGCGCCGCCAACAGCATCTGCAACGCGACTGCCATCATCGCCAGCGGTGCGAGCGCCAGCGCGCCGGTGACGACCGTGAGCGGATCCAGGTGCAAACGCAACCCCAGTGCCTCAAGGGGTGCGCGGGCGAGCAGCCACGCACCAAACACAATGGTGATGGTGGAGACCAGTACGCTGATTGCGCCTGCTGCAATCCACTTGCCGATCGCCAGCACCATCGGCGCTACCGGTTGCGCCAGCAGGGGTTCAAGCGAACGGCGCTCGCGTTCACCGGCCACCGAATCGGCGGCCATAAATGCACCGCTGACGAATCCGGCGATGAGAAACACGTAGATCAATGTGCTGCTGATACGTGCGGCATGCCCGCCGGCGATGGACAGGTCGTAGGTTTGCGCGGATATGGCGCGAGTCCGGTGTGGACTGATGCCAGCCGCGATCAGCCGTGTGCGGCTGACCCGTTGACCATACTCATCTACCAAGCCGGCTACTCGCCGCGCCGCCAGCTGTGCCTGCTCGTATTTAAAGTTTGCGGTGATGCCGACCTGAATCGGCATGCGCGCGGCATAGTTGCTGGCGTACTCCTCGGGCACACGAATCAATACCGGCAGGTCTTCATTGAGCGCGGCGAGGGCTTCGGTTGGATCATCAAATTCACTCAGGCGCACCCGATGTTCGCGTAGGTAGGTGATCAGCGCACCCGCCTGTGCCGCACCCACCACGGCAGCTGCAACTGGCTGTTCCGCGGTCTCGCTGTCGTTCATAGAGTTGAGTGTCAGGTAGAGAAACACCGGGCCAAAGATCGCGAACGCCAGGGACGCCATGATGCTGCGATGATCGCGACTGGCATCTTTGCATTCTTTGATTAGCACGTTGGTAAGGGCGCTCAACATGGCAAATCCTGAGCGCCGGCTGGCGCGGTAAAGTGAATGAAGGCTTCTTCCAAATTAGGTGCACCTGCCTGCTCGATCAAAGCGCCCGGGGCGCCCCTGCGCATCACTTTCCCCTCATCGATCATCACGATCTCATCCGATAGTTCCTCCACCTCGGCCATCGCGTGGCTGGAGAGCAGGATGCATCGCCCGGCCGACCGCAGCGCGCGTAACACGCGGCGCAGCAACCGCATACTGCTCACATCCAGTCCACGAGTCGGCTCATCCAGAATAAGATTGTGCGGCTGGTGAATCAGTGTGCGTGCGAGCGCGACTTTCATCCGTTGCCCTTGGGAGAACCCTTCGGTGCGCCGATTTAGTATGCCGTTCATCTCCAGCTCCTCGCTGATGTGCTCGACGGACTTGGCCAGGGCGGCGCCTCGCAGCCCATGGAATCCTGCGTAGTACTCCAAGTGTTCGCGCGCTGTCAGGCGTGGATAGAGACCGAACTGATCCGGAAACACCCCGAGCCGGGCACGGGCCGCCAACGGGTCGTCCGCGACGACGATGTGGTCGATTTGAGCGCTTCCAGCATCCGGCCGCAGCAATCCACTTAGCAACCGCAGTGTGGTGGATTTGCCGGAGCCATTGGCGCCTAGCAGGGTGGTTATTGCGCCGTCGTGGGCCTGAAACGATACGTCATTGACCGCGTGGATAGCGCCGAAACATTTGCGCAACTGGTTGGTCTGAATCATGTGTGGCTCCCGGGCGTGAGTGCAAAGCGAGCATCGCGTGAGGCGCTGTTGAGCTCGCTCATGGTGTTGGCCCAGCCGCACTCACCACAAAAGGCATCCGGCCACGTTCGTCGATGCAACCGGGCTCAAGGCTTTGCGGGTCCGCGCTGTCCAGAAATTGCGCGAGCAGTTTCGGGATGCAGCCATAGGTGCTGGTGATGTGACCGTTGTAGGGGGCAACGATATGCCGTGAGCGGCTGAGCGTGGCCGCCGCCGCATCAGCAAATTGTGGTGGTGTGACTGGATCCAGGGCGCCAGAGAGCAGCAGCGTTGGCACATCAGAGACCACCGGCTCGCCATACCCGGCCGGGTAGGGTGCCGATGGCCACACGCGGCAGGCATCAAACCAGAATTTTAGATCCACATTCGCGAACAGCTTGTTACGCGAAAGCTCGCTGATTCGCTGTGGTGATGTGCGCGCCAGTTCCTCCGCACACAGTACGGACAGCATGGTGCCGATGGACATGGTGGCATATGTACTTTCCCACGCCTGACTGATGGCGGTCCACGGTGCATAGTTCTTCGCCGCAAACTCACTAATGATGTAGGGAAGCATCGCCGTGTGCTCGGCCGAGTACAGCGCGTTGCGCAGGGCATTCAGGAATACATCCTCGGTGACGGTCAGGGTGAGGCCGGTCTGCACCAGCACCGGGCGCTGGCGCAACGATTCACGAATGCCGTGCAGTTGTGAGGCAAGCTGCGGGAACGCGGTAGCGCAATCGGGCTGTGCCGCACAGGCCTGCAGCATGTTGTGCAAAGCTTCCGAAGCGCTCAGCATCGAGCGTTCCATAAACGCGGTGGCCGGTGGAGCGACCGCATCCAAAATTAGGGTACGCACATTCTGCGGGTAAGCGCGCAAGTAAAGCAGCCCGGCGCGGGTGCCGTAGGAGCCGCCCAGTAGATTAATCTGCCCGTGTCCCAGGTGTGTTCGCACAGCCTCCAGATCGCGGATGAAGGCGGCGGAGTCGAAATACTGAGGGCGCTGCGAGGTGTGCGCCAGACATCGTTGTGCGACGTCATCGCCGCGTGCGTGCGGGTCGTTTGTGAGCGCGCATTTAAACGGCGTGGAACGACCGGTGCCTCGTTGGTCAACCAGCACCACTTCACGTGCGCGGCGTGCGCGTTGCAGTGCGCGCGAAATAAATCTGCCCATCTGGGTCGCCGCTTGGCCGGGCCCACCGGCCAGCAGGTACAGCGGTGCGCGCGTGGCCTGCCCGCCGCTGGGTGGCACAATGGCCACATGTATCGTGATGCTGTTGCCCTCGGGCTGCGACCAGTCCTCCGGCAGGGGCAGATCCATGCAATGCGCCCGCCCTTCAATCGCCGGCACGTGGCACGGTGCCAGTTGGGGTTCGCTTAGATTGCCCGCCCGCGCGTCGCTGGCCAGGAGGGCTCCCCATGCCAGGGCGCAGATTCGCATGCAGTGTGAGATTGCCATAGATGTAATGCTCGGTCGGCTTGTACTAACCCCTCAGTCGCGCGGAACGCGGGAACATTACATACAGGCGTTAGTTAGTCATCTTCCCCAAGGGCGGCGATCTGCGCGTCCAGTCGCTCGATCTCTGCTCTGCAGTGTTTCTCGCGACGTACACCCCAGATGGTGCCGACGCACAAGCCAACGCCCATCAGCCCGATGATTGTGAGCCAGGTAGCAAATGGCAACCCGAGTGAAAACCCGATATGGCCCATCCGATCCGCCAGCCAGCGTGCCAGCCAGGCGGACATCAGGCTCAGGGGCAGGCCCCAGGAGAATGATCGTGCGATCTTAATGCTCATGTGCGCTCGCTGGCGTTGCAGGCGAAGCAGGTCGGCTGGGGATTCAGACACCGCGTGCCACAGCCCGCGGCGCCAACTCCATGACCACCATTGCAGCGCAATAGTGAGCGCAACTAATGCGCTCATCAGGCCGGTGTTGAAAGCGCCCTCACGCCAAAGCCAACCCAGCCAGCCCAGCAGCAACACGGTGGACACGATCTCGAGCAGCAGATACAGCCGCATGCGCGCGCGACCCCGGGCGATGCCGCGCATGAGTGCCTGCACATCCACCGGGGCGGAGTTTTGCCACAGGGCGCGAAGATCGTTGTGGTTACCGTTTGCACTCATACATGCGTCTCCAGGGCGGATTTGAGCAGCGCCTTGCCGCGATTCAATCGTACCCCGACATTGTTTGCTGTCAGCTTCAGCGATTGCGCGATTTCGATATTCGAAAAACCTTCCAGGTGTAACGTAACCACCGGCTTCAGGCTGAGTGGCAAATCTTGCACGGCGCTCAGCAACCAGTCCCGACGTACTGCCTGCTCCAGTTGTTCATCCGGTTCGGGGCCGGGCGCGGGCAATTCTTCGGCCAGTGCCCGGTGCAGACCACGGGACTCTTTGCGCACGTGGCTGACGCACACGTTATGGGCAATGCGCGCGATGAACGTGCGCGGTGAGCTGTCACCGCGAAAACCGGGCCAAGCACGCCACAACGCAAGTGAGGTGTCCTGTACCAACTCCTGCGCCAGCGCCGGACGCCGCTCGTAGGAGCTTGCGATGCGGGCAATCATCGAGGCGTGCTCAGTTAACAGTTGCTGAAATTG
>CBDUQI010000281.1:0-6346 GCA_965369325.1 uncultured Gammaproteobacteria bacterium
GATCTGCTGACCCTGCGCACCTCGGTACAGGGTTTAAATGCTGCTCTCGAAGCCGAGCGTGGCAAGACGGAAATCGAGCTGCAGCGGATGCGCGATGAGTTCAATGAGCGCGCCAATCGGCAAAAGCAAGCGTTTATTGATGGGATGAAAAAATGAAAAGAGTTAGCAGCGATAGCAAAATCCGAGTCGAAACCGGATTCGACCACACTCAATGCGTATTTGACAAACTGGCTAAAGGTGCATTTTTTTGGGAGGCGCCGAACGCGGGTAATGCCAGCAAGCTTGCTATAAAAATATCAATTGAGGAAGGGTGGTTGCTGAGCACACGCGAGTCATTCATGTTTCATCCGACTGACCCATGTATCGTAGCTGATGTCGCGATTCGTGCGGCGCCATCTATGGAGTCTGAGAAATAAAATCAGATGGCGCGGTTCACCTACAGATGTCGCCGCAGAGCTTGCTGTCCTAAACACAGCAGCGGACCGCGGCGGACGTTCAAAACGATATCGCCCAAAGACGTAGGCAAAACTCAGGTGGCGCTTCGGCGTCACGTCGCCAAAAGCGACCATCTGTGCACTACCTGCCGCAAGCCGATGTGCCTGGACACGACCAGACAGCTCAAGGCCGAGCAGGGGTCCACATTCAACACCTGCTGGTGCTCTTCGCTCATGACGCACCCGCATCGTAAGGGGTGTCGCGGGTGCCAGGACGGACCTGAGCTTAGCGAGGACGAACAGAGAGAAATGCAAGATGACATCACCACCCGAGCCCGCGCAGGCAAGCTGGGCTTCTGAATGGCGCGCCACACTCGTCGATTTGCGAAACCGCTAGCCCAGCCGAAGCGATGTCAGGAGGATGGCCACAAATTTGCATCCAAGCTCGAGCGCGAGCGGTACCGGCAGCTCAAGGTGTTGCTCGCCGATGGCAAAATCGAGGGCCTGGAGCTGCAGCCGAAGTATTGGATCGTCATCGATGGGCGACCCCTTAAGATCAAAAGTGCCGGCTATCCAAACGGCCGGCGGATTTCACATATATTGGATTTCCGCTACGTCCGCGTGTCCGATGGCGCCGAAGTTATCGAGGATGTGAAGGGGTCAGATACCCCAATAGGTGCTCTAAAAAGAGCTTTGGTGGAGCACATCCACGGCATCAGCGTGCGCGTGCTATAGTTTGCCGCGATTGAAGCAACCCTCCTATGAGGAGACAGATATGAGCGTAATTATCAGCAAGGAACCTGCCGTCTGGGCCGGCTTGCTCATCGCCCTGGCGGCGGTAATCATCCAGGTGGCGGTCGAGGGCTTCGGTCTCGGTGCGCAGTTCGGCGAAACACTGCTGACATCCATCGAAACCGTTGTCATGGGTGGCCTGCCCATCATCGGTGCATTTTGGGTCCGGGCCAGAGTGACACCCGTATGAAAGCAGTAATGCACAGACGACTCCACGCCGCGATGTTCATCGCAGTGCTCTTCGCCTGTTCCACGTCATTCACCGGATGCGTGAGCAACCCGATTGCGGAGGCCGAAACCGAAGGGCAGACCTATGCCGCGGTCACCGACTCGTATGAAAACGTTCTGGAAACGATGCTCGAGCTGATGGCCGACCCTCGCGTGCCCGACCAGCGCAAGGCCGCCATCCGGGCCGTAGAGGCCGAGGTGACGCCCGTGTTCGACGAACTGGACCAGGCATACATCGAAGTGCTCGAGGTGCGCGCCGGCGTTAGAGACGTAGGCTCAGGCACCAGCGAGGCGCAATTTACTGAGCTGCTGGAGGGCGCCTTCAACGCCTACGAGCGGCTCGCCGGCCTGATTGACCGATAACGGAGAAAACCCATGGTAGTAGAACTTTTGATGGCTCTTGGAGCCTTCGCGCGCGCCCGGGGCGAAGATGAGATCGCCGACTACATCGATGAGGCGGCTGCCTATGCGGATGCGCACAGCCGCTTCGCCGGCCGAATGGAGACGACCACTGCCGAGATCCGGCAAATGGTCATATCAGGTCAAACCGACCTGACCCCAGACCAGGTGCAGGAACGCCAGCGGCGACGCGCTGAGCTTTCTGCCATGATTCAGGGCACCTCGCGGGGCATGTGACTTGATCTCCTGCCCTACGACGTAGGCGCTCGGCAAACCCGGCTGTAAGGCCGGGTTTTTTTATGCGTCACAACTCGCGATACGCCCGCCGCAGCCAGCCAGCCAGGAATACCGACAAATCCGGAAACGGATCGCCGTTAGGCTGCCGGGCGCCGGCCTTGCGCAGTGCGGCATTTTTCATCACAAGCGCCCGGCAGAACCACGCCCTGGCCTCGCACATGATCGCCAGCAACCACGGTCTCGCACCATTCAGCTCACCGATCGATATCGGCCCGAGCGCCCCATCGTCGCGAATCGTCACGCCAGTGGCGCGTAAGGAACGCTGAGCAATCTTGTGCGCCTGCGCAGGGCCTGTGTGAATTGCCATATCGAAGATGTACCCCGACAGCTGCAGGTCGCTAATCTCGTTATAGACCCGGGGCCAAAAATACGTGGCGTACAGCGCGACCGCCTCCTCTTTAGTCAGCGTGCGGATTGCCTGCACCGTAACAGCGCCCGTCCTGGCCGGATCCAGCAGACGCTGCACCAGCGAGCCGGCACCGTGGCGATTCAGCGCATCCTGTCCCCAGCGAATAGATATGCCATATTTGGTGGCGCGGCCGGGGTCCTGGGCATGATTGGAAAACCCGCCCTCATAATGCAGAGTCCGCTCGATCTGCTCCTTTAGCCCGGAACTTAGAACCACGTCGCCGACAAGGCGCGTCGGGCTGGTTATTCTTGGTGGGCCAATTACGGCACTCGGATCATAGGGAACTCGCATGGAAACACCTACACGTAAATTAACGAAACAACACCTCGCCGCGATCGCCGAGCACAGCCAACGCGAGATCGCCGGCATCATCGAAAAAGACCAGCCGACCCAGACGGAAAGAATCTGGGCAGATTTCCAGTCAGCGCGCCTGGAGTGGGCGAACGACAAAATACGACAAAGTTAGATTCCGACCCAGTCGTTTGACGCCCGCTTCAGCAACGTCAGTCTGGCCCAGTCCGCGGTCAGGCTGGCAATATTGGCCACCGTTAGGCCCGTAGCCGTAGTGTCGAACAGCACGTCGTCGCCGCCGGTGCCGGCATTGCGGATGACTGTCACCTGATAGCCGATCGGGAGCAAGTCGGTCGCGTCGTTGGGCACCGTGATTGTCACATCGCCAGAAAGCCCTGCGACATCCGCCTCGATGATGCCGCCCTGGTGGACCATGCCTACAGTTGCGCCCTGAGACGACAGATAAGGCGCGACCAGATGGCCATTCGCCTCCCATCTGGTGCCATTGAATTGACGCCACACATCAGCCGAACGATCGTAGAGCAACCATCCCTCACGGGGCGTCTGATACAGCCATTCAGCGCCGGTATCGCCGACATAGACGGCGACAGCATCCGTAACAGCGCCAGCATCGCTGCTCCAGTTTGTGCCCGTCTTCGAGGCAGATCCGAGGATGTACGTGAACCCTGCATCCGGCGAGCCTGGCTCTGCTACGCGTACATCAATGGCATGCCCTTGGCCGAGTGAATCCATCAGCACCAGATTGCGGTCCATTCCGGTTTTCCAATCATCGCCGGCCAGCGTCCACTCGTAGTTAAGGCCAATGTTCGTCAGTGGTGTCTGTGCCATGGGCTAATTCCTATCAATGTTGATGCGCGTGCCGAAGTCGAAGCTCGCCGAGATATCGAATTCGTCGTTTATGGTGTCCGCTTCAAACTCGATCGCCCGGATGAACGTGTCGCGACCATCTGTGTGGGGCGTGTCGTCCGGGCGATTGCCAAGGATTTTGCGCGTCGTAAACGGACCAGTGTAGGCCGCCAGTATGCCCTCGTAAATCGGATCGCCGTGCGTGGGATCGTCCGTCAGGTCGCTGGCCAACACGGTGTACAGATATTGCGTGCCATCCACCACCAGGCGCAACACCTGGCCGGCCGCCTTGACGCCATTTTGACCTCCGAAGCTCAGTGTCATAGATGAGATTTGCTCAGCGCCAGCCGGATGCGCCAACGTCAGAGGCACAGCCTCGCGGACCATCCAGCGGTAGATATCAGGACCCGCCTGGCCGGCGTCAAAGAAATCTGAAGTGACCATTTCCTGATTTTCAGGCATCTGAATAAGCACCTGGCTGCTCCGCGGCCCATCGCCTCGGAAATCTGCCACGCCTGAGCCAGTGCTCACATTCCAGCCAAACTCATCTGATTTAGCCTTTATCCCAGCATCCGGATCAGGGCTTGCAGTGCCGGCAAACGCAACCGAGTGGTATGTGCTCAGCAGGCCCGCGCCGGTGAACGAATCAATTAGCAGGTTGGTGGCGTACTGATCTGTTTCGCCCGATGGATCGAAGGCCAGCTGAGCTGATCGCGTCTTAAGCAACACGATTATGTTACTCATGCTGCGCTGCGATATGAAACCAGTCATGTATGGCCCGCTGTCGGGTGAGTAGATCGGGATGTCCTGGCCGGTAGCGGGGTCCGGAATCTCCTCGTACAGATCGATGGCCACCGTCTGCCGCTGACCTATAGCAATGGGCGAGGCGGCCTCCAGCAGCTCGGTGCGCGCCCCGGGCGAGTCGTTGGATATCAGGACAGAGAAGCTGCCGAAATAGCTGCTGATGGTCACCTTATCCAAATTCAGGCTCACATCGACCAGATCGATCCACAGGTCGCCGACATCCGTGATCGCCGAGAATTCAGCAAAGATAGCCTGCGCCATCTCCTCACGTGAGGCCTTGCCAGTGCTGGGTACAGTGAAATCAAACTCCACGATGTTGGCCGGGATGGGCGTAACGCCGTAGGGCGCGAACAGACCAACGAAGTTGTAATCATCAGCCGTCCCCACGGAGCCCTCCACCGTGAATGATACGAAGCGAAGGACATCTACGCCCGGAACCGGCTCAGGTACGATCGGTGGGTCGCCCTGCTCAGCCCAGGCCCCGGTATTAGTCGTGCCGCCATAATTCTCGCCGTAATTGATCCCGTAGCCGGAATCAACATCGAAGTCCTTGTCGTAGCCGGCGCTTTCGCCTGCGGCATTGGTGTGCTTCAGGGATATCGCCAGCTCCAGCGTGTCGGGCGTCTGCTGGCCACTTACAACCGTCACCGGCACAATCCCTTCGGCATTAAACGCGCCACCCGTGCCCGACAGGGGGATGCCTGTGCGCCCCAGGACCTCGGCATCGGTATCCCGACGTGTGACGCTGACCGCGCCAAATACGCTTGAGGGATCGATGTGCGCGTCATCCTGATCGGTATCCAGCGCCTGCGCGAATCGGTTCCGACCAGCCCAGGCAAGGCGCAAGGAGCCTGCCGTGTTGTCGACCCCCAAGCTGGCCAGGCGGAAGGCCTCGTTCATTATCGGGTCTGCCGGCGGGATAGGCAGGTTCACCCTCTCAGTAAATGTGATCGACAGCTGCACGGCCGTGCCGATTGCCAGCGTGCCCTTCGATGTCCGTGTCAGTATTTTTGCCGTGACGACATCGCCTGGATCCAGCGTCGAAGGCAGCACCTCCTCATGCAGCAGCCCTATGCCGAGGCCAATGAACCAGACGGCCGCGCCCACCAGATGCGCCTCCGGAATCGTGTCGGACCACCCCCGATGGCAATTATTCAATGTGACAGAGCCGTCCAGGTTGTCGGTCACAGACTCGAACCACAGAAGCTCGTCATCGATAAGGATGGCCGTCGGCACAGCCTCGCCGGTGGTGACAGTCGAGGCAGCCATTGCGGCCAGGGTCGTCGTGGTCACGTCAGACAGGCCGCTGACGTTGATTGCCACTAGGTAGTCGCCCACCGCCTGGATGTCGCCGGAGACGGCATCTGGCAGCGTTCCAGAGGGCGTGAACTCCGAATTTTCGGCCGTAAGCAGGTAGGCAGTTCCGCCGGCGAAATCTGTGTGCACCTCGTACCCGAGCTGGAAGCCACCGTCCCTGGTCACCAAGGCCGCGATCGTAGCCGAATTGTTGTTCGGAGCCAGCTGGTAGGGCGGCTCCCACAGCCGCTCGCGGATTGGCACGACCGCTGTCGTCGCCGGCGGCGTGAAGCCGCTATCCTGGGGGTCCGATATCCCCGAATCAATCAGCGCGAAATTAGCCGCCTGTGACCAGTCGATTTTTATTCGGCGGTCCTCGGGCGAGCCGGGCCGGATCCGCGTCACCCTGCAAACATAGCCAACGATATTGCGACCGGGATTGTTCAGAACAAAGCCATCACCTGGATTAAATGTATGGGCCACCCGATCGGGGACCTGCGACCCAACGGCAAGTGGCAGTGTCTTCTCG
>CBDUQI010000282.1:0-6310 GCA_965369325.1 uncultured Gammaproteobacteria bacterium
ATTATCAGACGTGAACCTCTTCACATATCGCAGCTTCAGGTAACATTACGTGACAGAGTTCACAATTTCAGATAATTGACGTGTATTCGACCTCACAAAGCACCCAAAACACTCAAAAATCGGCAATGCGTCGCAGCATCGAGCGGCTTTTTGGTATTTTTGCGCTTTTTTGGATCGCATCCGTGTTCTTTCTCGCTGTTCTTATGTTGGCAATCACGCCCGGCCTCCGCCGGCGCCGCGCCATCACTCGCCACCTAACCGCTTTCGCGTTTCGGGCCGGGCGCCTGCCAATCACGCTGGAGGGGCTGGAGCACTTGCCCGAGGCGGCCTGTGTCGTGGTCGCCAATCATGCCAGTTACCTGGACGGCCTCATTCTTACCGCTGCGCTGCCGCCCCGCTTTGCCTTTGTCATCAAAAACGAGGTGACCAAGGTACCTCTGGTGCACTTTCTGCTGCAGCGTATCGGCTCTCAATTCGTCGAACGGGTGGACCGGCATCGAGGCGCCGCTGATACCCGTCGCATCCTACGACTTGCGCGGGATCAGCAATCACTGGCATTTTTCCCCGAGGGTACATTTGTCAGTGAGCCAGGGCTAGCCAAGTTTCGATCCGGCGCGTTTGCCGCCGCCGCAAAAGCCAGCCTGCCGATTGTGCCGGTGGTCATCAACGGGTCGCGCAAGGCACTGGATGCCGATAGTTGGATTCCCCTCCCTAGGCCGATCCATGTTCGTATTCTTAGCCCTCTGCTCCCGGACGGTCACGACCGGGACGAGTTAGTTCGTCTTCGCGGGCTCAGTCGTGAGGCTATTTTGAGCCACTTGGACGAACCTGATTTGGCGCCACACACTACCGCCAATACTCAATTTGACCATGCGCCGGAAGAAATGGTTCCCCACTCGGCGCCAGCCACCTCTTAACAACGTCGGCCAACCGGGACGCCGTGTCCTTATAATATACGCTTGCGATCGTTAACGAACTCGATCCAACCGGTCGCCTGACGGCGAGAAGAGTCATCAAAGCCCTTCGCCGACTCCAGCGTGGCTAACGCATCATCGAACTGCCCCAGTTCGGCCAGCGCCATGCCCTTGAGTACATAGGCAACGCCTGGCTTGGTCAAGCCGCCGCCGGCCAGTGCTTGATCGCAGGAGGAGACCACGTTGCTCCAGTCGTTACGCTCATTGTAGATCTGCGCCTTTTGCAGAAATAGCTGGCCATTGCCCTTCAGCGGTGCCAGCTGATCGATTACCGACACGGCAGCCGTAAAGTTCTTCGCCTGAGTCCAGGCGGTCAGCAGCAGGTCCAAGTTCTTTTCGCTGCCCGCGATACGGCCCTTCTGAATCTCATCGGCCAGCATTTTGCCAGCCTCGTAGGGCAACTGATTAAACAGCATGATCCGCACGAGATTAAGTAGTTTGGGCTCCGTCTCAAGCAACCCGCGGTAGTAGGCCAATTTAAGTACCGAAAGGGATTCCTGATCCTTGGGTGGATTTTCCTGGCGGTAGGCACCGGACAACATCTCCCAATAGGTCAGCTTGTCGGGCCAGATCGCGACGACCTTGCGCAGCAAAGTGGACGCCGCAGTGTAGTTTTCCTGTTCAAAATGAATCGCCAGTTCCAGCTGGTACCAGGACTCTTTCGGCTCTGCGGTGCGCTCAATCGCCTGGCGCACGCACGGCAGGGCGTTGGGGTAGTCGTTCAGCTCAGCATACGAGGACGCCATCATGATGAAGGCGTCACCGGGTGGGTCTTCCGAATCGGGAAACCAGCGTTCCAACGTCGAGATGGTCTTGCGGTGGTTCTGGTTGGTCGCATACAGCCCGGCCAGCGAGTACAGCATGCCCTGCTGAGCCTGCTTGGGCAGAATGTTCAGCGCCAGGGCTTTTTCAAAATACGGGATGGACTCGTTGTATTTGCCCTGCTGTGCGTAGGCAAAACCATAGGTCTGGTTAACCTGCGCCTGCTCAAAGTCGTTCAGCCGGTTAGCCTGGAGCACTCGCAACGCCTTAAACACGTCTTCGTAGCGGCTCTCACCCAGCGCCTCATGCGCAGCACTTAAGCGCTTGAATACGCGCTCGTCCATCAGCGTGTTCTTCGGCTCCTCATCGCTCGGCGGCTTGATAAAGGCCGCAGGATCGGAACACACGTTGGCGGCGAAGCTCGCCGGCGACACAAACAGCGCGCCCATCAGCGCCAATGCCGGGCCCATTGCGCCTGCACAGCGCGTCAACTGAGTGAAGCCTTTACTCATGTTTGATCCAGTTTGAACTCGATTTTCTGGCTCGCCTGACGGCGTACCGGTTGCCCATCTATCACCCGTGGTTTGAACTTCCAACGCAAAATGGCGCGGCGGGCCTCACGATCGAACAGCTTGCGCGGCTCAGAGGCGATGACCACCGGGTCTTCCACTGAGCCATCTTCAGTAATAGTGAACTCAAATTCAACCCAGCCGGAGATGCCCTGCAGCAACGCTTCGCGCGGGTACTGAGGCTGGATTCTGACGATTGGAATCACGTCGCCTTCAGCCGCCGGGTCGCCGGGGCTCCAAGTGCCAAGATACGGGCCGGAGCCGGTCGACGGCGACACGCTAATATCCGGCGTATCGATGTTCAGCTGTGGCGGCGGCGGTGTATCCGGCGACGGCACTTTGATTTTTGGCGGCGGCGGCGGCTTCTTCGGCGGCGGCGGCTTCTTTGGAATCCGCCGTTCTTTCACGTTGGTGATCTCATCCTGACGCACGCGCACAAAGTCCACCAACTGGGTGTCTCCGCCGCGTGCATCAAAGCCATCTTTTGCTGCAATCAGCCAGTGCATAAGCAGGAACAAAAGCAAGGCTGCTATGGTCCCGACGACGATCGCTACTGGGTATCGCATGAGTTACTCCGTACTGTTACGGGTTCGGGTCAGCCGCCAGCGATACGTTCTGTACCCCTGCCGCACTCACCTGATCCATCAGATCCAACAAAGTACCGCTGTCGGACTTGTCATCGGCGATGATGACCACGCTGCTCTCCGGGTTCTCGGCGCGCGCGCGCTCTACCATGGAGCGAACCTGCGCCAGCTCCACCGCCTTTTTCTCCATCCAGATCTGCCCTTTGTTAGAGACCGCGATCAGAATATTGCCACGTTCTTTTTTGATCGCCGTTGCCGCAGGCGGGCGATCCGGGTCTATCCCCGTCTCCTTAATAAAGGAGGTGGTAACGATGAAGAAAATGAGCATGATAAAAACGATATCCAACATTGGCGTAATGTTGATTTCCGTTTCGTCATCACCCTGTGCGTGTTTTCTCGCCATTTAAAACTCCGGGCCTAACTGGATGGCGCGGCCAGCGACACCTTGGTGGCGCCGGCAACACGTGCCTGGTCAATCACTCGAACAACCAATCCCGCATCCGAGTCGCGGTGAGAAATAATCACCACACTGGCATCCGGCTTGACCGCCAACCCTGTCTCGATATTCGCGCGCACAGCCAGGATATCGACAAGCCGCTTGTTCACTCTCACCTGCCCCGCCTGGTCGATCTCCACCGCAATCACCTGGGACATCTTGGCGTCTTTAGGTGGCTGGTTAGACGGTCGGCTGGCATCCACCGCAACTTCTTTTACGAAAGACGTGGTGACGATAAAGAAGATCAGCATGATGAACACGATGTCCAGCATGGGCGTGATGTTAATCTCGGCTTCTTCTTCGGCGCGTTTGGTTTTACGTCTCATAAACTACTCCGTGGCGGGCAATGTGCCGTACCTGTGCCTAATGGCGGCCCAGCGCATCCTCAACTCTTTCCACTTCGACGTCGGCCCGGCGCTGCAGATAATTACTTAGATACAGTCCGGACAATGCGGCCACCAGCCCCGACATGGTCGGAATAGTGGCTTTGGAAACGCCGCCTGCCATCGCGCGAGCATTGCCCGTACCCAGCACTGCCATGGTATCGAACACCGAGATCATCCCGGTAACGGTGCCCAACAGCCCAAGCAGTGGCAACACCGCCATCAGCGTTTTGATCATCAGCAACGATGCGTTCGCCTGCACGGACACCTCGGAGATGAGCTGCTCGCGTATGCGACGCGCCTGCCAGGAGGACGTATCCTCCCGTGCATCCCAGCGCTCTGCCACCTGCCGTGCCCGTCCGGGCATATCGACATTGAAAAACCACAGGCGCTCAATGATCAGCGTCCACATTAAAGTGGTGACGATCAAAATACCCCACAGCACGTTCCCACCGGTTTCGAAAAAGTCCCGGATCGAGGTGAATGCTTCGACGAAAAAGTCCATAACAAACCTCTCGCGCGATGCCGTTACTGCAAACGCTCGGACTGTGAGGCCACGATGCCAGCGCTCTGTTCTTCGAGCACCTCTATCAGTGACTTGCTGCGCCCGGCCACAAAGCTGTGCAACAGCACCAGCGGGATCGCCACAAACAGACCCAGCATGGTGGTTACCAGCGCTTGCGAGATACCGCCGGCCATCAGCTTCGGATCACCCGTACCAAACAGCGTAATCTGCTGGAAGGTCTCAATCATACCTGTGACGGTACCCAGCAGCCCAAGCAGCGGCGCCACCGCAGCCAATACCTTCAAAGTATTCTGACCACTTTCCAGCCGCGGGGTTTCCTTCAGGATCGCCTCGTCCATCTTCAGCTCTAGCGTATCGGTGTCGACATCGCGATTTTCGTGATAAACGCTGAGGATACGTCCCAGTGCGTTACCGGTGTTCGGGGTGTCGGACTTGAGCTGGCTACGGATTTTCGCGCCAGCGGTGAACAGGGCCATCAAACGCATCAGCGCGATCAGCAAACCAATCGCCCCAATGCCTAAAATCACGTAGCCCACAAAGCCACCCTGCGCGATACGTTCCATCGGGCTCGGCGCCTGAATCAGCAAACGCATGAGGCCACCAAAGCTGGGGTCGACCGCCATCGGCACGGTGCCACCAGTCGCGCTGGCCAGGCCGCCCGCGAGCGACTGGAAACGCGGCTCAGGCTGACGCGGGAGCTCTTTAATGGTCTGGTTATCCGGATCGTAATCCAGAAACTTGTCGCCCGTGGTGAGATTGAAAGCCCCCACGCGCACGACATTAGCTGAGGTGGGTGCGCCTTCGGAATCGACGATGGGCGAATCGAAACTCACGACCTTGCCGGACTCGACCATCTCCTCCAGCAACAGGATACGCAGCCGGTCCAATTCCTCAATAGAAGGCAGATCCGTCGCGTCCGCCAGCTTTGACAACAGGTCGCCGGCGCGAGCGTTGTACTGCGCCGTGATCAGAGAGCTTTTTACCAGCCCGTTGGTATCGCCAGCGACCTGGCGCACCACACCGAACAACTCACCCATATCACCCACGCGGATGCGCTTGGTTTCTTCCAGCTCAGCCAGCGCTACTTCGTTGTCGTCAAAGCGTTGCTTCAACGAGGCACTGCGCCCGTTCTCCGCATTCAGATCACTCTGCACTTTTTGCAGCAGGCTGCGCTGCTCGTTGCGAGCACTCACAAACTCGCGTTCGCGCGCCGCATTTTCGGAGGCGGTTTTCTGGCGATAGTCTTTGGCTGCGCGCAGCAGATCGTCAAGGTTGGCCTGCGCGCTCGCGGTGGTACCGGCGCCAAGCAATAGGCCACCTAGCAACAGGGCTAAGGCAGGTTTAAAGAATTTCATCGTGCAGCCTCCGGTGCCGTCACCGGCAGTTGCAGCAACTCAGGCGCTTTCTGTTTACGCGCCACCCGTAAGCCTTCAGCGACGAACTTACGATAGTCCTCGCCCAACGGCGCCCACTGGCCCGATGATTTATCCCAGAAGCCAGTATCGCTGCGATCCTGTGTCTGATACCCCAGGAACACCCGGCCCACTCGCAAGAAGTCCACCTGGCGCCGCTCGCCATTCGCATCCAGCCATCCGCTGTACGCCTCAATAGTGCGGCCAAAGTCCGCCTCAATCTTGTACGAATCCATGATGCGGCGATACTTCTCAGAGATCGACACATTAGAATCGTCCATCAGCGATTTAAGATTGGCAACGCGTTCGCTGCGCTCATCAGGTAAAAACGGCACGTCTAGACGGATGAACTGCTCCAGCTCGGCGATCATGCGCTGCATCAGCGGAATGATTTCTTGCTCAACCTGACCGAAGTTTTCCAGCTGCTCGTTAATCTGTGCCTTTACCTGCTCCTGATCGTTCACGATCGTTTGCAGGTGCTGGTTGTAGATACGAACCCGATCCAGAGACTGGGTTGCTACGCGATAGTCCGCGAGCAATTCCGCTGTCTCATTGGACATCCGGTCAATCTGCGCCTGGGCTCGGACCGAGTCCTTGCTTGAGG
>CBDUQI010000283.1:0-6304 GCA_965369325.1 uncultured Gammaproteobacteria bacterium
GATGTGCGCAAGCAGGAACAGGTGAGCCCGGAGCCGTAGTCGGCCGCTAAGGCGATGCAGCGCCTGGCGGCCATCGTGGAGGATGCAGAACGGGTCATCGAGAATCTGCTGCTATTTGCTCAGCTGGAAACTGTCGACACGCCGCTTGCTTTTGCGAAGACCTGCGTCTGGACCTGCTGTGGAGGCCACCTGGGATGATGTCCCCGGCGTGTCACTGGACACCCAGGCATTGTTCATGCCGATTCAGTACTGGTCGGCGTCGCCGTGCGCAACCTGATCGAGAACGCCGGTCGCTACGGTATGATTGATGCCGCCACCAGCCCTGCACGCATCCAGGTGCGTGTGCGCGCAGATCAGGTTGTGGTCGAAGACGAAGAGCCAGGGTATCCGCCTGGACTACTGGGGTCGGTGCCAGAGCCTTTTCTGGCGAATGTGGATATAGGCCCGGGCCGTCATGCACCGGGGCCCGGTCGCAACGGCCCTGGCACCGGGCTGGGTCTCGCGATCGCCCGTCCGATCGGCGAGTTGCACGGTGGCGGTTTGCGACTGCAGAACCGCGAGGGGGGCCGGGGCGCGCGCGCGACCCTGTGGCTGGGGCGTGTATCATGAGAATTTCAGGTTCGTCTGGCAAGCTGATCACATAATCTAACCGCTCGCCGGCCCAGCCACTGCTGTGGCCTGCGCGGGCGGCGGCAACCGCAGACGGAGAATGCAATGCGCGCCCTCAGTTTATTCGTGATAGCCCTGACCTGCAGCCTGGTCACCCTGGTGTCCGCCAGGGCTCAAAACGCCGATCTGGTCCTACGCAACGGCCATATCTACACCGTGAACACTGATCAGCCGAGCGCACAGGCGATCGCCGTGACAGACGGCGCCATCGTGTTTGTTGGCAGCGATACCGAGGCGAACGAGTTTGTTGGCCCCGCGACGCAGGTGGTCGATCTGCAGGGTCGCATGGCCATGCCAGGGCTGCATGACGCTCATGTGCATTTGCTGGAAGCGTTTCATTTTGGCTTTACCTGCGTGTTGAATCCAGGCGTGTCTCCGGAGACCTATATCCAACGCCTGCGCCAGTGCGCGCCGCAACAGCTTGGCAGCAACTGGGTGATCGGATTTGGTCATGCCATTGAGGATATGCTTGAGCACATCGAAGCGGGTGGACGCTCGCCGGTGGAAATTCTGGATGAGGCTATCCCCAACCGTCCGGCAGTGATGATGGAGAGCACGTCGCATTCCATGTGGGTCAACAGTCTTGCGCTAACACGCCTTGGCTTCGATGAGAGCACATTGGACCCCGTCGGCGGCGTGATCCTGCGTGATGCCGGCACCAATACTCCTAACGGCCTGCTGCTGGATGCAGCCGGTGAGTTGGCGATGGACGTGGCGTTCCGTCCCAATGCCGTTATGCGACAACTTAACTACCGCGCGTTGCTCACCGGTTTGCAGCAGCTTGCACGCAACGGCATTACCTCGTTTTGTGATGCTCGCGTGTACTGGCGTCGCGGCTACGTGGATGCCTATCGGCGGGTACAGGCCAATGGCGAGCTGAGCGCACGCGGGGTGCTGGGGTTGTGGGCCTATCCGTATTTGGATGATGATTCGCAGATCGCCGCGTTGATCAATCAATACGACAACGATCCGGAATCGATGCTGCGGGTATCACAGGTTAAGATCTACTCAGACGGCGAGGTTAGCCATACCACCGCAGCGTTGCTTGAACCGTACATTTCCGAGACCCTGGGCGCACCCGACGGCCTGAATTATTTTGATCAAACACGGATGAATCACTACGTGTCGCAACTGGAAGCGGCAGGATTCGATATGCATGTCCACGCAATCGGTGATCGCGGTGTGAATGAGGCGCTGAACGCGGTGGAATCCGCGCGCGGGGCCCACGGCAATCTGGGGCGCCGGCACCGGTTGACACATGTGGAGGTTATCGCGCCCACAGATGTGCCGCGTTTTGCTGAGCTGGACGTGATTCCCGATATCCAAATGTCCTCAGCGTTTGTACTGCCGCAGTTCACCATTCCTTTTTACACCGAGTTTCTCGGTCAGAACCGCGCAGAAGCGCGCGCCCTGCGCCTGCGGGATATTTACGATTCAGGCGCCAGGGTGGTGATGAGCAGTGATTATGACGTGGGCAGCCTGTCGCCCTTTGTTGGGATGCAGCGCTCACTCACGCGCGGAGATCAAAGTCTGCCCAACATAGATGCGGCGATACGCGCTTACACCATTAACGCCGCCTATCTGATGCAGCAGGATACGCGAGTCGGATCGCTTGAAGTCGGCAAGCGCGCCGACATCACAATCATCGACCGGGACATTACGCAGATCCCGCCGCAGCAGATTGGTCAGACCCAGGTGCTGGCCACACTGCTGGACGGGCAGTTCGTCTACGAGGCACCCGGCCTCAGACGTACTACTGACTAACGGCGGAGGCGGCCGTGTCTGCGGCGGCCTTTTTTGCCGGTGCAAGTAGCAGATACGCTAGTGGTCCGAAAGAGCCGAGGAACAACGTACCAATCAGGTAAGGGATGACGTTACGTTGATTGCGCCGTGCATCTACAATCATCCAACTGCAGACCAGCACCAGTGCGACGACCAGATCAAACAATACCTGCCAGCCGGCCGGGCTCGGCAGGTGGTAGGAGATGATGCCCATGTAGCCCACCTGGCTGATGGCATAGAGCGAGACAGCGGAAAAGGGCAGTAAGATTAGGATAAGAAAGGCTTTGGGGATTCGCATGGCGGCCTCCTGGTAAAGGGTGATGGGGGTACTATGCGCGGCGCGATGAACGCAGGCAATTACCTGTCAGGTAATGCCCCGAGAATGAGACGCCGTGTTCTGTGGCATTGACGATCAGCCCGCAGCGTGTTCGGGATTCATACGACGTCGCGTTCCAGCGAACGTTCGGTACTGATGCCAGTCGCCAGTTGCGTCACCTTTTCAGCTTCGCCCGTGCGCCCGATCGGCAGTTTTCCATACCTGATCAACACCGCCGCGAGAAGAGACTGAAAATAGATGCCGACAGCATTCTGTATTCGGGTGTGGCGGAAGGTGTTAGAGCCAGCCGTTCTCGCGGGCGATCTGAAAGGCCTCAATGCGGTTGGATGCGCCGAGTTTCTGCGCTGCCTCCGCTAGGTAGTTGCGCACGGTGCCGGGCGACAGGTTCAGTTCGGCACTGATTTGTTTGTTCATTTTTCCCGCCTCCACCAGCCGCAGGATCTGTCGCTCACGATTGCTCAACGGGTCCGGCGAGGTCCAGGCACTTTCGGATAGCTCGGCACTAATCGAGAGCCCGCCCGCGGCGACTTTACGCACGGCATCAGCCAACTCGTCGCTTGGGGCATCTTTGAGGATGTAACCGGTGACCCCGGCCGTGCGGGCACGCTGCAGGTAGCCGGGGCGTGCAAAGGTCGTCACAATGAGCACGCGGGTGCGACTGTCTGCGGCCTGAAGCTGTTCGGCGAGCTCTATCCCGGTAAGGCCGGGCATCTCGATGTCGGTGACCAGCACGTCTGGCGCTACGCGTTGTACCAGCGCCAGGGCTTGTTCCCCGTTGCTGGCTTCGGCGACTACCTCGATATCGGGTTCCAGACCCAGCAGCGTTGCCAGTGCGCCGCGTAATAGCGCCTGATCCTCAGCGATGACGATTCTCAGGCTCATCGCTGCGGTGCCTTCATTGCGGCGCTCGGCAGATGCAGAGTAATGCGCGCACCGGTGTCCGTGCTGATCTCGGTGCGCCCGCCAAGACGTTCGATCCGTTGACGCAGTCCGGTGAGCCCGGAGCCGGGCAACACCTGAGCATTGTGGCCGTTGTCTTCGATTGTCACGACGTGCCCTTCTGCCGTGTGGGAAAAACTCAATGTCGCCTTGTCGGCCATGGAGTGGCGCACGATGTTGGTCACCGCTTCGCGAATGGCCAGGCCGATGGTTTTGCTTTGGTGGGCGTCAGTGCGCGGTGGTATGCCTGTCACGGAGAACTGTACGCCCGCAGCGCTCAGAGCCTCTTTCGCATGCGCTATCTCCGCATCGATGGTGGTGACGTTCATGCCGGTGACGGCACTGCGTACGTCTTTGAGCGCGGTGCGGGAGGCATCGCGAATTTCGCCGATTTCCTGCCGAGCGCGCTCAGGGTCGGTGTCGAAGAGCTTGTTCGCCACTTCTGCTTTCAGCGCTACCATAGTCAGGGTGTGCCCCAACAGATCGTGCAGATCGCGTGCAATGCGCTCGCGTTCGGCGATCGCGGCCAGTTGCTGGTCGAGTGCGCGCGAGCGTTCCAGCGTGCGTTGGCGTGCCATCTGCTCTGCACCGGCCATACAGCTAATGCCCGTGATAGCCCCCATGAACAGCACAAAACCGGTTTCGTACCAGTTGAGATCGAGCGTAACAGACAACAGCAGGTAGGCTACGGTGAGCGCAAGCATGAACCACGCAGCCCGGCGTTCGGGGCGCGTATAGCCGGCCTGTACGCAGGCGTAGATATGAAACACTCCTTGCATGCCATGAAACGGCGCCGCCGCGAACGCGATGGCTTCAATTGCCAGCAGATACCCCACCCGGTTGTGGCGCGTGGCGCGGAAGGTCTGAAAGTGAATGGGTACGAAAACGGCAATGGCCACAACCGCCGCAGCGATGTCCGTCGCAGATGGCCGCGCGAACAGCCACGGCACAAAGTAGAACAGCAGGTAAACCAGATGGAACGCTGGCCGCGCGCCCAGCGTGCCCCGGATGCGGCTTGGTTGGCTCATTACTCGACCAGTCTAACCCGATCCAGATAGAACTCAAATTCACCACTGCCCGGGCCGGCGACAATTGCCAGCCCGCCGAAGGTGCTGGCGTCAAAGCCGGCGAAGTCAGCAAGCGCCAGCGAGATGGTCTGCCAGGTCTCGGTCACCTCGAATTCCAAGGTTGGTGGTGCGCCCGCTGCCCCGGCGTTGAAGAGCATAGTGCGGTAAGTGCCGGGCGTGCCGCGAATGGCAAATTGCAGCCGCGTGTACCGAGTGAGTTCGCGCGGGGCAGGTGAGTCGGATTGCTCGCCGAGGTAGGCACCGGCCCACGGTGCGAAGAATCCGCTACGGACTTGGGCGCTCACTCGCAATGCGCCAGCGGCACCATCCGCGCCGGCGTCAACGCGCTCGACGTTGGCGGTGGAATTTCCGCGTGCCAATCCATCATCGGTAGCGACCCAGAAGAGCTCGTCGGGACCGGCCAGCGTGCTCTCAAAGTCGCTGAGCTGCGGGCTCGACAACGGTGGCGCGGTAATCCCCGACTGGGCTTCGCGCGCCACCGCGTAGCCGTTCTTGAAAATGTGGGTGATCGCGCGGGTGGCCTGGATGTCCTGCAGTGGATCGCCTTCGACCAGAAGCAAGTCAGCGCGGGCCCCAACCGCGATTACCCCGCGATCGTTCATTCCGAAGGCCGCTGCCGGTGTACTGGTCGCGGTCTGCAAGGCGGCAAGCGGAGGCAGGCCAGCGGCGGTGAGTAATGCCATCTCCTGATGCAGGCTCGCACCGAATGCCGTGCCGGGATTGGGTGCATCAGATCCGGCCAGGACAGGGACGCCCGCCTGGTGGAGTGTGTAGGTGTTGTTCGAACCGAGCTCAAGGTCGAAACCGGGTACGCCGCTGCTAAGTGATCGGGACAACATCTGTATTTGGGTGGAATCCAAAAAAGGTGAGAGACGGGCGTCTTCCGCCAGCTCCGCTCCGTGAGTCTCGCCGGAGGCTGAGGCGAGCACAGAGAGGGTGGGGATGACAAACACGCCACTCTCGAGCGCCTGTTGCACGAACGCATCGGTGATCGGTTCATCGGCAAACACGTGGACGAAACCATCGACCCCAGCGTCCATCAGATCCAGTGCGGCCTGCTGCGTGCCTATATGCGCAACCGCCTGAAGCCCGCGCGCGTGAGCCGCGTCGATCACGGCGCTGGCAGTCGACAGATCCAGCGACGGGATTCGGTTCTGACCGGGGATGTAGACCAGCTTAATGAACTCGGAGCCTTCTGCCTGGCGTTTCGCCACCCACGCATCGGCCTCCTGCGCGTTGCTCAACGGTTCCACAGGAACGCCAAACTGGGTGCCGTGACCACCGTCGGCAGTTGCCAGCATGCCGGCGCTGAACAGGTCGGCGCGCTTCATCCGTATAAACCTCTCTCTGGGGCTGATCAGGGCGGGCAGGGTGGCCGCATCCGAGAACATATCGATGCTAGCGGTGACCCCGAAACGCAGGCTGGTCGCCAACGCATCGCCGTAGTTGTGGATGTGTGCGTCGATGAGCCCGGGCAATAGTGTATGCC
>CBDUQI010000284.1:0-6251 GCA_965369325.1 uncultured Gammaproteobacteria bacterium
GTCTAAGCAGAAGGCGCAGGCTTTCCGTGCTCTGGTAGAGGGGCATGGCGAACAGATGCTGGAGCAGATGGACGCCTGGCTCAGCAAGCACGAAAACGACGATGCGCACGCGCCCAAGGTAAGACTTGGCGTTGGCATCTATCTGATTGAGGAAGACGACGACAATGACTGATCCAGTACCTCTGATTGGGACGGCTGCAAGTTTGGCGCGCCTTTGGGCGGGCGCTCTTGCCCTAGTGATGCTCTGTGCGTGCGGCGGTGGCAGCGGCGGCGAGGCGACCGTGGTGACGCCACCGCCGCCACCGCCGGTAACCCCACCACCAGAGGATCCACCGCCCGAGCCGCCGCCTACGGGTGGGATTGATCGTAGTGGAATTTCCCTTGGGCTTATCACCGGTTTTGGCAGCGTGTTCGTCAACGGTGTGGAGTACGAAACCGACAGCGCCAGTATCGTGATCGATGGCGTTGCTGCCAGTGAGTCAGACCTGGCCGTCGGCCAGCTGGTGGCGGTGACTGGCACGATCGCCGATGACGGGCTCACCGGCCAGGCGACGCAAATTACCTTTGACGACGACGCGCAGGGCGCGATTAGCGCCATCGATCTGTCGGCAGGCACGTTGGAGGTGCTGGGTCAGCGGATTATCACGGATGCAAGCACGGTCTTCTCTAATGACATCAGTCCTCCCGAGTTGGCTGGCCTTTTGGTTGGCGATGTGGTGCAGATCAGCGGATTTGCAGACACGCTCGGCAGCATTCTTGCCACCCGTATTTCGCGCGCGTCGGTAGGCGGCGAATTGGAAGTGCGTGGGCTGGTGAGCAATCTTGATCAGGCGAGCATGCGGTTCAATATCAACGCGCTGGTGATCGAATTCAGTATGGCAGTGCTGGAGGACTTCGATGGTGAGCCTATCGCCAATGGCTTGCTGGTGGAGGCCAAAGGTGACGCGCTCAGCGCCAGTGGTGAGCTCATCGCCACGCGCATCGAGCGGGAAAGCGCTTTCGCGTCGGGTGGCGATGGTGAACTGGGCGAAATAGAAGGTCTTGTGAGTCGATTTGTGTCGATTGAGGACTTCGATTTAGCGGGCATTCCAGTGCGCGGTGATGCGAGTACCCAGTTCGAGAATGGCACGGCAGCCGATCTCGCCGTGGGCGTGCGGCTTGAGGTCGAAGGTGAGTTTGTGGGGGGCGTGCTTGTTGCGCGGGAAATCAGCGTTCGCGTAGACAGCGATTCTGAAGTTGCTGGATTTGTGGAGGCAATTGATACGGCTGCCAACTCCCTGCGGGTGTTGGGGATCACGCTGATCACCTCGCCGCAAACGCAATTTGAAGATCAGCTAGGTGATAGCAACCAGCCGTTCGGGCTGGCGGACCTTGATAGCGGTGATTTCGTCGAGGTGCGCGGCGCCGAGGCAAGCGACGGCGGCAACACGGTGCTCCTCAGCCGTCTTGAGCGGGATGAGCCAGAGGACGAGCTGACCCTTGAGGGTGCGCTTGATACGGTGGACGATCCGCTGCTTACCGTGCTCGGAGTCGCCGTGGAGACGAACGCGCAGACGGACTTTGAGGACGCCTTCGACAACACGATCAGCGCCAGCGAGTTCTTCGCAATGGCCGCAGCAGGCGTGCGGGTAAAAATCCGGCTGCAGGACCAGGGCGGCACACTGCTGGCGGAGGAGGTGGAGTTTGAAGACTGACAAGAGGCAAGATCCTCGCAGGCGCGAGCCACCGGCAGCTTAAGAGAATATCGGCAGCGAAAAGCGCGCATCCTCTGACGGTGGCTAACGCAACAACCCGCCGACGCCCATCTGCATGATGTCACTGGCGCTGATCGGCAGGTGGGCGATTAACCGCTGCAGCACCATATCGAAGCCGTTAAAGCGCATGCTCCGTGCGCAGCCGGGCATGGCGATGACCGGCATCTCCCCGAGATGCCCAAGCAGCAGCAGATTACCGGGCTCGACCGGCATGCCAAAGTGTTCAATGTGACCGCCGGCCCGACACAGGGCGTCGGGCAACACGTCGGCTCGGTCAGAGACGGCGGAAAACCCTGACAACACCAGCAGGTCCAACGAGTGCGGTAGCAATTGCTCGATGGCCGCGTGCACCGCCTCAGGTTCGTGCGCACAGCGCCGCTCCGCCACCACCTGGCTGCGCATGTTGATCAGGCGCTGCTCCAGCACCTTGCGTGTTTTATCCAGCAACGCCTCCCCGGAGGGGTCGTATTGTGTTTGCACCATGCCGATGCGCGAGGGATGGAATGGCGCAATGCTCAGGGCACGCTCGGCGGCGCTACCACTACCACTGTCGGGCTGAGCAGTCGCCGCGACGCACTGCTGCACTTTAACGCGTGGTACGGCGTACGGAATAATTTTGATGGTCGCAAGCATCTGCGCCTCAAGCACCATGACATCGGGCGTGAGTGTGGCCACGGTTATCGCTTCATCGATGCAGTTAACCGCATGAATTTGGGCCGTATCCAGTTGCAGTACACCCGCTTCGCTCGCAAACAGGTTGCAGCGGCCGGTGCGCGCCTGGTTGGTGCGCACGCGCGATCCGGCCAGCGCTGCCGCGACGGCATGGGCCGCCTCGTCTTCGGGGAGGTCGCCGGGCTCCAGCGCGGCGACCGTCACCTGCTTGATGCCGGCGCCGGCAAGTCGGGCCAGATGCTCCGATTGCAGCAATGTGCCCTTGCGCAGTTTGCCGTCAGGTAACTTCAGCGAGTGAGCCAGCACGCAATCGGACGCCTCGGCGGTGGGGCGTGGAGCGAACTTCACGTTGACGGGGCGCCGCGATGCACCTGGGTAATCTGCGCCATGATAGCTACTGCGATTTCCTGCGGCGAGCGAGCGCCGATACTTAAACCTACCGGCCCGTGAATGCGTTGCATTTGCGCCGGCTCAAACCCAGCCTCGGCCAGTCGCTCGCGCCGTTTGGCCTGGGTGCGGGTACTGCCCAGTGCGCCAATGTAAAAAGCCTCCGAGCGCAGGGCTACCTGCAGCGCCGGATCGTCCAGTTTGGCATCGTGGGTAAGGGTGACAATCGCAGTGGCGGCGTCAGGTGCCAGTGCGGACAGTGCGGCGTCGGGCCAACGGGTGTCCAGTTTCACCCCTTCAAAGCGTTCCGGTGAGGCGAAGCTGGTGCGCGGGTCGATCACGGTCACATCGTAGCCGCAGGCGCCGGCCATCGGAGCCAGCGCTTGGGAGATATGCACGGCGCCGATAATGGCCAGTCGCCGCGGTGGGCTGAACACCTGCACAAACACCAATCCCGAGTCGTCCTCAATCGCGGCGCTGTGACCGGCGCGGAAAATGCGCTGCATTCGTTCGATTTGAGATTTGCTCAGAAACTCAGGCGGTTTGCCGCCGTCAAACACGGCTTGCACGCCATCGCTGATGCGGGTGATTGTGGCAATACGCTGGCCCGGCGTCGCTGCCAGCAAACGGGCCAGTGTGCGCTTATCCATTGGCCGTATCGTGCGGGTTTATGCTCAATGCACGGGCTCCACGTAAACACGGATGCGACCGCCGCACGCAAGCCCGACTTCCCAGGCCTGATCATCGCTGACGCCGTACTCCAGCAGGCGCGGCTGCGCATCTTGCATCGCCAGCAAGCAGGCGCTGATCACCTCGCCTTCCACGCAACCGCCAGATACCGAGCCCTCAAACCGGGAGCGATCATCCACCAGCAGCTGGCTGCCAACCGGGCGTGGCGATGAGCCCCAGGTGCTGATGACGGTGGCAAGCGCTACCTGGCGGCCATCGTCCAGCCAGCGTTGCGCGAGCCGCAGGAGTTGTTTGCTGTCGCTCATCACGCAATTATACGATCAATATCCGCATCGACCGAACCCCGGCAATGCCCGGGGTACACTGCGCACACGGTTTTGCGATCAGCGCGTGGCCGGCTTTGGTAGTATTCGCGCCATAGTTGGACTAAATGAGGACAGTTAAGCGTGGATGTAGTGCAAGCCCTTGGCGCGCGCAAATCGGTGCGGGCGTTTAAAAAAGACCCGGTGCCAGAGGCACTGATTCGCGAAATATTCGAGCAGGCTGCGTTGGCCCCGTCCAATTGCAACACCCAGCCATGGCGGGTGGATCTGGTGTCTGGCGACAGCCGCGACCGGCTGGAGCAGCGGTTGGTGGCCGCGGCAATGTCGGGCAAACCCGGTGAGCCGGAATTTCAGGGCGGTGTGATTGGTATTGAGGGCATCTACAAAACCCGTCAATGGGACTGCGCGATGGCGTTGTATGGCATGTTGGGTATCGAGCGCGAAGACAAGATGGCGCGCAATATCCAAATGCTGCAGAATTTCCGCTTTTTTGGTGCCCCACACGGTGCCTTTCTCTCAATGTCGCACAAGTTCGGGCCAGTCAACGCCGTGGATGTGGGGATCTATCTGCAGAGCCTGATGCTGCTGATGGCGAGCAACGGATTGGCGTCCTGCGCTCAGGGCGCACTGGCGTTTTATCCGCAGCAAGTGCGTGAAGTGGTAGATCTGCCGGAAGACTATGGGATCTTGTGCGGTCTTTCGTTTGGCTACGCGGACGAGGATGCTGTGGTGAATCAGGTCACCACCGACCGTGTGCCGTTGCAGGACAATGTGCACTTCTACCCTTGATATAGTGCGGGCTGGTACAGTGACCGGGATGTTTGGTCATAAGGGGGCGTTATGCCGTCATTCGATATAGTGTCAGAGGTTGAGCTTCACGAGCTGCGCAATGCCGTGGATCAGGCCAACCGTGAGATTTCCACGCGATTTGATTTTAAGGGCGTTGAAGCCAGCTTCGAATTGGGCGATGCAGGCGTCACTATGCGCGCCGAAGTGGATTTTCAACTCAAACAGATGCTGGATATTTTGCGCAATAAAATGAGCAAGCGCAGCATTGATCAGAGCGCGCTGGACATACAGGCCGTGCAGCTCAGCGGTAAAGCGGCAACTCAGTTGCTGGTAGTACAGCAGGGGATTGAGACGGCAACCGCGAAGAAAATGGTCAAGGCGATTAAAGACGCCAAGATGAAGGTGCAGGCTGCCATTCAGGGCGAGAAGGTACGGGTAACAGGCAAAAAACGTGATGATTTGCAGCAGGTGATCAGCATGCTCAAAGAGGGTGATTACGGCTTGCCGCTTCAGTTCAATAATTTCCGTGATTGAATAATCCGGGCTCAGCGGGCGTGCAAGGCGTGTTGATTGCTGCATGGCGCAGAGATAAAAAAAGGCGATTTAGCGCACATATCTGGCACTGAATGCGTGCGTAACTGCACGACTCAACATATACTCTGCGCGTTTGATCGCCCGATGCGATCACAAGAGGCTAACTCGGGAGGAAGAAGATGGCCGGCAAATTTGAAATATACAAAGACAAAAAAGGCGAGTTTCGCTTTCGCTTAAAAGCAGGCAATGGTGAGATCGTGCTGGCAAGCGAGGGCTACTCTTCGAAGACGGGTTGCAAGAACGGCATCGCATCCGTGCAGAAAAACTCGCCCACCATGTCTAACTTTGATGCAAGCGTCACCCGTGGCGGCAAGCATCGGTTTAACCTTAAGGCAGCCAACGGTCGGGTGATTGGCACCAGCCAGAGCTACGCTGATGAGAAAGGTTGCAAAGCCGGTATGCGGGCAGTGAAGTCAGCCTGCACCAAAGCTAAGATGGAAGATAAAACGGTCTGATGCCTTCGGGCACTACCGGGCACTGCGTAGCGGTGTAAAAAAAAGGCCGCCCCATACCGGGTCGGCCTTTTTTTATGCTGTTCGGCAGCGAATTAGAAGTCGCCGAACCGATAGGTGCCGGTGAGCGTGATGCGTCGCGGGCGGATGGTGGAGGAGAAGTGCGCGCCGGTCAGCAGCGGGATGTCCGCGCCGTAGCCACCGTTGGTGGCTTCCTCCGTGAGGTTCTGGCCGATGAGTGACAAGTCCCATCGCCCGTCCAGCGGACCGAAGGTAAAGCGCGCATCGAAAGTACCGTAACCTGCCTGCACATCCAGCGGGTCCAGGTCGCCTGCGTAGAAGAAGCTGTCAACAAAGTCCCAGCTAAGCGACATGCTGAGCAGATGGTCGGCCATTGGAAAGTCAACATCCATGTATGCGTAGCCGGAGTGATCCGGTGCATACAAGGTAGGCTGCCCGGTCAGATCCTGAACCTCGTTGGGGAGGCCCTGATCATCAAAGGTCAGGGTGCACAAATCAGCCGTATTGGTGGGGTCGGCGCCCGCGAAACACGCGGCATCCGGGAACGAGTCGAACTCACTGTTCAGGAT
>CBDUQI010000285.1:0-6100 GCA_965369325.1 uncultured Gammaproteobacteria bacterium
CTGATCGATTCGGATTATCAGGGGCAGGTGTATGTATCGATGTGGAATCGCGGCAGCACAGCCTACGTAATCGAGCCGGGCGCACGCATCGCGCAGATGGTTTTTGTGCCGGTCGTGCAAGCGAGGTTCGAGGTGGTTGATGAGTTCGACGCCAGCCGTCGCGGCGATGGCGGCTTCGGTCATACGGGTACGGATTGAGTACTGATGCCGTGGTCGGCGGCTGTAGTGGACGGCCGCTGCGGATGGCGCCAGACGGGCGCCGCAGGCCACCGGCTACTGCGCGCTCGCGCGCGAGATGTCCCCGTCGCCCTTCAACAGCCTGAACCGTTCAATATCGGCATCGAAGCGTGCCCGAATGCTCTCCCGCTCTGCGATAATCGTCTCGGTATCCTGCTCTCGACGTGCCAGGCTGCTGACGGTTTCCAACAGGTCGTCGGCTAGCTTGTCTGGCATCGGCTTTTTGGTCGAGTTGGGCTCGAACGGATAATTGTACTTCCCGGCACGGTCCTCAAGCTGGATCATCCGGTTACGCAGATTGCGAATCGCATGTTCGGTGAGGCGCAGGCGTGCCGCGAGTGTTTCCAGCCGGTCATCGCGAAGCGATTCGATATCTTCCACCGACAAGTATGTGTGCAACAGGCTTTGGTCGTACTTGCGCTGCACTTCGGCCTTGCGAGCGCGCTCAAGCTCCGCCTCACGGGCCGCCTCCAGCGCCCGGATCTCCTCTGCGGTGGGCTCGGCCGGTAATCGTCTCAAGGGAATGCCAGCCTCGTTCAGCATCTCCCGCTCGCGCTTGCTGTATTTCGGTGGCACGTTGTCGCCGTAATGTACAACACCGCGCTCGTCCACCCAGCGATAGGTGTCGGCCGATACCGCAGAGGTGTACGTGCACAAGATTGCGCCCGCTAACAGTCCACCGACTGCTTGTCTGATTGCGCGCGTAATCCGCATGGGGGCGGCTTCGCGCAGATGCATGGGGGCAGGGTTGATCAACTATGCTTTCCGTGTCCTAAAAGTTGCTTCAGCCAGATTCGCTTGACGTTTATTATATGCAGGCCTAAAAACCTAAGCCTATAGTCGTTTTGTACCCTATCCGGCGCCAACGTTCCATAGAGTGGCAAATTTACCGCACTTTAACTGTAAACGCCTGTGAAGCGCCCCACATATCGGGGCGACAGACCTAGGGTAAACCCCTGGATGCGACGTAATACGCCCTGTTGGCTAGGTCACGGCGGCATAACGTGCCCGGTACGCCCGAACCAGCTCCAACTCCTCTGTGCGCTCGGCTTGCGAGCCCAGCCAGTCGATCAGGTGCGATAGCCGGGCAATGCTGGCGACACGCAGGTTGAACTTCTGCTCCACCTCCTGCACCGCGGAGTACTCGCCCTGACCGCGCTCCTGGCGGTCGAGTGCGATCAGCACGCCGGCGGCGGTGGCGCCGGCCTGCGAGATAATATCGAAGGATTCGGTAATCGCGGTTCCGGCGGTAATCACGTCATCCACAATCAGTACCTTGCCAGTGAGTCGCGCTCCCACCAAATTGCCGCCTTCGCCGTGGTCCTTGGCCTCTTTCCGGTTAAAGCACAGGGGCACGTCGCGCCCGTGCTCGCGCGCCAGCGCGGCCGCGGTTACCGCCACCAGCGGGATGCCTTTGTAGGCGGGACCGAACAACATATCAAACTCAATACCGCTATCAATAGCTGCGCGCGCGTAAAAGCTGCCTACCTGATCCATGGCACTGCCGGTGTTGAACAACCCGGCGTTAAAAAAGTACGGGCTGATGCGGCCGGATTTAAGGGTGAACTCGCCAAAGCGCAACACGCCGTACTGCTGGCAACAGCTCAAAAAAGTTTCGCGGTAAGACTCCAATCCTGTTCCTCCAAAATGCCGGTATCTGGTGTGCTTATCATACACCGCCATGCAGCAGGCCCGCCGGTACGATAGGCTAGGCGCCCATCACTCCACAGACACTTGCCAAGAAGGACAGCATGCGAATCATTACCGCGAACGTGAACGGCATCCGCTCAGCCCACAAGAAGGGCTTTTTTACCTGGCTCGGGCGCCAGCGTGCCGATGTGGTCTGCGTGCAGGAGACCAAGGCGCAGGAAGAGCAGTTAACCGATAAGGCGTTCCATCCGCGCAATCATCACAGCTTCTATGTAGATGCGGAGAAAAAAGGTTACAGCGGTGTTGCCCTGTATTGCCGACACGAGCCGGACAAGGTAATCCGCGGGCTAGCCGAGGCCACTGGGGATGCCGGTTGGGAGGAGTTCGATCGTGAGGCACGTTACGTCGAGGCGCAGTTCGGCAAGCTCAGCGTCGTGTCTTTGTACATGCCATCTGGCTCGTCGGGCGACGTGCGCCAGGCAGCCAAGTACCGTTTTATGGACCTGTTCATGCCCTACCTCACCAAGTTGCGCCGCCGCCAGCGCGAGTATGTGATCTGTGGTGACTGGAACATTGCCCACCGCAACATCGATATTCGCAACTGGCGCGGCAACCGGAAAAACTCGGGTTTTTTGCCTGAGGAGCGCGCGTGGCTGGATGAGTTGTTCGACAATGTGAAGTACGTGGATGCCTTTCGGGCGGTCGACCCACGTGAGGATCAGTACACCTGGTGGTCCAACCGCGGCGCAGCTTACGAGAAAAATGTGGGCTGGCGTATCGATTATCAGATCACCAGCCCCGGTCTTGGCGACAAAGTGCAACGCGCACGTATCTACAAAGACAAAAAATTCTCCGATCACGCGCCGCTAATCATGGATTATGACCACTCGATTGGTTAAGCGGTGAGCGCGCCGGAGGCACATCCGCCCACTGCCGCTGGCGGGCGCCGCCCGTGGCAGGAGATACTGCTTAACCGAAAGATGGTTATCTGCATCTTTCATGGGTTTACCTCCGGCCTGCCGCTGTACATTCTGATTCAGCTGGTCCCGGCGTGGCTGCGCAGCGAGCAGATTGATCTGGCGACTATCGGGTTGTTCTCGCTCGTAATGCTGCCCTACAACCTTAAGTTTCTGTGGGCGCCGCTGCTGGACCGCTATCAGTTTCCACTGCTGGGCCGCCGTCGCGGCTGGGCGCTGCTGATGCAGGTGGCGTTGCTGATCAGCATCGCCCTGATGGGCACGTTCAGCCCGCAATTGAACCTGACCGCTATTTTATGGGTGGTCGGCGCGACCGCTTTTTTCAGTGCCACTCAGGATGTTGTGCTGGATGCGTATCGTCGCGAGCTGTTGTCTGAAGATGAGTTCGGTACCGGCAATTCTCTGTTTGTGAATGCCTATCGGTTGTCATCGCTGGTACCCGGCTCCCTCGCCCTGATTTTGTCCGACCATATTCCCTGGGCCAGTGTGTTCTGGGTGGTTGCCGTCTTTATGTCGGTCGGCATTATCACCAGTCTGGTCATTCCTGAGTCATCCGACAAGGCGCTGGCACCGCAATCCCTGGGTGACGCCATTATCGATCCGTTTGTGGAGTTCTTTACGCGCGATACTCTGCGCTCGGCATTTGGCATCCTTGCACTAATGCTGCTGTACAAACTGGGTGACAATATGGCAGTGGCGCTATCTACACCGTTTTATCTGGATCTGGGGTTTACCCGTACGCAAATCGGCCTGATCGCTAAGTACTCCGCGTTGTGGGCGAGTATCGCTGGCGCGGCGATTGGTGGCATCGTGATGCTTAAGGTGTCGATTAACCGGGCGCTGTGGTTGTTCGGTTTTGTGCAGATCACCTCAATCCTGGGCTTTGCCATGCTGGCACATGTGGGCAACAGCCCGCTGATGTTGGCGGTGGCAGTCAGTTTTGAGTACCTGGGTGTCGGTTTGGGCACGGTGGCTCTGACGGCGTTTATCGCGCGCTCGGCGAGTACCCGCTTCACCGCAACGCAGCTTGCTCTGCTAACAGCGATCACGACGTTGCCACGCACGCTGGCGGGCGCTAGCACCGGCTTCATCGTGGAGGCGGTGGGGTGGTTTAATTTCTTTTTAATTTGCGCGTTAGTGGCCATCCCCGGGATGCTGCTATTGCTGTGGGTGGCGCCGTGGAATCAACCGGACAGCCCCCTGCGGGATACCGCGGCTGCTGGACTGAAAGGCAGGAAATGAGTTTGCAGGGTACGGTGACGTGGCGTGATGTTTGCGCGCTGGCTGAGTTGGAAGACCCAGGCACACGCGGTTTTGAGCACGATGGCTGGCAAAGCTACGGCTTCGTCGTGCGCGAAGCTGATGGCGTGTACGCCTACATCAACGTGTGCCCGCATGCGGGTCACCCGCTGAATTACAAACCGGATGCCTTCCTCACCAAAGATGGGGCATACATCATGTGCAGTTCCCACGGCGCCATGTTTGAGCGCAACAGTGGCGTGTGCGTGGCCGGCCCATGTACGGGACGGGCATTGCGCCAGGTGCCGGTACGGGTGTGTGACGGTCGGGTGCAGATCAGTCTGCCAGCGAGTGACGATCCCGCTTGAGGGGTGGGGCTTAGCGTTTGAGAATGCTCAGCGGGAGATTGGCCGCAAGGCTTCGGGCTAGGCGCCCGCCGCTTCAGGCGGCCTGGTGGTCGGATTTGTCGGCGGCGCATTCTATTCGATTTCGGCCCAGTTGCTTGGCCCGGTAGAGTGCTTGGTCCGCGCGGCTGATGGTCGCGACCACATTAGGGTTCTCCAGGTTCTCGGCCGCCAGACCGATGCTCACCGTGAGCCGCTCGATCGGCGATCCTTCGTGGGCGATCGCCATCGCTTCGATGGCGCTGCGCACATGCTCACAGGCAATTCGCGCGCCATCGATGCCTACCTCCGGGAGTACCATCAACAGTTCCTCGCCGCCGTAGCGATACACCTCATCTGCGGTACGAATAGTCTCGCGCGTCGCGTCGGCCACGGCCATTAGCGCCGCATCACCCTGCTGGTGGCCGTAGCGATCATTGTATTTCTTGAAGTAATCTACATCCAGTAGCCCGACCGAGTACGGCCGTTGATAACGCTGAGCGCGCTGACACAGCTTCTTCAAGCTCTCGTCCATTGCCCGTCGGTTGCCGATGCGCAACAAGGGATCGATACGCGCCAGCGATTCCAGCTGAATATTGGCCTGCTTCAGCTCTGCGGTGCGCAGTGCCACCCGCTCTTCCAGCGTCGCTTTTTGCGCCTCCACCTCAAGCGTATGTGCACGTAGCAAATCGGTCTGCGTAATCAACCCGGCGAGGTCGCCGTTGTCCTCAACAATGACCAGACGGCGGATGCAGCGTTCACGGGTGGTGTTGACGGCTTCGGCGCAGGTGGCCTCCTGATTCATGCAGATCACATTCGGGCTCATGATCTGCTTGACCGTGTCCACCCGCTCGCCAGCCAGCAGGCGAGCACACACAGCGGTGAGATCGCGCTCCGTCACAATTCCGAGTGGCTTGCGCCCGTCCACCACGACGACGCAGGAAAGGCGGGCATCGCGCATGTGCTCCGCTACCTCTCGCAAAGTGGCCTGTTCGGTGACGGATGCCACTGTTCGGGTCATAAAGTCGCTGATGTGCGTATCGGCCATTGGGGTGTCCTCGGCGCGCGGTTGGCGCTAATACACTCTTAACGGCGCGAGCATGCAGCACTTGAGTGCACAGCTGCTGGAATCCGCAGATAACGGGGACGGCCAAGGGGTGGCGGGCGCGTATGCGGGCTTAAAACAACCCCAGGCTCGTGCGGTGGCAACGAGCACTAAACATAACTGCGCCGGTACTGGCCAGGAGAACGTCATGCCCGGAGGCAGACATCGCCCTTGGCGCTAGCGGGTGGCATCAAGAAAGTCGAGCGGATCGTTCCAGCACTCATGAGGCTGCTCATCGTAGTCAACCCCGTAGTCCGCTTTCTCGATATCCAGTGAGCCGGCCCAGTCTTCCGGCGCGGGTGCCGGTTCCAGAAACAGCTCGAACCAGTGTTCAAGGTCGAATTCATCCACCGTGCCGTCAAAGTGCTGAACGTCCACAGTGAGGGCGTTATCGTCAATCGCCACCACCTCAAACAACCGTCCGCCAGCTCTGCGGTACCACGCACCAACATTAGGGTTGATGTTGTTCACGGTCCTTTCAGGCTGTCAGTAACAGTTCATCGTTTACA
>CBDUQI010000286.1:0-6092 GCA_965369325.1 uncultured Gammaproteobacteria bacterium
GCGTGGGGGCGTGGGGCAGATCAGTCCTGCCCAACCACCGAGTGACGCATCTTCAGCAACAGCTCCTGCAGATGCTCCATGTCTTTTTTGGACAGCCCCGCAAACAGCTCGCTCAGCCACTGCTCGTGCCGTTGCGCCATCACCTTAAACCGGCTCATACCCTCCTCGGTCAGCTCGATGTACTGCACCCGCCGGTCGTGCTCCGGACGTTCGCGGCATACCAGCCCGTTGCGCTCCAACCGGTCCACCACACCCGTGACATTCCCGTTGGAGACCATCAGTTCCTGCGACAGTCGTGACATGGTCAGTGGCGAATCCGCGCGCTCCAACTCCGACAGCACATCAAACTGAGGCAGGGTGACGCCAAAATGCTCGCGACACCGAGTACGCAATTGCTGTTCTACCACGGCCTCGCATGACAGCAGGCGCAGCCAGGTACGGATGCTTTGTTTGCCGCGTGAGCCTTCCGAATCACTGCGTTTGTGGGGCTTGGGAGGGATGATGGCGCCTTATTTTCAGGTTGAAAATTTTAACCCTATAGTATTGCATCCACGAGTATGGCGAAAGCACGCTCGGCCCCGGTCTCGAGCAGACACCCGGATCGCTTGCGGCTCACGCCCTACAGGTGATATTTTAGGGTTAAACCTTCTATATGCGAAATACCTGTTATGAAAGTCAGTATTGTCGGCGGCGGCCCGGGTGGCCTGTACTTTGCGATCCTGGCTAAGAAACGCTGGCCACAATGGGATATCTGCATCCACGAGCGCAACCGCGCGAACGACACCTTTGGCTTTGGCGTCGTGTTCTCCGATGAAACCCTGGGGTTTTTGAACGACTACGACCCCCCCAGCTACGAGGCCATCCGGCGCAGCTTCGCCTACTGGGACGATGTTGACGTGCACTACGACGGCGATGCGATGCGCAGCGCCGGTAATGGGTTTTGCGGCTGCTCGCGGCTCACGCTATTACAGTTGTTACAAAAGCGGGCCGAAACGCTCGGCGTCACCATGCGTTTCGAGAGCGAGATCCAATCGCTGGACGTATTTGCCAACAGTGATCTGATTATTGCTGCTGACGGCGCCAACAGTCTCATTCGACAACAGTACGCGGAGCACTTCGGCACCCGCACTAACTTTGGCAACAACTTCTTCTGCTGGCTGGGTTCCACCCGTGAACTGGATGCGTTCAAGTACTATTTCCAGCAAACACCCCATGGCCCGATTGTCATGCACTGCTACCAGTACGAGCCTGGCATGAGCACCTGGGTGTGCGAGATGGAAGCGCAGACCATGGCCCGCTCCGGCTGGCAGGAGCAGCCTGAAGCTCAGTACATCGAGCAGCTGGAGCAGTACTTTGAAGCAGAGCTGGCCGGACACCGGTTGATTTCCAATCGTTCCATCTGGCGCCAATTCCCGATGATTCGCAACGCCTCCTGGGTGCACGAGAACATCGTGCTGCTGGGCGACTCGCAGCATACCGCGCATTTCTCGATTGGCTCCGGCACCAAGCTGGCGATGGAAAGCTCAATCGCATTGTTCGACGCGTTCCGTGCAGCACCGGCGAGCGACGATGCCAAGCATCTGTCGCAAGCGCTGACAGCGTTCGAAACCAACCGTCGCGAGCAGGTGGAGATTACCCAACATGCCGCCGATGTGTCGCTGGCGTGGTTTGAGAACATGACCATGCACTGGGGGCAACCGATCGAGCAGTTTGCCTTTGGTGTGATGTCGCGCTCCAAACAGATCACGTACGATAATCTGGCGCTGCGCGATGAGGGGTTCGTCGCCCGTTGCAACGATCGCTTCGCAGAACACATCGCCGACAAGCACCTGCGTATTCCCAAAGGCGCGCCCCCTATGTTCGCCACCTTTAAGCTGCGCGACATGGAACTGGCGAACCGCGTCGTCATGTCGCCCATGGCACAGTACTCAGCCCGCGACGGGCTGCCTAACGACTGGCATCTGGTGCACTACGGTGCGCGTGCAACGGGCGGCGCCGGCCTGATTTTTACCGAGATGACCTGTCCCAGCGCACTGGCACGCATTACCCCAGGGTGCACTGGCTTGTGGAACATGGAACAAGCCGACGCATGGAAACGCATAGTGAAGTTCGCCCACGAGAACTCTCAGGCCAAGATGTGCTTGCAGCTCGGGCACGCCGGACGCAAGGGCTCGACCCGCGTGGCCTGGGACGGCATGGACCAACCGCTGGAACACGACAATTGGCAGATCTTCTCTGCCTCAGCCGTCAAGTATCGCGAGGAAAGTGATACACCGACAGAGTTGACGATCGATCAGATGGCCCAGATTGCGTTTGATTTTGAACACAGTACGGAGCTTGCGCTGCACGCGGGCTTCGACATGATCGAACTGCACCTGGCTCACGGGTATTTGTTGGCCAGCTTTATCTCGCCCTTGACCAATCAGCGCACGGACGATTTTGGCGGCTCCATCGCCAACCGCATGCGCTTTCCGCTGGCGGTGGCACAACGCGTGCGCGATGCATGGCCGGCGAGTAAGCCTATGTCCGTGCGCCTATCCGCCACCGACTGGGCGCCGGGTGGTCTGGAGGAAGAAGATCTGTACCTCGCCTGCCGCGGACTAAAGGAAATCGGCATCGACGTAATCAACATCTCCACCGGCCAGACCGTGAGTGATGAAAAACCTGTGTACGGACGAATGTTCCAGGTGCCGTTCTCTGACCGCGTGCGCCACACCGTCGATATCCCGACGATTGTCGCTGGCAATATCGCAAGCGCCGATCAGGTAAACACTGTGCTGATGGCCGGGCGCGCCGACCTGGTGGCGCTAGCTCGCCCGCATCTAGCGCAATCGAGCTTCACGGCGATGGCGGGCGCTTGGTACGGCGTGCAGGACGAGCAACCCTGGCCCAAGCAGTACCATTCCGCCATGTTCAACGAGCATCGCCTGGCGGCGCGCAACCGCACGGATTGGAAGGCGATGAAGCAGGCCATGCGTCCGCCCACACATCAAGTCACCGACGAGGACTAACCCCCGCTGGCTGGCCATCAAGGCAGAAAGGCCACTAGCAACTGTCACTTGCCAAGTGAACAGCGGCGAAGCCACGCCGATAAGCTGAATTCCCTGAATCACGGCGCTAAGACGGTAGCCAGCTAAGGTCCCACGGAGGAGTTGGTAACCCGCGATCAAAGACAATACACACAATGCAATGGCAACCCCTACGGTGCTGACTGGGCCTGCGCCAGCCGAGGACTGCAAGCCGGCTACTACGAACCGGGGTGCGAACAATCCAATCCACCCGGCCAACATCACCCCGGAAATAATCTGATACCAACCGATAAGGCGTCGCGACCGTTTGTCCGAATGCTGTCGCCGCCGAGTAGCGGACTTAGCCCAATGCTGTTGAAAGTCGCGCTTTGCACGTTCTGCGCTTTCCTGCTCCGCCGCCGCCTGCCCTGAGTCGATACGCTTTTTAATTTCCGCCTCAATGGCCGCTTTGCGTTCGGGAAAACGCGTGCTGTCGAGCATCTCCAGCGCCTTGCTCAGCTCATGATGCTTGTGGTTGCTGTAGTCAATGCTCATGTCGGATGTTCATTTTGATACAACCCGGGTGGATGGCAAGCCCGCTCCTGCATACCAGCCAGGTTGGTGGCAAAGCGGTGGTGAAACTTCACGCCCTCACTCAACATCATGCGATAACGGTTGAGGTGTGTCGTCTATTCGGTCTGCCCATGAGCATGCCAGACGAAAGTTACTTCACCCGTGAGCAGAGCCGACGGAGAGTTCGCAACGTGCAGCAAAGAACCGGCGTCGGCAGAGGTCGTCCGCATGACTGCATGCTGTTGAGTATAGGTAGGGTCAGTCACGGACACAACGACTCCGTTTTGGCTGATTCGTCGTGGCGTAGTTGTGGAATAATGAACGGCCACCGAAAGCGGTATGAATGTGGCGGGAGCTGTCGCGGCTGCGTGTCTTTGATCACTCGGGGCTTGCCGCCAATATCATTCGTCCAAGCCCAGTTCCCCTTGGGACAAACCGGATCCCGGAAGTATGAGCTGGTCAAACAATGTATGCGAGTACTCCAGCAGTGAGCCATCGTCCCGAGTCCCGTCGTGCGATAGAAGCAACATATAAGGTGTCGTGATAAGTGGCTCATACAGCTTATCAAGTTTCGCGTTACATACGACATCAAGCTCCGCTGCCAACGATTCCTGGATCGCGCATCTCAGCAAATCAATGATGGTGTCTGACAGTGACAGCGATGGCAGGACGAAGCGATTTCGCTCTTCATAACACTGGTTGTGACTCAATTGCCCGACGTCGTAGCTGCAAACGATATATCGCTCCCACGAATCGCGAGCTTCGTCGATCGCATGGTGAGACAGGACGGACAGCAGTTCAACACCTCCAACATAGCCTGGGAAATTGGTCACGATAAAAGTAGCCGCTTTGATACGCGCTAGTTCGTAGTTCTCTATCGCCTCCTGAAGTGCGATGAAGCACTCTCCCTTCGAAACGCCAGCGCATGACTTTTGGTGGTAGAGACCTGAAAATCGGTGGTCGAATTCGGACATCAATGTAATTAGGCCATCTAGCTGACGTGTTTTTTGCTCTTCAGACTTCACTACCGTGCTTACAATGGTGCCAGCGACAAATATCGCGACCGGGATAAAGAGCACGCCGGATAGCCACTTGAGGCTGCCATACAAATGAGCGCGACGGTTAATTACTCCTTGAACTGTCGTCTGTGGGCGATCACAATTTGGGCAAAAAATTGCCGTTTTCAGCATTGGCGACCCGCATGACATACAGTTGATCATGCCACTGTCGGATTGCGCGTTTTCCATTGGTTTCTCCCGCTGCAGCAGGTACATGTGTGCCTTGAAGTCATGATAGTCGAGTTTCGAAAGTTGGACCGCCCTTGTGCATACGCAGGCCCCGCAAGGTGAGACAAGTACCGCATCATCCTCTTCTTCTGTTAAGGTACGACTTGACAATATTAGCGCCCACTAATATAAATAGATCTTTCCTTAACTGTGGAGTGCTTCGTGAATTTCTCAAATGCCCTAGGCGTAGAGTTCCGGGAAGTCAGGGACGCGACCCGTGATGACCAACCGGTACGTGTGGTGAGTGGCACGCGTGTTTATGCCACCGAGCTACCGGACCTTTGGGATGCGCTCACCAGCCGCGAGCGAATTCCCCGATGGTTCTCACCAGTATCAGGCGAGCTGAAACTCGGGGGCCGTTATCAACTGGAGGGCAACGCCAGCGGGCAGATTACGCGGTGCGATCCGCCCGAGGCGCTGGATGTTACCTGGGAGTTCGATGGCAACGTCAGCTGGGTGACCCTGAGACTCACCAGTGAAAAACGTGGCTCACAACTTACCCTGGAGCACATTATGCCCAAGGACGAGGCCGGCGAGGCGCATTGGGCGCAGTTTGGCCCCGGTGCGACCGGCGTTGGCTGGGATCTCTCATTCTTAGGCCTGGGCCTTTTCCTTGCCAGTGGTGGCGATGAGGCGATTGACCGCGAGGCCACCGATGAGTGGATGGGCTCGGACGCGGGCAAATCGTTCGTGCGCGATTGCGCCGCCGCCTGGGGCGAGGCACACGTCGACTCAGGCGAGCAGACGGATACGGCACGCGCAATGGCGCAGCGAACCGGCGATGCCTACACCGGCGGCTGATGCACGCGTTCGACATTCTGGGCGATCCGGTACGACGGCGGATTCTTGAGCTGTTGTCCGATGCCGAGCTGAGTTCAGGTGAGGTGGTTGAGGTGGTGCGAGAAGAATTCGGCATCAGCCAATCCGCCGTCTCCCAACATCTGAAAACGCTGCGGGAAAACGGCTTCGCCAGTGTGCGCGCCGACGGTACGCGCCGCATCTATGCGCTGGACACATCGGGGCTGGAAGAAATCGATCAATGGCTCACGCCGTTCCGTCGCTTTTGGGCGCCCAAGCTCGAAGCACTCGCCACCGAAATCGCACGAGGCAAAACCCGGCGGCGTAAACGCCGATAGCCAACTCGATTACCAGATGTCGCCGGCCTCACACCTGCCCTACATACACTGTGGTCATCGTTGGACGAAGGCGCAGCTTGTCCCGGAGA
>CBDUQI010000287.1:0-6065 GCA_965369325.1 uncultured Gammaproteobacteria bacterium
AAACGGGTTCGGGTAGTACCATCCGTTCTTGACCTATGTCACACCGATTTTTCGGGGGCGGGGCTAAGATCATAAAATAATGAAGAGGACAAAAGACTCTAAACGGGACGACGCGGCGGTGACGCCACGGACGTCCGCACGGCTGACCGACGGCGTCCGACTTGCCACCTGGTCCGCCGCCTTCGCGACGGTGATCGGAAGTGCCTCCGCGCACGCACTGGCCATCGAGCAAATGAAAGTCCGCTCGGCTCTGGGGCAACCACTAAGTGCCTCTGTCCAACTTGCACTTGCGCCCGGCGAACGAGTGCCCGTCGGATGTGCTTCAGCCATCGTGCCGCGCACGGCCAGCAGTGAGTTGCCCTGGTTGTATGACGTGGCCGTACGACTAGCACCTAACAGCAAGCCACCGCGGCTAAATTTATTCACCTCCAAACCCGTGCTGGAACCGCTAAGCTCTTTGATGCTGACACTGGACTGCCCGGGTATACCGGTCGTCCAGCGCACATTTTTGGTAATGCTGGATCCGCCACTGCTGTCCGAGCCGAACGAAGATGGCCGGTATGCCGAGACGCCGGCATCACCTCAGCCTGGCGCTGCATCATCGCGGCCGGCTGCAACCGTGGCATCCTCGCGCGCGCAACTAGAGCGAACTGTAACCGCCCCACAGACCGGCACGTACGGCACCTCCCTCAGCGCAGGCGACAGCTACATCGTGCGTCGCGGCGACACAGTGTCCACCATTGCCTCACGCATTAGCGGCCGCCCGTCCGGAAGCGTCTGGGTGCTGGCAAGCGATCTGGTGAAACTGAACCCGGACGCATTACTTGCCAACGATGCAAACCAGCTACTGGAAGGCGCCCGCATAACACTGCCGCCACTACGCGCAGATTGGGATGCCGAAGCGGGCACACATATGCTCACCCAGGTTAGCCGCAGTGCCGCGGAAAATGCGCCGGGCGAACCCGCTAACAAGAACCCGCGCTCACAGGAGCGACCTACGTCGGCACGCCTGGGCAGTAGTGCGCCATTGGCACCAGATGAGAAGCCGAGCAGTATTCCGCGCCAGCCCACGCTGCCAGGGCGCGAGCCACTGCGGGTGGACGAAGCGCTGGTGATGAGCACACGCTTGTCGCAAATCTCGCGTGATCGTCTGGTGATGCGCGAGCAGGGCTTTGATCAGGCCGAGCGTATTGCCCGCGGCCGGCTCACGGCACTGGCTGCACGCGAGACCTTTTTCTCTATTATGGCCGGCGCGGAGCCCGTGCTTGCTGAGGCGCAGGAAGCCGGCTCGAACGCGGCGGAGAGCGAGCCACCAACCGCGGCGGTTGCGAGCGCGGCTCAACCGCAGGTCGACGCACCGCCTGCGCCGGTGGTGGCGGCTGCCATCGCGCCGTCGCCGATGCTCGTCGGCGAACGCAGCACGCTGTCCTGGTTGCCGATACTACTCGCCCTGCTACTGGGTGCCGGCGCCGCTGGATGGCTAGTGCGCCGTCAGATTCGACGCGCTTATCGAAGCGAACTGCGCCGCTACCTGCGGGCACGCCGCCGCCGTGCACACCGCTCGATCAACGAACCCACCTCTGTCTTCCATACCCCGAGCAGCGGCATTATCGTTAACGAGGACAGCTCCGATACGGCCGCAGTCAGTGTGCTGAGCGGGGCAGGCGCAAGCACGTACACCGGGGGTGACGCCACTGCCCCCATGCCGCAGCTAGATACCGCCGCGGCACTAGTTGACCCGAGCCCCACGGCCGATGTGCCGGCAAGCACACTGCTCGGGAATGAGGATTTGACCTTCGACCCGCCCATCCTGCAGGAAACCGCTGACAGCGAAGACGGGGCAGATCTGCCGACCGACCTGCTACAGCAGGCGCTGTCGGGCGCGCAAAATACACTCGAAGAAGATCTAATTGACACTGCCATGCCGGTGGCCAACGAAGAACCGCCGTCGATGGAACTGCTCAATTTGGACGGCGACATGCAGGGCGACGAAGCAGCGCTGGACGCCATCTACTTAGATGAAGAGGCAATCGATGAGACCGGCGACATTACGATTGGCGACGTGTTTGATCTTTCCACCGATGATGGCACTGCGGAAGAAGAAATAGAGGTCGACGCTGCCTCGCTGTCGGCGCTCGAGAAGCTGGTAATCCGCGAGGTACGCCCGCCCAAGAACAAGCACTCGCCGGAAGGAGATGCCGAAGATGACATCAGCGGCACCAGCCTGAACACGGTGGACATGCCACTGGATACCGCGCTGATGGAAATTATTTACGCCGAGGCTTACACCGAAGAAGACAACGAAGACCAAAAAGAAGAAGAGCAGATCAGCGACGATGACATCGACGCACTGTTCCAGCAGAGCGTGGTGCAGGAAGACGACGACGCCGACACTGAAGGGGACGGTCGCAAACTACCCGCAGCAGACGGGCGCCGCTAGCCCGCCAATCGCACCACCGCCTTCCAAACGCCGCCCGCTACGGCAGGTCGCGATAGACCACCCCGTCTTTCATCACAAACTGCACGCGTTCAAGCTCGGTAATGTCTGCCAGTGGATCGCCGCTAACGGCGATCAGATCGGCAATCTGGCCGTCGCGCAAACTCCCCAGCCGTGGCAGGTCCATAAACTGTGCGGCGACTGAGGTCGCCGACTTGATGGCCGTCATCGGGCGCATTCCGCCATCGACCATTAACGCGAACTCACGGGCATTCTCACCATGCGGCGAGACACCGGTGTCCGTGCCGAACACGATGGGCACACCCGCCTTGTGCGCACGGGCGAAGGTCTTGGCAATCAGCGGGCCTATCGACGCCGCTTTCGGGCGCACCAGATCCGGAAAGAAGCCATCGATTTTTGCTTTTTCCGCCACCCATTCGCCGGCAAGAATGGTCGGTACGTAGAAGGTGCCGTGCTGCTTCATCAAGCGCATTACCTCCTCGTCCATATAAGTCCCGTGCTCGATCGAAGAGATGCCGGCCTGGATCGCCCGTTTCATCCCCTGCGCGCCGTGTGCGTGCGCGGCCACCATCATGCCGTAGTCGCGCGCGGTCTGGATGATCGCATCCACCTCCTCCTGGTGGAATTGCGGATTGCTGCCATTTTTGGCCACGCTCAACACGCCACCGGTAATGGTGATCTTGATCAGATCGGAGCCTTCCTTGTAACGCTGGCGCACGGCCTTGGCGGCATCGTGCGGTCCGTTGATCACCCCTTGTGCAGGACCTGGATCGCCGCGCAACGTCGCCGCCCAGCCGTTAGTGGGGTCGGCATGGCCGCCGGTGGTGGCGATTGACCGGCCCGCGGTAAAGATACGGGGTCCGACCGCATGGCCCTGCTCTATGGCTTTGCGCAGCGCAATCGTGACGTTATAGATGTCGCCCAGATCGCGCACTGTGGTGAACCCCGCCTGTAGGGTCTTGCGCGCATTGCTGGCCGCTTGCAGCGCGAAGTCCGCTTCGTTCAGACGAAACCGATCAAGCTGGCTGCGGGCGGTGTACTCGTAAGACAAATGCGTGTGCATGTCCATCAGCCCGGGCAGCACTGTGTATTCACGTAAATCGATGTAGGTATCCTGCTTGCCGGGCGTGGCGAACCCCTCGCGCATTTCGCGAATTTGCCCGTCGCTGATCACCAGCGTCACATCACTTTGTGGCCGGTCGGCCACTCCGTCGATCAAGCGGCCGGCATGAACTATCGTATCGGCGCTGGCCTGGCCTACGCACAACAACGCGGCCAACACGCCAAGCCCCGTGCAAAACGCGCGGCTGAGTGTGCGGCGTAAGCCTGAGAGATTCATCATTGAACTGTCCTTTTTTGCCCCTAAGCGCCCTCGCGTAGGTTTTTTCTAAACCGCCCTCGCTTAACTCTTGCAGTCGATGGCCTCAACCTTACGCCAACCCCGGGGCAGCAACGCACCGCGACGCCCACGCACCCCTTCAAAGCGCTCAAGATCACCGGCCTTTAACGTCATATCCCGATCGCCGCTGGTGTGCACCATCAGTGCCTGGCCCTGCGCAAGCACCGCAACACCAACCAGCGTCTCGGGCGGATCGGTCTTGGCCTGCAAGGCCAGAATCTTATTGCCTTTGCCGCGCGTCAGTTCTGGCAGTTCATCCAGCCCGAACACCAACAGGCGCCCTGCGCTGCTGACCGCCGCAACCTTAATCGCCTCCGCCGCCACAATAGCCGGCACTAATACCCCATACCCCTTGGGCACGGTCAGCGTCGCCTTTCCAGCGCGGTTGCGCGTGTACAAATCGCCCAGCTTCACGCTAAAGCCGTAACCCGCACTGCTAGCCAGCAACCAGCGTTGTTCGGGATCGCCAATCATCACGCCACAAAATACTGCCCCGTCTGAGGGGTTCAGCCGCCCGGAAAGCGGCTCGCCCTGCCCTCGCGCCGAAGGCAGTGTATGCGCCTGCAGTGCGTAGCAACGCCCGCGGCTGTCAATAAATACCGCCTGTTGATTGCTACGCCCGCGGGAGCTGGCCAGAAAGCCATCGCCCGCTTTGTAACTAAGCGCACCGGGATCGATATCATGGCCTTTGGCCGCACGTGCCCAGCCGCGCTGCGAGAGCACCACAGTCACGGGATCGGAACTGACCAGCGCTGTCTCGTCCATAGCCTTGGCCGCCTCACGCTGCACCAGCGGGCAACGCCTGGGATCGCCCAGTTTCTCGGCGTCTTCGAGAATCTCTGTACGCACCAGCGTCTTAAGGCGCGCGCGGCTGCCCAGAATTTTCTCCAGCCCCTTGCGCTCTTTGCTCAGCGCGTCTTTCTCGCCCTGGATTTTGATTTCTTCCAGTTTGGCCAGGCGGCGCAGCTTTAACTCCAGGATAGCCTCGGCCTGGATGTCGCTTAAGTCGAAGCGCGCCATCAACTCAGCCTTGGGCTCGTCCTCATACCGGATGATCGCAATCACCTCATCGATATTCAGATAGGCGATCAGATAGCCGTCCAGCAGGTGCAGGCGCGTCATCACCTTATCCAGCTGGAACTCCAGCCGCCGCTTCACCGTCTCAAGGCGGTACTTAAGCCACTCCTCAAGCAGCGACTTCAGATCGAACACGCGCGGGCGTCCGTCCAGCGCGATGGCATTAAGGTTGATGCGCACGGTGCGCTCAAGATCGGTGGTCGCGAACAAGTGTTGCATTAGTGCTTCAACGTCCACTCTGTTAGAGCGTGGCACCAGCACCAGCCGGGTAGGGTTCTCGTGATCGGCCTCATCACGCAAGTCTTCTAGCATGGGCAGCTTTTTCGCCCGCATCTGGCTGGCGATCTGCTCTTGGATGCGCGAGCCGGACACCTGATGCGGCAGCGCCGTCACCACCACGTCTGTGCCTTCGCGCTCGTATCGCGCCCGCAATCTGATGGTGCCGTTACCGGATTGGTAAATCTGGCGAATGTCCTCCGCCGGCGTGACAATCTCGGCGCCCGTCGGAAAATCAGGTGCGGGGATATGCGCGTAGAACTCATCCTCGGTGCACCGGGGCGCATCCAGCAACTGCACGCAGGCGTTGGCCAGCTCTCGCAGGTTGTGCGGCGGAATATCGGTAGACATGCCCACCGCAATCCCGGTGGCGCCATTGAGCAGTACATTGGGCAGGCGCGCCGGCAATGACAGCGGCTCGTTCATGGTGCCGTCAAAGTTGGGCCCCCACGCCACCGTGCCCTGGCCCAACTCGGACAACAGGGTGGCGGCGTAGGCGGTCAGGCGCGATTCGGTATAGCGCATGGCGGCAAAGGACTTGGGCTCGTCCTGGGCGCCGAAGTTACCCTGGCCGTCCACCACCGGATAGCGGTAAGAGAACGGTTGCGCCATCAGCACCAGCGCTTCGTAGCAGGCCGAGTCCCCGTGCGGATGGTATTTACCAATCACGTCACCCACGGTGCGGGCCGATTTTTTATGCTTGGATGAGGCCGACAGACCCAGCTCGCTCATCGCATAAACGATGCGCCGCTGCACCGGTTTGAGCCCGTCGCTCACCTGCGGCAGGGCTCGATCCAGAATCACGTACATGGAGTAGTCGAGGTAGGCCTTCTCGGTAAAATCGCGCAGAGCCAG
>CBDUQI010000288.1:0-6060 GCA_965369325.1 uncultured Gammaproteobacteria bacterium
ATCCATGAGTACCACCCTGCACAGCCTGGTCAGCGAGATTGCCACCAGAAAAATCAAAGTGGTCGATCTGACCAATACTCTGCACAACGGCACGCCGCTTTTGCAGTTGCCGCCGGAGTGGAACCTGCACTGGCCATTCAGCCTGGAGGAAATCTCCCGGTACAACGAGACCGGCCCGGGTTGGTACTGGAACAACTTTAAGTGCAGCGAACACACGGGGACTCACTTTGATGCGCCCATTCACTGGGCGACCGGCAAGGATTACCCCAACAACGCCACCGATACGATCCCGGTGGACAAGTTTGTCGCCGCCGCCTGCGTGATGGATGTGGTGGATCAGGTTGCCGCCGACCCGGACTTCCTGCTCACCGCCGACCATGTACTTGAATGGGAGAAAACCCACGGCAAAGTGGAGGCAGGTTCCTGGTTCCTGCTGCGCACCGGCTGGTCCAAACGCACCGATCATGATGAGTACCTGAACATTACCGAGACCGGCGCACACTCGCCCGGGCCCAGCCACGATGTGGTGCGATTTCTAGCCGAGGAGCGCGATGTGCTGGGCTTTGGCACCGAAACCGTAGGCACCGATGCCGGTCAAGCGTTTGCGTTCGACCCGCCCTTTCCGTGCCACTCTATGATGCACGGGGCCAACAAATTCGGCCTCGCCAGCCTGACCAATCTGGACCAGCTGCCCGCCAAAGGCGCGGTGATCCTGGCCGCGCCGCTAAAGATAGTGGAAGGCTCCGGCAGCCCGCTGCGAGTGCTGGCACTGGTAGAAGGCTGAAGCCCGGAGCACCGCTGCAGGAGTGATTGATGGCTGAACGCTCGTTTCGCCGCGAAGTAGGCAAGCTGCGCTTAGGCGCCGGTGAGGAATTCGCCGGCGAGGGTATTCTTGCGGTCACCAAAGCGTTACTGCAATCGGGCGTTGCCTATGTGGGTGGTTATCAGGGCTCGCCGATCTCACACCTGATGGACGTGCTTAACGACGCGCAGGATATTTTGGGCGAGTTAGGCGTGCACTTTGAGTCCAGCGCTAATGAGGCCGCCGCCGCCGCGATGGCGGCTGCGTCTGTCAACTATCCCCTGCGCGGTGCAGTCACCTGGAAATCCACTGTCGGCACCAATGTTGCCAGCGATGCACTGGCCAACCTCTCCTCAGGTGGCGTCACCGGTGGGGTAGTAGTCATCGTGGGTGAGGACTACGGCGAAGGCTCCAGTATTATGCAGGAGCGCACCCACGCCTTTGCGATGAAATCGCAAATGTGGCTGATCGATCCGCGTCCCACGCTGCCCGGCATTGTCGCCGCCGTGGGGCACGCGTTTAAATTATCCGAGGCGAGCAACACGCCGGTTTTTCTGCAAATGCGCATACGCACCTGCCATGTGCACGGGCGCTTTATTGCACAGGACAATCAGCGCCCGCCGCTGGCATTGCGTGACGCCATGGAAAACCCGCATCGCGATATCAATCGTATCGTACTGCCACCCGCCTCGTTCCTGCACGAGCAAGAGAAAGTCAATCAACGCTGGCCAGCCGCCGTACAATACATTCACGAGCAAGGCCTGAATGAGGTCTTCGAAGGCACCCGCGAAGGGCTTGGCATTATCGTACAGGGTGGGCTGTACAACTCGCTTGTTCGCACGCTGGAGCAGCTTGGTCTCAGCGACATTTTCGGTGCCGGCGACTTGGCCATGTACTGCCTCAATGTGTCCTATCCACTGGTGGACAGTGAGCTGGTCAATTTCTGTGCAGACAAACGTGCCGTGTTGCTGGTAGAAGAAGGCCAGCCGAATTACCTTGAGCAGGCGATTAACACCATCCTGCGCCAGGCCAGATCTGAAGCGGTGATTGAGGGCAAGCGCGTACTGCCGATGGCCGGCGAGTACACGGTGGAGGTTCTGCGCGCCGGCATCATCGGTTTTATGCAAACACACGCCACCGACTGGCACGCACCCGCCAGCGCGTTAACCTCATTAGCGCAAACCCTCCAGGACGTTGCCCCACACATTCCGGCGCGCCCGCCGGGGATGTGCACCGGCTGCCCGGAACGCCCGGTATTCTCCAGCATGAAAATGCTGCAGGAGGAACTGGGCGAATTCCATGTGAGTGCCGACATTGGCTGCCATTTGTTTTCTATTCTTCCGCCGTTCCACATTGGTAACACCACCATGGGGTACGGGTTGGGTGCCGCGGGCGCCTCTGCGTTTAATACCGAATCTGATCGCCCCGCCATCTCGATAATGGGCGACGGCGGGTTCTGGCACAACGGACTTACCAGCGGCATCGGCAACGCGGTGTTTAACAAAAACGATGCACTAACCATTGTGGTAGATAACAACTACGCCGCCGCCACTGGCGGGCAAGACTTACTCTCGACAAAAACGGCCTTGAAGCGGCGGGCGACCCAGCACCCGATCGAAAAAGCCGTGCGCGGTGTTGGTGTTGGTTGGGCGAAAACCGTCACCACCTACGACATCAAATCCATGAAAGCAGCGCTGCGCGAAGCGGTGACGCGAACCGACACCGGCCCGAAAGTGTTGATCGCACAATCCGAATGCATGCTGAATCTTCAACGCCGCGAAAAGCCGTTGTTCGCGCGCGCCGTGGAGGACGGGCAGCGTAAACTGCGCGACCGCTTCGGCGTGGATGCACAAACCTGTACGGGCGATCATGCTTGCATCAGGCTGAGCGGATGCCCCTCGCTCACGATCAAACCTAACCCGGATCCGCTCAAGCAACGCCCGGTCACCTACATAGACAACAGTTGTGTCGGTTGCGGGCATTGTGGCGAGGTGGCCCACGAGGCCGTGCTATGCCCCTCGTTCTACAAGGCGCAGGTTATCTTCAATCCGCACCCGTGGGACAAAGTAAAGTGGGCCATTCGCCAGGCGGTGATCGGTTGGCTGCAACGTGGCGTGCATAAAAAGGCCGCGCGGCATGCCTGAGCCCATCAATGCGCCGCAGACCAACGCGCAACGCCCGATCACTATCGCCATGCTGGCTCTTGGTGGCCAGGGCGGCGGGGTGCTCACCAATTGGTTGGTGCAGGTGGGCGAGAGCAATGACTATCTGGTGCAGTCCACCTACGTCGCAGGCGTAGCGCAGCGTACCGGCGCCACCGTCTATTGCGTGGAGCTTTTTCCCAAGGCACAGATGGAAGCCGCCGGCAAAGCGCCTGTGTTAGCGCTATACCCCGTACCAGGCGATGTGGATATCGCCATCGCCTCAGAACTGGCAGAAACCGGTCGCGCGATACAGAAAGGCTTTGTCACGCCCGATCGCACCACGCTTATTGCCAGTTCGCACCGGGTGTATTCGATCGTTGAGAAATCTGCGTTGGACGACGGCATTGTCGATCAGAGCCAGGTGCTGGCGGCAGCAGCGAAGGCTGCCAAATCATTTGTTTGTTTTGATATGAACGCAGCAGCGGAACAGACCGGCAGCGTGATCAGCGCGATCATTCTGGGCGCGATCGCAGGCGCGGGCGTGCTGCCGTTCGCTCGCGAAGATTACGAGGCGGCGATACGTGAGGCGGGTCGTGCGGTGCCGCAAAACCTGGCCGGATTCGCGACCGGATTCGAACGCGCGCGCAGCGCCGCGCAACAATCCAATGATGTGCCCAGCACCGTCGCCCCCGAGCGCGACGCGCCCGCCCCTAGCGGTCCGAATGGACAAGCATTGGCGGCACGCATCACCGAACAACTGCCGCATCAGTGTCAGGCGCTCGCCCTGCACGGGGCGCTGCGTGCGCTGGAGTACCAGGACCGTGCCTATGCTGAATTGTATCTTGACCGGTTGCAGGCACTGATGGCACTGGATCGCGAACACGGCGGCGAGCAATACAACTGGCGACTGACGCAGGCGAGCCTGGCGCCGCTGGCGCTGCAGATGTGTTACGAGGACACCATTCGGGTGGGTCAGATCAAGACGTCCGCTAAACGGTTATCGCAGATTCGTCGGGATTTGAATGCACAGCCTGGGCAACCCGCGTATGTGAGCGAGTACTTTCATCCGCGCTACGAAGAGCTGTGCGACACCTTGCCTGCACGCCTGGGCGCGGCGTTGCTCAACTCCTCTACCTGGCGGCGCCTGCTGGCGCCTGCTTTCGAACACGGCCGGCAAGTTCAGACCAATAAGCTCAGCGGCTTCGCGCTATTGCATTTTCTGTCGAGCCTGCGGCGATGGCGGCGCAGCACCTACCGCTATCAGGTGCAGCAGGCGCACATTGAACAGTGGCTGGCCGCGGTCACCTCGGCTGTGCCTCAATCCTACGACTACGCGGTCGCGTTGGCCGACAGCATCCGATTGGTCAGCGGTTATGGCGACACTTACGAGCGTGGTCTGCACCGGTATCAGCGCACGCTGCAAGCCGCCGCCACCGTCGAGGCCGCCCAGCGCGCGGAGCTGGTGCGCAAACTGCAGCAGGCCGCGCTGGCGGATGAAGCCGGCGCCGCCTTCGAACATGCGCTCGGTGAACTCGCCTCATGAGTCACACGGGAGATTCTATGAACTCACCAAACATACGCGATAGCAACGTGCACGGCCGGCACGCCGTCGTCACGGGTGGCAGCAGCGGCATCGGCGCCGCGATCGCCAAACGCCTAGTGCACCACGAAGCGACGGTGTGCATTATGGGTCGCGACGCGACGCGTCTGGCCACGGCCGCGCGGCAGATGGGATGCGTAGCGCAGTCGGTGGATATCACCAATGCTCAAAGTGTGCGCGAGGGGTTCGCCGCCGTGGTCGAACAGCACGGCCCGGTCGACATTCTGGTGAACAACGCGGGCGCGGCCGAATCCTGTTCCTTTGCCAAGATGGACCATGCGCTCTGGCAGAGAATGCTGGAGGTTAACCTGACGGGCACGTTCGCCTGCACCCGAGAAGTGATCGAACCCATGCTTGCCCGTGGCTTCGGACGCATCGTCAACATTGCCAGCACTTCATCCTTAAAAGGGTACGCCTACGTCTCCGCCTACTGCGCAGCCAAGCACGGCGTACTGGGCATGACCCGCGCACTGGCGCTGGAGGTGGCGCGCAAGGGCATCACCGTAAACGCAGTATGCCCCGGTTATGCCGATACAGAACTGACTCAACGCTCCATCGAGAACATCGTGGCCAGCACCGGGCGCACGCCAGAACAGGCGTTGGCTGCACTGGTGAAGGGCAATCCGCAGCAACGGCTGATCCAGCCGGAGGAAATCGCAGGCACCGTCTTGTGGTTGTGCAGCCATTCAGCAACATCCGTAACCGGTCAGGCCATTGCCGTCGCCGGTGGTGAGGTAATGTAGTGACATCTATTAATCCGCAACATTTTCTGTGGTCGTTGGATGCGCATGGGGTGGCCAGCGTCACTCTCAACCGGCCCGGGCGAAAGAATCCGCTCACCTTCGATTCTTATGCCGAGCTGCGCGACACCTTCCGTGAACTGCGGTACCAGGAGAGCGCGGTGAAGGCCGTTGTCATCAGCGGTGCCGGCGAGAACTTCTGCTCCGGCGGCGATGTGCACGAGATCATCGGGCCGCTGACCCAAATGGACATGACCGGCCTGATGCGCTTTACCCGCATGACCGGTGATTTGATCAAAGCAATCCGCCAGTGCCCGCAGCCCGTAATCAGTGCCATTGACGGGGTGTGCGCGGGTGCGGGCGCGGCGGTGGCAATGGCCAGCGACCTGCGTTACGGCACGCCCCGGTGCAAAACCGCCTTCCTGTTTACGCGCGTTGGGCTGGCGGGTGCCGACATGGGCGCGTGTGCCATGTTGCCCCGTTTGATTGGCCAGGGCCGCGCCGGCGAACTGCTATTCAGCGGCCGCTCGATGCGCGCGCAGGAAGGGCTGGACTGGGGCTTCTACAACGCCCTGTTTGAACCGGATGCCCTCATAAGCGGCGCGCACAAAATGGCGCAGCGCCTGGCTGATGGCCCTAACTTTGCCCACGGAATGACCAAGAACCAATTGAATATCGAGTGGGATATGCCGCTGGATACCGCCATTGAGGCCGAGGCGCAGGCGCAGGCCATCTGCATGCAGACGGCGGATTTCGAGCGCGCCTACAACGCCT
>CBDUQI010000289.1:0-6050 GCA_965369325.1 uncultured Gammaproteobacteria bacterium
CTGGCGCGCGCGGCGTCCAGCTGCCGATCCAGCGTCTGCACCAGCCCCAGCTCGGTGTACACCTGTTCCGGCTGTTCGATATCGAGCTTAATCGCCTGCTCAAAAGCCGTGATGGCCGGGGCATGCTCGCCCAGCCCTTTGTAGGCCTGACCCAGATTAAAAAACCCGTCGGCCAGTTGCGGCCGTTGCTGTATGAGGGCTGTAAAAGCCTCCCGGGCGCTGGCATTGTCATTGGTCGCCAGGGCAAGGTAGCCGGCTTCGGCCAGCACATCGGGGCTCCCGGGCATCAGTTGCTGAATCCGCGCCAGCGCCTCGCGCGCCGCGCCGTATTGCCCCCGTTGTCGCTCCACTCGGGCCAGCATCAACCACGCAATCGGCATGGCCGGCGCCACCTGCAATACCTCGCGATACGCCCGTGCTGCTTCGACCAGCTGCCCCTGTTGCTGCAGGGCCGCCGCTTGCATCACTTGCGCTTTTAACTGCTCGATTGAGAGGGTGCCAGACAACGATGTTCCATCCAGTGCGTACGCCAACGGAGCTGCGATGTTAGCGGGCTGCCCCTGGCAGGGGAAATCCCGCCGGACGCGCGCTTGTCACCTGAGCCCATATCGAATCGCTACGCTGTGGGCCGGAACATCGCCAGCGAAGTGGCAAAACCTGTAATCTGTGCGCCTTTGTTCGGGCACGGAGCGCTATGATCCGTCTGTTGTCCGCCAACCCAGCACACCACCCCAGGAATACCTGCCACGTATGCATCGATTGCGCTTTGTACTGCTACCGACGCTCGCTATATGCGTTGGCCTGATCAGGCCAGCCACCGCCAGCGAGTCGGCACAAGCCACCCTAACGCTGGAGGACTGCCGAATCACAGACGTCAGCGGCTTGCGCACCACCGGTGCGCGATGCGGATGGCTGGCACGCCCGGAGAACCCGGAGCAGCCCGATGGTACGCAGATTAAGTTGTACGTCGCGGTTATCCCGGCGCTAAGCAGCGAGCCGGCGCGCGATGCTATCTTCGCCATCGCCGGCGGCCCAGGCGGCGCCTCTACCGAGGCATTCGGCCAGTTTACCGCGGCCTTCTCGCGCGCTATGCCCACGCGCGACTTGGTGCTGGTGGACCAGCGCGGCACCGGCCGCAGCCATCCGCTGGAGTGCCCGACCGATGAGGTGGATGCCAGCACCGAGCTGGACGCCGAGGCGATGCGGGAATTCGCCAAACAGTGCGCGCAGGCGCTGGAGGCAGACCTGCGCTACTTCACCACCAGCGTGGCGGTGCAGGACATCGAAGCAGTACGCCAAGCGCTGGACTACGAATCACTCAATATCTACGGCGTGTCCTACGGCACCCGTGTCGCCCTGCATTACCTGCGCCGCTATCCGCAAAGTGTGCGCACGCTAATTATTGATGGCGTGGTCCCCGCGCAAGTGCCGCTTGGCCCGGAGATTGCGTTGGATGCACAGCAGGCACTGGACAACCTGTTCGCGCGCTGTGCCAGCCAGCCCGACTGCGATAAGCGGTTTCCCGAACTAGCCGCTAAGTTCGAGCAGTTGCGCGAGCGCGTTGAGCAAACCGATGTGACGTTGACGCTGCCCGACCCCACCACCGGACAAGCGCGCGAACTCATCATGAATACGGCACAGCTCAGCATGGCTATCCGCCTGCTCAGCTACTCGCCTTACACCATGTCACTGATCCCCATGCTCATCGACGAGGCGGTGACCCACGACAACCTGCACCCGCTGGCGGCCCAGGCCATCATGACCGGGGAGCAGTTGGGCGAGATGCTTAGCTACGGCATGCACAACTCGGTGATGTGCGCCGAGGACATTCCTTTTTATGGTGAGCTTACCGATCGCGGCGCCCTGGCCGATACCTACCTTGGCGTGATGCAGGTGGATGTACTGGCGGCCGTTTGCGAATCGTGGCCGCGCGGTGTGATGGACGAGGACTTCAAGCAACCGGTACGCAGCGACAAGCCCGTGCTGCTGCTCTCGGGCGCAGCCGATCCCGTCACGCCACCGCGCAATGCGCAGCGTGCCATTGGCACGCAGCACGAGGAACCCTATTTGAGCAATGCACTGCATGTCGTTGCCGACGGCCAGGGCCACGGCATCGCAACGGTGGGGTGTATGCCAAAACTGCTGGGCGAGTTTATCGAAACCGCCAGCCTGGACGCGCTGGACGTGAGTTGCATGGATCGGGTTGGCGCCACACCGTTTTTTGAATCCTTTGTCGGACCCGCCCCTTAAGGACACGCCTGTATGATTGAAGCCAAACAACTGGCCAAAGCATTCGGTGAGGTGCAGGCCGTGAGCGATGTGTCGTTCCGTGCACCGGACGGTCGCGTCACCGGCCTGCTCGGCCCCAACGGGGCAGGCAAATCCACCACCTTGCGCATGCTGTACTCCATTCTTCGGCCCGACACCGGCAGTGCCAGCGTGGATGAGGTATCGGTGCACGAGCAGCCGTTGCAGGCGCGCGCGCGCATGGGCGTGCTGCCGCATGCGCCGGGGGTGTATCAGAACCTGACCGCGCGCGAAAACGTGCGCTACTTCGGACGACTGTACGGACTGAAGGGCGATGCGCTTGAGCAGCGCATCGAGGAGCTGTTCACGCTGCTGGATCTGCACGAGTTTGCCGATCGACGCGCCAAGGGGTTCTCGCAGGGGCAGCGGACCAAGGTCGCACTCGCGAGAGCGATGGTGCACAACCCCGGCAATCTGCTGCTGGACGAGCCCACCAACGGGCTGGATGTGATGGCGACCCGATCGCTGCGTGACCTGATTCGCCATTTTCGTGAGGAAGGGCGCTGCGTATTGTTCTCCAGCCACATCATGCAGGAGGTGGCCGCCCTGTGCGATGAGATTGTGATTATCGCGCACGGCCGGGTGGTCGCGTCCGGCACGGCGGACACGCTGCGAGAGCGTTTTGAGGTGGACGACTTAGAGGATGCGTTTGTGCGAGCGATCGGCAGCGTGGAGGGTCTGCAGTAATGGGCCACGCACTGATCGTGATGATGAAAGAGATCATCGATAACCTGCGCGACCGGCGCACGCTGGCCTCTGCGCTAATCTACGGGCCGTTGTTTGGCCCGCTGATGTTTACCTTCATGATCAACCTGATGCTCGACCGTGCCATCGACAAAGTGGACGAAGCGCTGCCACTGGCCGTGGTGGGCAGCGAGCTGGCGCCCAACATGATGCGCTTCCTGGAACAGAACAACGTCGAGATCAAAGCGCCACCGGAAGATCCGCGCCAGGCGATCCAGGATGGCGATGTGAACGTGGTGCTGATCATCCCGCCGACCTTTACCGAGCAGTTCACCAGCGGCGTGCCCGCGCGCGTGGAGCTGCTGGCCGACAGCAGCGATCGGGACGGCTCGCGGGACTCCGGTCGTGCCCGTACGATATTGCGCACGTACTCAAATACCCTGTTGCAGCAACGCATGATGGTGCGCGGGGTCAGCCCGCTGGCGCTTAGCGTGCTGAATATCGAAGACGTTGACACCGCGACACCCACCGGCCGCTCGGTGCTGGTACTCGGAATGATGACGTACTTTGTGCTGTTCGCCACGCTGGTTGGCGGCATGTATCTGGCGACCGACACCACCGCAGGCGAGCGCGAGCGCAATTCACTGGAGCCGTTGCTGGCATTGCCGGTGACTCGCGGCGCACTGATCAGCGGCAAGATCGCGGCGACCGCGGTGTTCTCACTGGTGTCGCTGGCGATTACGGTATGCGCGTTTTCCATCTGCCTTCAGTATGTGCCGCTGCAGCAGCTTGGCATGAGCGCCAACTTTGGTCCCACGGTCGCGCTGGCGGTGTTTGCCTTGCTGGTGCCCTTCGCCTTGCTTAGTGCGTCGATGCTGACGGTGGTGGCCTCGTTTACGCGCAGCTACAAAGAGGCGCAGACCTATCTGTCGATCTTTTTGATTATCCCAACGCTGCCGATTGCCTTTGCCTCGATCCTCGGCTTGCGGGCGGAGATGTGGATGATGCTGATTCCCAGTCTGAGTCAGCACCTGTTGATTACCGACATGATCAAGGGCCAGGCGGTCGACATGGGGCATGTCACCATCTCGGTGGCCGCGACGGCGCTGATTGCACTAGGGCTGGCCTGGGTGGCCGCGCGGTTGTATCAGCGCGAGGCGATTGTCGGCTAGGACGAGCGTTGGTCTGCGAGCCGAAGCTCACAGAGAAAACGGCACCGTCAAACACCCCGAAGCGGGCTAGTGTTTATCGGCGAGCACGGCACGCAGCCGTGCCAGCTCAGCGCCAATCTCAGACCAACCGAGATCCACTTGTGGATCATACTGACGGACATGCAGCGCGGCACGTTGCACGTCGATCAACTGCTTGATGAGACGTGTGTCTTCGCCAGCACCATCTGCATCCAGCTGCGCATGCATCAATGCCAGCGCCCGCGCAAGATCGTCGGCATCCTCCGCGTGAACATCGAAAACCCCTGGCGTCCCCGCGAACGGGCTTTCGGTGAAATTCGCCGACCAGTCGTAGCGCCAACGTCCCAACTGGTCGGGCGCGAACGTAACTTGCCAGGTGTTCCCGCCCTGATAGGTCGCGGTGGTGCGATGGATTACCCCGGCCGGCGAGCGGAACCGCCATTGCACCGCCTGTTTTTCCGGCGGCCCAGTCGTTACCCAGGTATCGGTAATGGAAGCGGTGAACGTTTCATCCAGGGAGATTGGGTTGGTCAGGGCGGCAACCCGAAATTGCACCTTGATCCACGGCAGCGTCTGACCGGACGTCAGCGGACGCCAGTCGGTCACTTTGTTGTCCGCAGTGTAGCCGCGCACTTGCAGACGCGCGGGGCGATTCGCATCCACGACGACGGCAGCCGGCGCATCCGCAAGTGCCACCACATCACTGGTATAACGTCGCCCGTGCTCCAGCCACAGTGCTTGTTGCCAAAGCACTGAGCTCGCATGCGGTCGCCAGCTCACCTTGAGGGCAGGGCGTCGTTGGATGGCAATGCCATCGCCCTCGTCACCGGAAAACACCGTCAGCCGCCGCCCCGGCAGATCTTCGTGATAGTCGCTTGCTTTGAGCAACAGGTTCATCGGCCCGCGGCGTTCGAGCCGGAACTGAAGATACTCAGCCATGCGCGGCGACATCAGCGTCAGCACCTGATCGCCAGGCGTGTACTCGACGGCCGCCAGCGGCATCGCGTAGGTGTCGGCGCCGGCAGCACCGTGCGCACGCATTGAACCTTGCTCACCCCACTGACCCGCCGCCGCGCTTGCGCCGGGCAAGCCCCAGGGGGTTTGCTCAGCGGCACGGTCCTGCCACCAGACCTCGGCGCTTGCCGGTGCGCTGTTGTTATTGCGTTCCACTCCGCCCCGCCCGGGTCGGTAGTCGCCGCGAAGCGGATAGAGGTACAGCGACATCGGATGCTCTGAGCCGTATTCGATATGCAGCGACATCGATGCCGTCTCTACGGTGGACATGGCGGGCAGACGTACATCCTCCCACTTGTACAGATTGCGGAACAGCTCCGGTTCCTGGCGACCGCGGCTGGCGCGGCGCCCTACCCGCGTATGGATCTGGCTGACCTGGTTCCACCCCCAACGTACCGATCCATCCAGGAAACCGCGCAAGTCGTTGTCTTCCATGCCAGCATAGTCGTGCCCGTTAACGAACGTGGAATGGATGAGCGGACCGGACTTATCCGCTCGGCCGGGCTCTACGGCCAGTGAGAGAACGTAGAGATGTGCGCGCAGATCGACCGGCTCTGGCGGTGGCGCCAAGGGTGGATCGAGATGCTTGGGCGGCGCGCAGCCGGCCAGCGCTAGCACTGTGAGTGTCGCAATCGCACAGTCGATAAGCGCCATTCGTCCAGACACGACGCTCATCGAACTGGCAACCTAACCGCGTCCGCGGCTAGGCCGTCTTGGCCAACTCCGCCCGAGCGTCGTTGTCGCTTTCGAACCGAGCCATCCAATCCTCCGCAGCTTTGTACTTGACCAGGAAGCCGCCTAGCACCAGGTAGTCCAGATTGCCTACCAGGAACGCGCGAACCGCATCGCGAGGCG
>CBDUQI010000290.1:0-5902 GCA_965369325.1 uncultured Gammaproteobacteria bacterium
GGTCCCACGCGCGACCGAACACTGCTGCAATTCAAAACACGCCGATGCGAGGCTGCCCGCATTCTACGATGAGCCTTGGGGTACGGTGCCGATTCGAAAGCTGGGGCAAAAAACACAAACTAGAGAAACGGGGTGGGTATCCTGGCGAGCCGTTATTATGGCTCGGTTTTCTATTTAACGCCAGCATTATTGGCTTATTAGATAAAGCATTTTTCCCAAATCGGTAACGCAGGGTACGCATCGGCCGTAAGGTGAATTGCTTGTCGCCAGATAGCGACGGTATGCTTTACTTACTACTCACCTAAGCGCCCCGAGGGCGAAACACAGGCATTCGAACCGGACGGTATGGTGCGGGCCAGCAACCGCTTGAATGGCATCAGGCCGGGCGTTAATTCGTCTCATCGTAGTAGGCTGCGACACCAATTTGGGTGAGTAACTGGCGAAACCGTGGGTCTGTCGTGAGTGGTTGTATCAGCGGATCGACGCCAATGCTGAGCATGCCGGCATCACGTTCCAGCAGTGCCCGATCAAGCCATTCGAATGCGTGTTCAACATCGCCGCGTTGTGCGTAAACTTGTGCGACCTGATAACCCCAAGCTTGGCCGTGCTCGACGATCAACATGTCCAGTGTGGTTTGTGCGGCGTCCGTTTGTCCGCCCGCGTGCAGTGCGATGGAACGCCCGGTAAGCGACAACGGTATGTGCGGCTCCCGCTCGAACGCTGCCAGCGCGGCTGTCGGCTCGCCTTGCGCCAGATGAATACAGCCAAGATTAAAGTGGCTGGACAAAAATGCGGGATCCAGCTCAATGGTCTTGCGGAGAATGCGTGCCGCCTCGTCATAGCGACCGGCGCAGTACAGCAATGCGCCGAGCAATCGGTTGTGGATGAGCGCCATCGGATCCAGCCTTAACGCTTCGCGCTGTGCTTCAAGCGCGGGTGCTAATCGACCGACAAAAGTAAGGAACCGTGCGTGCATAGCCTGAGCACTCGGGCTGGAGGGGTTCAACTGCACCGCGCGTTCCAGGTGTTGTTGAGTTTCTTCCCAATCCCAATCGCAGTACATCAGCAAGCGCGCTTGGCAGATGTGTCCGTCTACGTTGTTCGAATCTAACTCAAGTACAGTGGCGGCGGCTTTGCGTGCATGTTCATACCAACCGCGATCGTCCCCTTCGATCGCAAGCGCCGTGCTGGCATCGGCGATGCCAGCATGCGCGGCAGTTAACTGTGGCTCCAATGCCAACGCTTCACGATAGGCATCGATGGCTTGCAGATAACCCGCGTGAGTGCGTTTGTTCCAGAAAAATCGACCACGCAGGTAGGCGTTGTATGCATCGCCATTCTCGCTCACCTTGGCGCCGCTGCGCCCGAGAAGTTTGACTTTGAGTTTGGCGGCGACAGTGGCGGCGATTTCGTCTTGCACTTTCAACATGTCGTCCAACTCGCGGTTAAACGTTTGCGACCACAGGTTAAAACCGCTTTCCACATCGATCAGTTGCACCGCGATGCGTACGAGGTTTTTTACTTTGCGAACGCTGCCTTCCAGCAGTGTTTTTACACGCAGCTCTCGTCCGATGGTCTCGATGTCGCCGGTGTGGCCTTTAAAGTGGAAACAAGAGGTGCGTGCCGGAACGTGCAACTCGGGAATGCTGACCAGCGTGTTAAGTATCTCTTCGGATAGCCCGTCGGAAAAGTACTCGTTCTCGGGGTCGTTGCTTAAGTTGGCGAACGGTAGCACCGCCAACGAGACCTTCGCAGTGCGCGCGCTGGCGTCGCTGTTGCCTGCCACCGCTGGTGTGGCGGGCAGATCTTCTTTTTTTAAACCCTGCGGCGTGAACTGAAAGAACCAGGAGATCACCACGGCGATCGGGAACCCGAGCAGCAGTGCCAGCGTGAATACCTTCAGCACCCAGTCAGGTGCCTCGAAAGTAGGCAATAAAATAGCGGCGACCTGAAGCAACAGCCATCCAACAACCGCATACGAAAGGGCGGCGCTGGGCACCTTGCGCCGCCTTAATTCTGAAAAGAAGGACACTAATTTCCTGCTGACATAACTTACCGGGCGCCGCTAGTATGAGGATACTCTGGGGTAAGCTCAACCCGCATACGCATGCGCGGACAGCGTGATACGCCAGCCAGCGCAGGTAACGCTCATGCGCGCTACGTTATGTCGCCCTGACGACATCGCGCGGGTGATTGTCGCCGGCGCGGATGGCGGGCTAGTTGCGGTGCAGACTGGTGACCAGTTCGGCCTCACCGCGACTAAGGCCGCAGGTCTGCACCAGCTGATTGGCGTCAAACCCCTGCTGCACCAGCGAGATCGCCTGCTCATACATATTAGGGGCTTGGCGTGCCTGCGGCAGCTGTGACATCTGCCCCTGGCGTTCACGCATCTTGGTTAGCTGGCGGTGCGTGTGGGCCACTGCCTGCTCAATGTCATTGCGATTTCTAATCAGGCTTTTGACGTCCATTGAGGCAGTGTTCGCCAGCCGTTCCATATGAGCGATGCGCTGTAGCATGCGGCGGTATTGGCGGCGCACGGTGCACAGCGCGATCAGGCCGGCGATGATCAACAGTGCACCGGCAATGACCAGCAGCAATGGGATCATCAGATTGTCCGGCAGGGTGCTAAGCGTATTCATCCACAATTCCTTCGTCTTCTCGCTCAACCGGTGTTTGGTGTTGTTTGTTGGCAGGCACTTGGTGCTCGCTCGTGTCGGGCCGTGCCTGCGGATCACCTCGTTTGGGTTGATCCCCGGTGCTGGCACTGCGGGAGGTTTGCTTGCGCGTCACGCGCGTCGGCACCCGGATAGGCGCACCGACAAGGTTGTCAATGCTCATGCTGTCACCTGCTTGGTTGGCGTTATTTCACCTTTGCCTGGTTGGTATTTTTGCGTGCCAGCGCGCCACGTGGGTCGCGGGTTTTCGCCCGCCTTTCAGTCACCGCCTGCGCGCCGGTCCATGCGGTCAGTCGCGCCCGCAGACGGATCAGGGCCTGACCGTGAATCTGGCACACACGCGATTCGCTAACTCCTAGCACTTCGCCGATTTCACGCAAGTTCAGTTCATCGTCGTAGTACAGTGACATCACCAGTTTTTCGCGCTCCGGCAACCGATCAATCTCATCCACCAACGCCTGCATAAAGCTGGATTCCTGCAGCGCCTCTAACGGCCCGCCGCTCGCCTCACGCATGGCGTGGGAGAAGCTGGGGTCATCGGCGGCCAGGCTGTCCAAGCTGCACATGCGGCTTGAGGCGGCGTCTTGCATCAAGTTGTGGTAGTCGGTGAGCGATATCTGCATCGCCTTGGCAATGTCCTGATCGCGTGCGTCGCGCCCGGTATCGTTCTCGATGACACTCACCGCTTTGGTGAGTTCGCGCAGGCGCCGGTGCACAGAACGCGGCGTCCAGTCGAGTTTGCGTACTTCATCCAGCATGGCACCGCGAATGCGGATGCCGGCAAAGGTTGAGAAGTTGGCGCCGCCAGTGCTGGAGTAATTGCCAGCCGCCTCCAGCAAACCGATCATGCCCGCTTGGATAAGATCTTCCACCTCCACATTGGGCGGCAGACGGGTGATCAAATGGTAGGCAATGCGCTTGACCAGGCTGGCGTGCTCAAGCACCAGCTCCTCGGTAGTCATTTCCGCAACGGGTGTTTTTTCGTCTTGCGCTGTCATGGTTACCTTTGGGGTACTGCTATGCGGTGTTCAGAGTGCTGATCGGCCCGGGCAATTCCCCGCAAACCGCTGCGGGTGGCAGGGTTGGATGGTTGCGTGTGGCGGGGTCCGCCGCGATCGATTGGCTTGCGATCAACCGCTCGGCAAAAAATTCCAACTGTCCCTTCGATCCGCTGGGCGCTACCCAACGCTGAATGTGCCCAGCCAATTTCTGGAACGCGGCTGCCGCGCGCGAAGAAGGGTATAACTCCACCACCGGCGACTGACGTTGAATGGCCTTGCGTACATAGGTGTCATTCGGAATGTTCGCGATGTGCTCCAGGGTAACGTTTAGAAAGCGGTCACTGACTTTTGCGATCTTGGCGAACAACGCTTTGCCGTGGTCGTCGTTGCGCGTCATGTTGGTCAGCACTTTAAAGCGTGGTACCCGAAAGTCACGGCTGAGTACCTTGATCAGCGCGTACGCATCGGTGATCGAGGCGGGTTCGTCGCATAACGTCACCACCACCTGCTGCGCAGCCTGGCTGAAGGAGGCTACGCTGTCGCTGAGCCCGGCCGCCGTATCGATAATCAACACGTCGATGCTGCGGGTGAGCTCGCTAAATGCATGTATCAGTCCGGCGTTTTCCTGCGGGCTGAGTTCTGCCATACGTTTGTTACCCGAAGCTGCGGGCACCACGCAGACACCACTGGGCCCGTCGAGGATAATGTCCTCAAGCGCACACCGGCCCTCCAGTACGTCGCTTAGGTTGTACTGCGGGTGCAATCCCAGCACCACGTCCAGATTGGCCAGACCCAGATCGGCGTCCAGCAGCATCACCCGTTGGCCCTGTTTGGCGAGCGCGATGGATAAGTTGGCTGAGATAGTGGTTTTACCGACGCCGCCTTTACCGCTGGTGACCGCTATTACCTTGACGGCTTGCGCGGCCGTCATCTGGCGAAGTCCGCTTGCCTGATCGTTCATGGCGTTAGGCTCCGGCGAGCGCGCGGGTCTGGCGCATGATCATGGTTTCGTCCTCGACGGTGTCGCGATTGCTCACCAGCAGTTGCGCGGCCCGATGCACCAGGTTTAGTTTTTTACTTCTGGCCCAGTGAATGTCTTCAGGCACCCGCTGCCCGTCGGTGGCGTAGGCGAGCGGCAGGTGATGTTCGATCAGCGTCGAAATGGCATTGCCCAGGCGCGCCGCCTCGTCCAATTTGGTCAGCACACAACCGACCGGGTTCAGCGCGCCGTACTTCAACGCTACCTCGTGCATAGTGAGCGCGTCGGTATTCGCCGCGAAGGTCAGCAGGACGCGCACGGGGCAGGCGGTTTGTTGCAGCAAGGCCAGATGCTCGGGCAGACGCTCGTCGCGCTGGCTAATGCCGGCAGTATCAATTAGCACCAGCTTGGCGTCGCGTAATTGGTGCAACACGTTGGCCAGGTCCGCGGCGGTGCTGGCTGTGTGTACGGGCACGCTCAGTATTTGTGCAAATGTCAGCAACTGATCATGCGCGCCGATGCGGTAATTGTCAGCCGTCACCAGCGCCAGGTTCTCGCGCCCGTGGCGCATGGCGAAACGTGCGGCCAGTTTGGCGATGCTGGTGGTCTTGCCGGCACCGGTCGGGCCGACCAATGCGATGATGCCGCCCTGATCGATATGCTCGTCCTGGGCAATTGGTAATTGTTCTGCCAGAAAGGTGAGCACGTGCCTGGCGACGCCTTGACCGGGTAGTTTGTCGGGCATGCTGGTGGCCATCTTGCGGGCCAATGGTGCCGACAGGCCCAGACGGGCAAATTCACGCAGGACCGCAGCCCGACGCGGGTCGCGCCGCACTTCGTCATGCCACATGAGCGAGGACAACTGCGATTCCATTGCCAAGCGCAGGGTGGCTACCTCACGGCGCATGCCCTGCAACGCCGGCTCCTGTGGATCTTCGGGCGAGGTCCACCCGCGTATGGCTTGTTGGTCGATCGAGTCCGTGGCGGGCGTCTCGGCTGACGCAGCAGACAGCTCAAGCACATCCTCTTCGATCGGCAGAAACGCAAGCTCAGCGGATATCTGTTCGCGCCAGCCGGCGGGACTGGTGAACTCGGCATCATTCGTATCGGGCTCGCGAGGCGCGCCGTCGTGCGAAGGCGGGGTGGCGGCCGGGCTCGCCGTTGTCGTTGGGCCGCGCGCATCGCGGGTGGATGGCGAGGGAGGTGAAGTCGCGGGAGACTCAGCACCTGGCTGTTGGGGTTCAGGC
>CBDUQI010000291.1:0-5896 GCA_965369325.1 uncultured Gammaproteobacteria bacterium
ATCACCGGTAAACAGCGCGGGTCGTCCTGCCGGGTTGTAAACCATAAAAAAGGAGGCTGCGGTTTCAGAATTGTCGCCCGTCCATTCACCCTTACCGCGTCCATCCACCGAATCGTCAATGCGCCCGTTACTCGCCACCGAGCCATCGCTGAAGACATAGAGCATCAGCGGCACGCCAACCCGCGCGGCATATTCAATACAGGCCCCCATGCAGCGTCCGGCCTTCAGGTCGCGCACCTCACCGGTCGCCCGATCACCCGTGTGGTAATCGTAGCCGCCCATCTCAATGGTGCCGGCACCTGCAAAGCCGTTGATGACCAGTTTCATCACCGAGGCGGCTTTGCGGAAATCGCGCTCGCTGTCAAACTCGGCAACGCTGAAGATGCCGGCATCGCCCACAATGTCCGGATCGATCTCAGGGTTCAGCGCGGTGGGATCACCAAAGCGATCCGTCAGATCCGCTGCCTTCAGGTAGCCGCACTTCACCATGTCTTTGACCACCATATCGCCGGTGACACCGGTATCGACGCGCCCGAGTTTGGCATCGCTGATGCGTTTGATCGACTCCATGACCGCTACCGCGTCTTCTTGGCTCAGCAACCCGACCAGTTTGCCGGTATCCACCAACCCGGTCACATCGCTGGGTCGGTCCACCTTGGTGGGCCGCACGCTGGGGTCCATCATGGTCATTGGCGCCATCGAGTTGCCGCCGGAATCGCTGTTGCGCGAGCCGATCAGGGTGAGTAGCTCACCATCCGCGCCCGCGTTAAAAATGCCGTACATCGGATTGTGCGGATTGTTACCGGTGTCGTTGTCTGAACGGGCCGGGATGACCGCACCGTTGAGCCCAGCCAGGTTCGCCGGTGTCACCTTCTCCAGAATGCCCCGTAAGAAGGCACTGTCGCTGTGAAAGGCCAACCCGGTATCCGTATTGATAAAGTCGTTGGTGCCGGTTTGCGGATTGGCAATGGAAGGCACCATATCGCCTGGAAGACCTAGCTTGTCGTAACCCGCCGTGCTTAGAAAATCCAACTGCCCGCCCTGCTGGCCGACCAGCACATTTGAGCCGGCAATATTTGCCCCACCCGCCAGATCAATGCAGATAAACGGGATCTTGCCCGCACCCTGGGTAGCGATGCCGCAGCCTAGGATGTCGTCCTGCAAATCAGATGAGAGCGCTGCATAGGCGGCGCGCGGGTTAGCAAACAGGCTGAACACGCTGGTGCCGAACGCAAGCGCGCTGCCCGACAGGAACCCTTGCGACACAAACTGGCGCCGCGTCATCGGACGCCCGTGACTGTTGTGGAACAGCGGCGAACGTTGGTGTTTATAGCTGGACATTTGCTTACCTCAATCCTTTGAAATGACGCCGTGCCATCGGTGCGAAAACAATCGTTGCCGTCGCCGGAGCTGCTGGTCGCACTGCGGCGGCCAATGTGTGTTTTATGAATCGCATCGTTCCACGCTCTCTTTATTGCACCAGCATCGCGGCGCTGCCAAGTACCGCTGCACACGCCGATTTGGCGATAGTCTCGGTACGATCTGACGGGCAACTGTTGCCACAAGCGTCCAGAATATCAATCAGGGCGTCCAGTTCACCGCGCACCACCGCCACCTCCGGCTGACTGCCCAGGTTCTCACCCAGCACACGGCTGAGCAGCGGATCGAGCAGCAAATCGCGTGCCCCCGCTGTGCCGTAGGCATCAATGACGCCAGCATTGAAGTCGAAGCCCGGGAACAACACCGCCCGCAACGCGGTGTCCTCCACCAACGAGTTGCAATACTCAATGGCAAGCTGCGCTACCGCGACCTGATGCGAGGAGAGGAAGCCCTCGATATTCTCGCTGATGGGAAGTTGCTGGCGAATCACCGCGTAGGTGCCGCTCACCGCCGTGTCGGTAATCCTCACACCGGTCGCCGCCGACATGGTGGCATTAATTTCATCAAACGTGCGCACCCCTATTTGCGGCAGCGGGTCGCTATCTACGGCGTCCGGCGGCAGCAACGCCACGGTGTCAGTGCGCACATTCTCATTGCCACCGAGCACATCGAAGCTGAGGAAGAACTCGTCGTTCTCCGGGCCTTTCTGCAACCCGATAATCGTCCCGATGTCGGAAAGGCTCTGCCCGGCGCCGGCGATATACTGCCCGCTGTTCACTTGTGTATCCAGGGTGCGATACGCCTGACCGACGACGGCTTCAGCGCCATTGACGCCGATGCGCATCCCGCGCACAGGAATACCGTCGGGCGCCGCAGATGCGTCGAGCGAGATAAACGTCGGCTGAGTGAACAGGTAGCTGAAATCATCAAACTGGCTAACTTCGAACATGACGTAGCTATCGGGCACATTCACTAGGCCTTCCACGCCGAACAGCAGCAGGAACTTCTCGCCCACGCCAGCCTCGAAATTCTGTGAAATCTGCGCATCGCTCAGCACCCGATTGTGGATAGCGACCAGGCGAATTACTCCGGCCCACTGACGGGAGCCGGACACTTCGTTGCCCAACACAAAGGCGAACGTGTCGTCCCAGTCAGCGATGCTGCCACCGCCCTCCTCGTCCGGGTCGTCCGTAAACTCACCGTTCACATAGATACTGCGCCCATTGACCGGATCGTAGTTAACCACCACGTGTTGCAGCGTCGCCTGCAGGTCTTCATCGGCATCGGCGGTGGACAGCGCGGGCGATCCGTTACCGTCCGTCACGCTGCTGCGATTGGCAAAATTGTAGTTGTACAAGGTTTGCGCCAGGGTAAAATTACGCGCGGCTTCGCCGGCCGAGTAACTGACAATCGGCGCGTTTTCCTGAGTGACATTGGCGGGCACTACCCAGGCCTCTATGGCGTACTCACCCGTCGCCGTAATTAATTTTTGTAGCTTGGCGCTATCGCTGGTGGCGCCCTGGGCCTTGCCACTGCGAATATTAATGCCGTAGCCACCTACCCAGCTCACATCGCCCGACATGCTCAGGTCAATCGCCGGCTCCACACCGCTGGTATCAAAGGCGGTCGGGCCAGAGCCGGTCTTAAACTCATACAACGCAATGACGTTGTTCTCGAAACGGTTTCCGCCGTTGGCTGCGGTTCCGTCGAACAAAGTCAGCGCCTTACTCACCACTAGCGCCGGGTCCACTTCGGTGGCAGATATCTGATCGGCGAAGCCGGTAATCGCATCCTGCATCTCATTACCATTGGCGGTGCAATTGTCCCAGCAGTTGTGGAATTCGCTGTTCAGGCGCAAGACCAGGCGAGAGTTGCCCGGATCGTCCAAATTAATTTTTGACTTCACCGCAGCGTAGGCCGACTCGGCATCTGCATTGGCAAAGTATGGTGACTGCGGCGTGCCAGCTTCGCTTGAATGGCAATTAGAGCAATACGTGGTGAGCAACGGGTGCACGGAGCTGGCGAACAACGCCGGGTCTTGCGGAAAGGTTTTGCTCGTCCCCACGTCTTTGACCGTCGGTGGCGTTAGTGATATCTGGTTGGCACCGCCGCCGATTGCATCTCCCGCCCAACCGTTCACCCAGGTAGTCAGGATGTCCGCACAAGCGGCGTCACTGGTCAGCCAGCAATTGTGGCCGCCGCCCACTTTAACAACGATCCGTGAGTCAGACGGCGTGCCCAAATCGACAATGCCGTTTGCATCCTGGTAGGCCAGGTTCACATCATCATCGCGGGCGAACGTGGGGCTCTGCCCACCGGCGTTGTGGCATGCGCCACAGCGGTTATCCGGCTCAATGTTATCCCAGACATTAATTTTGAATGACTGTACATCGGCCGTGGCAGGTGGCGGACCACTATACGCGGTGGTGTCGGGTGTACCAGAGGTATCCGGCAACTCCTGCGTCTCAGCGCCGCCACCGCCACCGCAGGCACCAAGGGCAACGGCGCACAACGCTGCCAGAGCGCCGTGGCGAAGCGGGTGCGACTGTAAACATACTTCCTTGCTCACTGTTTCAGTCTCCCATGCAGTAGACGGCGGAGTCTGCGAACACCTGACGCAGCTGATATCCATCGTTCATGAAGGTGGCCACCATGTCGTCAATCTGATCGCGATCATCGCCGTCCACCGCGTCTCGGAAACACACGGTGCGAAACACTTTCTGCACCTGACACTGGGCAAACGCCGTACTGTTCGCCAGCTCCTGACCTAGTGATTTGGCCCCCGTGCCGCTCCCAGGTAGCGTGGGGTCCCAACCCAGCGCGACGTTCTGCCCCTCGCGCCAGTAGTTGTCCCAACGGTCATCGGGGGTCTCAAAGCCAAACTTGAAGTTGACCGAGTTAATGAAGTACTTGCCCTGCACTTGGCCAGGTGCGTACAGCATCCGTTCGCTGTCCACATCCCACTCGTAGTACGCGAACGCCTGCGCCAACGGATCCATACCGCTGTGGCAGCCCACGCAGTTGTTGAGAAAGATGCGACTGTCGCCACCCGGACTACGGGTAACGTCCTGGCGAATACGGTCGGGCGGACGTGTAATGTCATGCACCTGCTCCATGTCGTTACACATGTGATTAAGCATGGTAAAGCGGAACATCGCCCGATTAGTGCCCAGGTAAAAAAACTGTGAGGCGGCCGCGCGCGTGGTCATTACACCCGCAGTGGCCGAGGCGGGGATATCCGTATTGGCGCTCTGCGTGCTCGCCTCCAGGCCATCGCGCAGACTGTGGCCCTCAGACTCCAACGCCTCGTAGTGTGCGTTGTTATTCATCGAGTAAGCGGGCAGACCAAGCGCACTGCTCCCCACATACAACAGATCGGCCGACAACAGCGTGTTGAACGCGACATCATCGCGCACCATACCAATCACGGTGGCGGTATAGTCATTCAGTGGCTCGAAAACGTTTTGCTCGGTGTTGGTCCAGGGCGTCACCAAGTTTTTTAACGTGACGCTGTAGAAGGTCTCCTGGTCCATCGCACGCAGTGCGGCATCGCTCGCGTTGCCGGCAACAATATCCGCTTCCATAAAGCCCAGCGTCTGATCGGTCGCCGGCACGCCCGCCAGCCGATTATGTATGCGTTGCGCCTGCTCGCGAGGCCCGGCCTGCACTGTCCACGCCGCGCTCAGAAGCACCACGCCCAGCGCCGCCACACCTGCACGCTGGATGCGCGCGGGGGGTTGGCCTGATTCTGGACGGGCTGCAATAGAGGCGGACCTGGATGCGCGTAGCCAACTTTCCTGGCTCATCGTTATCTCCATTCCTTTGATAGTCGCGATCGTGCTTGTCATCCACCCGTGGGGCTGCGGCCCGTCGGCTGGTGTTATATTTTCCGGGCGCCTGTGGTCCGGACTGCGACAACTTTCTGGGTCGGCGCACAGGGTGGCCGCCATCGTCGTTTGCATGTCGCAAAGCGGTGCTTCGTTGGCCGGCGCATCACTGCGCCTGACTAGACTGAGTGTATCCATTCCGGGCAACTCCGCTGTCTTAGGACAAGCCTCGCAAGGCAACCCTTAGACCGGTGGTTTTGCGTCCCCGCCTTTCAGCGGGTTTGCCTTTGTCCAACCGCAGGAAAATCTACCCGCGGCACGCCTTCCATGGCATCTTCGTTGCCAGTGTTCTGCCCCGCTCCCCGAGGTGAAAAACAGCAGCTGCGAAGCGCTACGGTGATGATTTACGCACAGCGCTACGGCGTGCGCAAATGTCTCCGTCACACGACGTCTCCGTCACACGACAGGTGGTGTTTTAGGCCGAAAACGGTAAAGTGCGACCGTGCCCTGGCTGCGAAAGTCATCCTGCCACAGTCGGGCGTGTTGCAAGAAGTGACAGCGCACATAATCGCCCCTCGTGGACGGTTTCTGTGATGCCGCTCACAGACCAACAATCGGGGCCTGTTCATCATGCAGTGGATGTTCAGGAAAGCAACTGATCACAAACGCTGGAAGGATCGTCGAATGCA
>CBDUQI010000292.1:0-5855 GCA_965369325.1 uncultured Gammaproteobacteria bacterium
GGTATGGCGGTGCCGGCCTGACGCGCGGCCAGCCGCTCAAGCACCAGGTCCATGGCGAGCGCGCCCTTGCCCGCAGCCAAACGATCACTGTTGCGATGCAGGCTGTCCAGCACAAACTGCACCGTATCGACGGTAGGCTGATCGCTCGGCACGGTGTTGTGCTGTACGGCCGTCAGCAACGATTCCAACTCGTGACTGACGCTGCCCATCTCGGACAGCCCCGCCATGCGCGCACCGCCCTTGAGCGTGGGAAAGATGCGCTTGAGCTCTGTCACCGCAGGCTCGCTGGCAGTCGGGGTCTGCAACCAGTCCTGCAACACTGCGTCAGCGCGGTCGAGCAGCTCGGTGGCTTCCTCGGCGAATATCTGTGCAATCGCCTCGTCGTACTCAACCGTCGCGGCCGCCTCATCAACGAGCACGTCCGCATGCTCGACATCCAACTCTGGCGGAGCGCTGCGCGATACTCGCTCATCCTCCGTCGGCGCAACTGCATCGGGCATCTGCCCGTGCTCGGTGTCCGCCGCGTGCCCCGCGGCGGATGAATCCGCCGTCACCAGGGTATCGGGCGGATGATCGGTGGTGGCCGTCTCATCGCGATCTGCATCGGCGCTGGTTGTCTCGGCAGAGGGCACCGGTTCAGCATTGGGGCGCTGTAGAATCACACCTCCGCTGAGCGAGGCGATACTGGCTAATGTCGGCGTCAATGACGGTAACACACCGCCCTGAGTGCTGAGTCCGCGCAGCGTTTGATCGATCAGATTCGCCACCTGCGCCATCACGATAATTGCCGGCTCAGGCAAAGTGCCCGGGCCGCGCAACGCCTTGTCCAGATAGGCATACATGGGTTCGGTGACCGCCGCCACATGCTCCACACCCGCGCTGCGCGCGCCGCCGTTTAGCGTGTGCCAGGCGCGATGTAGATCTTCGGGCAACGGATACGGCGAGGAGTAATTCCCGGACTCTTCCACGTACGCCCAAATTGTCGCCAGATGCCCGCGCGTCTCCTCTGCGTAGACGGCAAACAGCTCCTCGTCCATGCGCTCGACCGGCGGTGCGGTGCGCGGTTGCGCCGGTTTGCGGGCCGCTCGTCGTGCGGTTGCCTCGGCTTTGGCGGTTTCCTGCTCGGCCTGCTTCTGCTCGGCCTGCTCAGCCTGCTCGCGCTGCGCCTGCTCGCGCGCTCGTGCGGTCGCTTCGCGCTCGGCGCGTTCAGCGGCTGCTCGTTCAATCGCGGCCTGCGCCGCCGCCTGCCGATCGCGTTCCGCCTGTTCTGTCGCAGCGCGCGCGCGCGCTATCTCCACGGCTGCCTCACGCTCCCTTTCGGCACGTTGCGCCAGCGCTTTCTCCCGCGCCTCTCGCTCTATCTCAGCGCGATCCGCAGCATCACGCTCTGCAGCACTTTGCACCGGCATCTCCGGCACCTCGCCACCCGGCGCGGGCGCTGCTTTGGTGACGTCCTGCGCGGCTCGCTTGCCGGCGGTCGGGACCAGTTTAAGTGCTGGCTCGCCCACCACCGGTTTCTCACTCGGGGGCTTGGCCTCACCTGGGTCCGCCATGCGAGGCAACGTGAGCTTGGCGGAGCCGGAACTGACCGGTCCGCGATCGCTGTCGGACAGCGCGCTGGCACGATCAATATACTCATCCACCCTAAACGGCGGCACGGTGCCCACCTCGAGTTGCTCGATCAAGTGCGGCAAGGCCTGTATCGCATCCCCGATAAAGGTGGTGATCTGGGGGGTCATCGGCAAGGTCCGGTTAATTAACCGGTTCAACAGATTTTCGACCGACCAGGCGAACTCGCCAATCACCTGCGCACCAACCATGCGCCCGCTGCCCTTCAGCGTATGGAACGAGCGCCGTACCGAAAGCAGCAGATCGCGGCTTTCCGGTTCCTCCTTCCACCCAGGGAAGCAGGCCGCAATCGATTCGATCTCCTCCTTGGACTCCTCGATGAACAGTTCCAGCAATTCCGGATCAATGTTCTCGCGCGAATCCGCCACAAACGGCTGCAGACCACGGAAGGTGCCGGAGGCACTTGCCGGGATCGGCGGCACATCAGGTTCTAACGTGGCGATCGCGGGTGCCGGTGCGGTACTCAGACCATTCAGGCACGACTGCGCATTATCCAGCATGTACCAGGGATCACCCCGTCCACATTCCAGCGTCTCGATGTAGTACTCGAGGCTTACCAGTGCGTCCGCCAGGCAATCCAGCTCCAGCGGCGAGGGCAACTCACCGGGCGATACCAGCATCGCGGTAATCTGCTGGCCCAGCTGCTCGCACACCAACAGCGCGCGCTCGCGCTCCAGCATAAACAGGCCAGCCGCAACCCCACGCATCAGCGGGTCTAGCCGCTCCAGGTCGCGCCGCTCGCCAGGTTCGGAAGCATAGGCCGAGATAATGTCCTTCACATCGCCCAGGTTGGCGTTGCATTCGTGCAGCGTCGAGGCCACAACTTTGGCGAACTCCCGTTCGCGCGCACTGCCGGCCTCCGGGTTGGGATGATCGTCAACGCTGCTGACCAGCGCGGCCAGATCCTCTTCCAGGCGGTCCTCAACACACAGCAGCTCAGCCGCAATCGCCAGCAGCAGATCATCGGCACCCGCCTCATCATCACCGACGACCAGCTTCTCCAGCGCCTGACGCTGCTCGTTCACCATTTCGCCAAGATGCGGCAGACCCAGCACGCTGAGCGTATCGCTCACCTTTTTAAGTTCGCCGGACTGCGGGCCCAGCTCGGTGCGGTCGCTGCTGCCGGTGCGCACGAAAATATCCAGCACGTCTTTGATGCCGGATAAGTCCTGCTTGATGGCGGCTGCCACCGTCTCCATCAAGCCGGTGCTGGGGCCGCCGAGATCGGCCCGTGCCAGATCAATGCTCTCACGACTGGGCAACACCTCGCGCAACGCGAAAGCATCCCGTACCGACGTCACTTTAGGGCCGTCAGAGGTGGCACGTCCGACGTAGTAGAGCATGCTGCTCAGTAGGTCGTCGGCGGACTCCAGGGCAAAATCTTCCTCGCCATGCTCCACCAGCCGGCCCAGCAGGCGTTCAGTCTGCCCAAGCAGCCGCTTGGCAGACGAGCCGGCCTCCAGGCCGCCCTCCAACAAGGCTTCAATAATGGCACCTGCCACCCACCACAGCTGACCCAAACGGCGCACGCCGGCCGCTTCGCAGATATTGTCTGATACCACCCCCATGGTGCTCAGATTGCTGGCCGGATCTTCACCGCGCAGCCAGCCCAACAAGGACGCTTGGTAGTGGGTGTGCAGACGGCCCGCCACGAACTCCAGATCATCGCCTGTGGGCTCACCGTTTCCGGGCATGGGCAGCGAGTCCGGAGCCACATTGACCACGAACAGCATGCTCTCGGATAACAAGGGGGAGCCGCGCACGGCGCGCAGGTCGTTAAACATGGGCAGCAAGATAAGCGGCACATCATGGCCACCGCTAAGAATCCGATCCAGATAAGCGGGCAGCTGAACCACCGCACGCATAAGCGCATCCAGACCTTCGGCAACCGTACCGACCTGCCCCTTGATGAGTGCGGCGGCCACCGCCTCCATCTCGGCCACCAGTAAATTGGCGCCGTGGATTTCGGCCATCTGCAACGCCCCACGCGCACTGTGCAGCAGGCCGGCGAAACGCGCCACCTGCCCCAACTCGCTGGGTTGCTCGGCATAACGCTCAAGCATCTCGTGCGCCTCACTGAGGGTCGCGTATAACTCGCGGCTCACCCAGTGCAACGCTTGGTTGCTACCCCGTTGCTGCGCCTCCGGAGAGGGAGCCTGCGGGGTGTCTGCGCTCATCTCAGGCGGCCCCCACTCTCGGCGCTGTATTGCGGCTTAACGCACCGTTGGTGCGCGCGCGCACGTCGCTTGGTGCGCTACGTTGTTGTTCCTGCTCCTCCGGCAGCGTAAAGCCGGATACAGACTTGCGAAGCTCGCCGGCCAGGTGCGCCAGTTTGCCAATCGCCGCAGACGTCGCGCCGGTGTTTTCGGCTGTCTGCGCGCTGATTTCCTGCAATACCCCCATGTTGCGGGTCATGCCTGCTGCCGCTGTCGCCTGCTGGCGGGCAGTGCTTGATATGTTCTGCACCAACGAGGCAATTTGGTTGGAGACTTTCTCGATCTCATCCAAAGACGCGCCAGCGTTCTCGGCCAGCAGCGCACCACTAACCACGTCCGTGGTACTGCGCTCCATCGAGATCACAGCCTCGTTAGTGTCGGCCTGGATAGTTCGCACCAGCACCTCAATCTGCTTAGTGGCATTCGCGCTTTTCTCAGCCAGACGCTGCACCTCGTCGGCGACCACCGCAAAGCCACGGCCGGCCTCGCCCGCCATCGACGCCTGAATGGAAGCATTTAGTGCCAGGATGTTGGTCTGATCCGCAATATCGTTAATCAGCTCGACGATATTGCCAATTTCCTGCGAGCTTTCGCCCAGGCGCTTAATCCGTTTGGAAGTTTCCTGGATGGTCTCGCGAATGGTGTTCATGCCTTCGATGGTGCGACGTACGGCATCGCCACCCTTGTGGGCGACGTCCACCGAATGACGCGCCACATCGGCTGAGCGTTCGGCGTTGCCCGAGACCTCCTCGATGGAGGCCGCCATGTTGGCGATCGATTCAGTGGAGCCCATCACCTGGCGTGACTGATTTTCACTCGCCTTGGCCAGATGCGCAGCACTGGCCTGGGTCTGCCGGGCGGCCGCATCAATCTGGATAGCGCCGCCGTTAATCGTCGCGACCAGACCACGCAAGGCCTCAACCGCGTAGTTAATTGAGTCAGCAATGGCGCCGGTAATGTCCTCGGTCACTGTGGCTTTGACGGTCAGATCACCATCGGCCAGGCTGCCCAACTCGTCCAGCAAGCGCAGGATTGCCTGTTGGTTACGATCATTCTGTGCGGCCTGAACTTCGGCCAGCCGACGCGCATCGGCCGCACCGCGGTACAGCACCAATATGCCGCCGAAGGCCAGCAAGCTGCCGCCAATCAGCAGCAACGGCAGGAAGCGTGAGAGCGCCGAGCCAGACACGGCCATATCGGAGCCGCGGATCTTGTCAAACCAGGTCTCGGCGGCCTCGCTTAACTGTCCGGCGGTGTTTTGCAGGAAGATCAGCCGGTCGGCCGAACCGACACCCCGGCGAATCTGCTCGCTGATCACGTTGTACTGGGCGGTGACCTGACCCAGTTTGGACTGTGCATCGCCACCGGTGGGTGCCGCGATGCCCAGTGCAGAGTCGTCGCCGTTAAGCCCACGCACCACCTGGCCCAGGTAATCGTCCGCGCCCATCAAACGTTGCGCCACCTGGGTAAGTGAGTCGCGCCCGGAGGCCAACGCCGCCATATCCTGCTGTGCGCGCTGACCGGCAATTTCAAAACGCTCCACATGCGGGGTTAAGGCAACCCGCTCGCTGGCAGAGGACAGCGCTGTTAGATCACCCAGATGGGCCAGCAGCCGCGGCATGGTCTCGCGCACCTTAGCGGAGGTGTCAATTGCAGTTTGCAACTGCTCCTGAGTCTCCAGCAGCTGATCCAGTAACTTAAGGACTTCACCACGGGAACTGGTCACCGCCGGTGGCTCAATGCCGCCAAAATCAGCCGCTATTTCCGGGCGCAGCTCGCGCAATTGATCGAACGCGGCCAGGTCGCCCGCACGGGCGGACATTGCGTGAACCACCAGTCGCTGCGACAACACGCCTTGTGCCTGCACTTGCTGGCCCTGCGCCAGCAATCCGGCCCCACGCTTACTTGCCATGTAATGCGTTGCTGCGGCAAGCAGCAAAAACACCACCAGCAGTATGCTGAGTCCGGGCAAAAGACGCTCACCAAAACTTTTGTCGACCATCTACTTCC
>CBDUQI010000293.1:0-5846 GCA_965369325.1 uncultured Gammaproteobacteria bacterium
CGACGTCTACCAACTCGGTACCATCTCCAATATCGACCGCTCCGGGTACTTTCCCGCCATGACGCCTGCCGCGCAGGGGGTGGGCCAGATTCTGGGACCCAATGTCGCCGCCTCCTTTCTGGGGGCGGGGCTGGGGTACAGCAGCGTGATGTTGTTTTGCGCCGGCGCATCGGTTGTTGCGATGCTGGTGTACGGCGGCATCCACCGCTGGCTCGCCCGTCACCAACCGGCACTCGCTAACGGCTAGCGTTCACCGGCGCTGCAAGCCGGCCTAAGCGTTGCGGGTGCGCAGCAAACAAGTTTCTGGTCGCTGACTTATGTAGGGTCGCGTGCGTGCCTCGCCAGCGCCATGCCATAATGGCGCCGTTTCGCGGGGGTGAGCGTGCAAGAACAACAAGCGATAACCCGAATGATTAATTCGGCGATGGACGGGGATCAGCAGGCAGCCAATGAGTTGTTTGAAGCTGTCTACGCGGAGTTGCGTCGCATCGCCGGCTCACAGCGTCGCCGCTGGCAAGGCAACAATACCCTCAACACCACCGCGCTGATTCACGAGGCCTTTGTCAAAATGGCGGGCGGGGATGCGGCCAGTTGGAAGAATCGGACCCACTTTTACGCGACCGCTGCCAAGGCCATGCGACATATTCTGGTCAGCTACGCTAAACGGCAAAATGCCGGCAAGCGTGGTGGCGGTGCGCAACACGTTTCCATTGACGATGTACTGGTCCCGGACAAGGCAACTGCCGATGAGGCACTGGCGCTTGATCAGGTGCTGCAGAACCTTGAGCGAATCCATCCGCGGCGCTGCCAGATAGTGGAGTGTCGGTTTTTCGGGGGCATGAGCAACGAGGAAACCGCCTCCGCGCTGGCCTTGTCGGTCTCCACCGTCAAGCGTGAATGGAAACTGGCCAGCGCCTGGCTGTACCGCAGTCTGGAAGGTGGTCAGCCGCCTGCCGCGGCGGAGTAATCGGCGCGATCCTCCCAAGACAATGACGGACGCATACCCATGAGTCACGACGATACAGACAGCGATGGTGCCGCCTGCGAATTCGATGATGAGGGCATGTCGGCGGCGGAACGGATTTTTCTGGCCGCCAGCGATTTGCCGCCATCGCAACGCGCGCCTTGGGTGGCTAGCCAATGCGCAGGTGATGAGTTGCTGCTGAACGAAGTGCAGCAGATGCTGGGCGCGATGGACGAGGCGACCGACTACTTTGGCGGTCTGGCTGATCGCCTTGGGCTGGCTAAAGTACTGGACCCGGAGTTCGCCCCCGAGATGCCAGAGCGGATCGGTCAGTACCGCCTGATACGATTGCTTGGACGCGGCGGTATGGGCGCGGTGTACTTGGCTGACCGAGCCGACCAGCAGTTCGATAAACAGGTGGCCGTTAAATTGTTGCCATACGGGGTTGGCGGGCGCGAAGCACGGACACGCTTTCTGGCAGAGCGACAGATTCTGGCCAAACTTGAGCACCCGAACATCGCGCGCCTGCTAGATGGTGGCATCACCGAGCAGGGTACGCCGTACTTTGTGATGGAGTACGTCGAGGGTGTGCCCATCGACCGCTACTGCAACCAGCATCGGTTAACTGTGCGTGAGCGCCTGCGCTTGTTCCAGCAGGTGTGTGAGGCGGTGCAGTACGCACATGGCAACCTCATCGTGCACAGGGATATCAAGCCCGGCAACGTGTTGGTGGACCCGCAGGGCAATGTGCGCTTGCTGGATTTTGGCATTGCCAAAGTGGTGGATGGTGACGGCGCGGGCGAAACCCTGACGCGGGGCGCGCGCGCGATGACGCCGGCCTACGCTAGCCCGGAAATGGTACGCGGCGAGCTGGTGACCACCGCATCGGATGTGTACGCGCTCGGCGTGTTGTTGTACGAGTTGCTGGCGGGGGTGCAGCCGCATCAGCTGGATACGCTGTCTGAGGTGCAGATTGCACAAACCATCGCCCAGGAGGAGCCCGCACCGCTCAGTCGCGCGGTCAGCGCAGCGCCCAGGTCCGGCGACGATCCGCAGGCGGTTGCGGCGACCGCGGCAGACCGCTCTACCAGCCCGGCGCGTTTACGCGCGCAGCTTGAGGGCGATCTGGACAACATTGTGGCGATGGCGTTGCGCAAGAGTGTGGAGCATCGCTATCGCTCGGTGGAAAAGCTGTCAGAGGATATCGAGCGTCACCTCACCCGTCTGCCGGTAGCCGCACGTCCAGCCACGCTGCGCTATCGCGCGGGGCGGTTTTTCGCTCGCAACCGCTTGGTAGTGATATCGGCCTCACTGGCGGCGATCATGCTGGCGGCGGTGGCCGTTATCGCCACCAACTTCGCGCTGGTCACTCAACGCCAGGCGAATGAGATTGCACTGGAGCGCGATCGCGCTGAACAGGTAAAAGACTTCCTGCTGGGTGTTTTCAGCCGTGCGAGCCCGCACGTGAATCAGGGCGAGGAGGTGACCGCGCGGGATTTGCTGGATCAGGCGGCTGAGCGGATTAACGAGGAGCTTAGTGATCAGCCGGATCTGCAGGCGCAGATGCTGGGCACTATGGCGCAGTCCTATACCAATCTTTCCATTTACGACCGCGCGGGTGAGGTGTTGGATGTGCTGGTGGGGCTGCAGGGCGCCAGCGCCGGTGTTCGCAGCAAAGTGCATGTGGATGCGCTGATGGCAAAAGCCGAGGTAGTTGAGCGCCAGGGTGACTACGAGGCCGGCCTTGCGCTGGGACGCAAGGCGGTGGAGCTGGCGAGTGAGTTTGATGCGCCGGCAACGCTTGCCCGTGCGCAATTGATCCGCGGACGTATGCTGCACCGCCTGGGGCAACTGGAGGCAGGTGAGGAGGATTACCGCGCCGCAGTTACCCTACTTGAGGCAAGTGGCGAGCGCGGCACAAATCTGTCGGAGGGACTGGCCCACCTGGGCTCGGTGCTGAGCGAGGTGGATAAACTGGACGAGGCGGATGCAGTGCTCACGCGCGCGTTTGAGATTGAGCGTGAGGTGTATGGGCCTAACCACATGAACCTGGTGGATACGGTGCACAATCTGGCCAACGTCAAACTCAAGCGTGACCTCTACGAGGAATCGTTGGGCATGTATCAACAGTTGCTCGATATGTACCAGGTGCTGGCCCCGGATGGCCACTCGGATGAGGCGTATTTTCACAATGGTAAAGCTTCGGTTTACCGTGAGATGAATCGTCTGGAGGATGCTGAGACAAGTGCACGTGCAGCGCTTGCTGCGCTGGAACCGTTTTTTGATGATGCGCATCCCAACGTGATTATTCTGCAGGCCAATCTGGGTGAGGTGCTGCTACGCAAGGGCGACCCGCAAGCGGCTCGCCCGCTGCTTGAGACGGCGGTTACCGCATTACAGGAAAAGATGCCGGCGCACCCGCGCGTGCAGCGTACGCAGGTGTCGTTGGGGCAGGTTTACGCCGCGCTCGGCGATGCGCAGCGGGCGCGGCAACTGTTGCAGACGGCGTATCAGGTTTTGCTCGAACGGATGGGTGAGGATAACGAAATGACTCAAAAAGCCGCCCAGGCGCTCGCAGAGCTTGATGCTGCCGCCACCCCTGCGCCGGCCACCGCCCCAACACCGTAATATCCGCGCGTCAACGCCCAACTCAGGCTAGTATTGGAGCCAGTGCGCGGGCTCGCGCGGTAATCGTGGAAGTAACGGTGAGCGATAACTGGCAATACAACGACAGAGCGCATCGTCGCGCATGTGCCGCGCCTGCGGCGTCCCTGACGGAGCCAACGGCAACCCACCCACTTGTCTGTCTCGGGCGAATGGTTTTTGCGTTGGTGACGCTAGGGCTGAGTGCCTGTGCGAGCGTGCCTACCAACGTACCCGCACCGGTGGTGATCGCGGGCGAGCGCGCGGTGACGCTGATGCGTGATGAGTACGGCGTGCCGCACGTGTATGCCGATGATGCCTACGGTCTGTTCTTTGGCTACGGTTATGCGGTGGCACAGGACCGGCTGTTTCAAATGGAGATGGGGCGGCGCAGTACGCAGGGGCAGGTGGCGCAGGTGCTTGGCCCGGCCTACCTGGAGTTTGACACCGACACTCGGCGTGGCTTCCACCCGCCGTCCATCCGGACGCAAATGGACGCGCTGAATGCTAATGATCAAGCCATCTTTGAAGGTTACGCGCAGGGTATGAATGCTTGGATTAAGCAGGTGCAAGAGGCCCCGCAGCAGTATCTGCCCCGTGAGTTCGCCGAGTTCGGTTTTGACCCACAGTTGTGGAGTGCATACGACGTGGTGATGATGTTCGTGGGCACCCTGGCGAATCGCTATGCCGACTTCAATACGGAGATTGAGAACGCAAAGATATTGCGCGAGCTCAGTGCGCAGCATGGAACGCAGACGGCAGCGCGGATATTCGATCAGCTTAATCCCCGCACGCACCCCACGGCACCGACCACCATTCCCGCCACCGACTGGTCCGCGGACCGTCTAGCCGTGCCCGCATCTGCCGATAGACTACTGGCGCAGTTCGCAGCGCAGCCGTGGCCGGCAGCGCCGCAGATCCCGGCCTCTACGCCGATCTCCGGTGCCAGCAACTGTTGGGTGTTAGGCAGTGAGCGGGTTAGCGGCGCCAATGCCATCTTGGTCAATGGCCCGCAGTTTGGCTGGTTCACCCCTTCATACGTCTACTCGGTTGGCCTGCACGGTGCAGGCTTTGAGGTGGTGGGCAATACGCCTTTCGGGTTGCCGGCACTGCTGTTTGCGCACAACAGCAATATTGCCTGGGGCAGCACCTGGGGTGCCGGCGATATGGTGGATGTGTTCAGTGAGCGGCTGAATCCTGCCAATGAGAATCAGTACTGGCACAACGGTGGCTGGCGGGAGTATCAGATACGGCATGAGCAGATTGCCGTGCGCGGGGCGCCCACTCAGAGCGTGAAGATTAAGCGCAGCGTGCATGGGCAAGTGGTGCTTGAGGATGTCGCCAACGGATGGGCTTATGCCAAGCAGCGCACCTGGGACGGGCGCGAGGTCGCCTCTTTGCTGGCCTGGGTGCACAGTATGCGCGCTGACAACTGGCCGCAGTGGATCGAGCAGGCCGGGCGCAACGCGCTGAACATTAATTGGTATTACGCGGATCGTCAGGGCAATGCGGGCTACGCCTTTACCGGCGCTTACCCGCAGCGGCACGAGGCCCACGATAACCGCCTGCCGATTAACGGCGAGGGCGCGTTCGACTGGCGCGGGTTGCAGGACTTCTCCCGCAACCCGCAGATTCTCAATCCCACCGGTGGCGTGGTGGCGAACTGGAATAACAAGCCGGCAGCGGGCGTGCTGAACCCGGATGAGTTCTGGTACTCCTGGGCACAGGCGGATCGGGTGGACGTCTTGCACGAGGCGCTGTCGCTGCATGAGCGCTTTTCTGCGGAGCAGGCCTGGGCGCTTATCGAACACAGTAGTTACGCAGATGTGCACGCGGCCTATTTTGTCCCCCTGATGCGTCGCATGGAGCCGCGCAGCGCGTTTGAGCGAGCGGTGCTTGAGCAACTGGGGCGGTGGGACTGGCAATCGCGTGATCGCGATGGCGATGGGTACTACGATAGCGCCGGGACAGCCATCTTCCGCACCTTCTTGCAGATGCTCATTGAGGATATTCTGTTGGACGACTTGGGCTCTGTTTACGGCATGTTCGCGGCGACCGGTTACCCGGCGCCCGACGCACCCACCGCGGCGGGTGTGAACATCCAGACAGGTACCAAAGCCATCGTCGAAGCACTGCTGAGGCCCGATCCCGTGTACGACTTGCTGAACGGGGAGTTCCCTGAGGCGCAGGTTGGCCATTCACTGCGCCGCGCGTTGTCTGCGCTGACGCGTGCCCAGGG
>CBDUQI010000294.1:0-5846 GCA_965369325.1 uncultured Gammaproteobacteria bacterium
GTGCTTGAGTTCGATGTTCTCAAACACAGCCTCGATAATCAGATCGCAGCCGTCCAGATCATCGTTGTCGGCGGTGGGCTTGATCAAGCCCAGCACAGCCGTTTTGCGTGCCTCGTCCATTTTGCCGCGCGCCACGCGTTTGGCCAGCAGTTTTTCCGAGTACGCTTTGCCTTTTTCTGCCGCTTCCTGGCTGATGTCCTTCAGCACCACTTCGATGCCGGCCATGGCCGACACGTAGGCGATGCCCTGGCCCATCATGCCGGCGCCGAGAATACCGAGCTTTTTGGTATCGGTCGGTGGAATGCCTTTGGGTCGGCTGGCGCCGCCGTTGATCTGATTGAGCTGGAAGAAGAACGTGGTGATCATGTTCTTCGCCTGCGGCGTGCCGACCAGGTAGGCCATGGCGCGCGACTCAATCGTCTGGGCGGTGTCAAAGTCCAGGTAGGTTGCCTGGAAGGCGACGTCCATAATCTGCTCGGGCGCCGGCAACAGACCGCGGGTTTTCTGTCGCAGCATGGCCGGGCCGCCCATCGCCACTTGGGCCAGTTTGGGGGAGCCGATCTTGCCGCCGGGAATGCGAAAGCCTTTGCGATCCCACGGCTGCGTTGCCGCCGCCTCATCGCCTTTGTGCTCAACAATCCAGGCTTTGGCCCGCGGTACCAGCTCGTCCAGGGAGCCGACCGTCTCATCGATCATGCCCATGGCCAGCGCCGGTTCCGGTTTCAGGCGTTTGCCTTCGAGCAGCAACGGCAGCGCCGCCTGCACCCCGATCAGATTCACCAGTCGCACCACACCGCCGCCGCCGGGCAGCAGACCCAGGGTGACTTCGGGCAAACCGACCTGCGCGGAATTGTGGTTGTAGGCAATACGACGGTTGCACGCCAGGGCAATTTCATAACCGCCGCCCATCGCCGCGCCGTTGATCGCCGCGACCACCGGTACCGGCAGTTTTTCCAACCGGCGAAAGTCACTCTTGATGCCGCCGGATAGCTCCATGAAAAGCGCTTCGTCGCCCGCTTTAAAGGCCAGCAACTCGTGCAGATCACCACCGGCGAAGAACATTTTTTTGGCCGATGCGATGACCACACCGCTCACCGACTCATCGGCACACACCTTATCAACGGCCTCGCGCATGGCCGCGCGGTACTCGCCGTTCATGGTGTTCGCCGAGCCGCTCATGTCCATCGTGATGGTCACGATGCTGTCCGCGTCTTTATCGTATCCGAATGATTTCATCTTGATATCCTGCAGGCGATTAAACGCGTTCAATAATCGTGGAGATGCCCATGCCGCCGCCGACGCACAGCGAGAGCATGGCGCGCTTGAGATGACGCCGCTCAAGCTCATCCAGCACGGTGCTCACCAGCATGGCGCCGGTGGCGCCCAGCGGATGGCCCATGGCAATCGCGCCGCCGTTCACGTTGGTAATCTCATGGTCGATGTCCAGATCTTTCATGTAGCGCATCGCTACCGAGGCGAATGCCTCGTTGATTTCCCACAGATCGATGTCTTTGTTCTCAAGGCCAGCTTTGCGCAGGCACTTTTTCGCCGCCGGCCCAGGGCCGGTGAGCATGATGATGGGGTCGGAGGCCAGCACGGCCGTCGCGACAATGCGTCCACGCGGTTGCAGGCCCAGATCCTTGCCGGCCTTCTCGCTGCCGATCAGCACGGCGCTGGAGCCGTCCACGATGCCCGAGGAGTTGCCGGGCGTATGCACGTGCTCAACGCGATCAAGCGTGGGGTATTTGCGGATGATGATGTCATCGAAGCCGTACTGGCCCATCTCGGCGAAGGAGGCCCGCAGCTTGCCCAGCACTTCAAGTGTGGTGCCCGGTTTGATGAAGTCGTCCTTCTCTAGAATCACCTGGTTGTTGTGATCGGTGACCGGTACCACCGACTTGTCGAAATACCCGTTGTCCCGCGCATGCGCGGCGCGCCGCTGGGATTCGCACGCGAAGGTGTCCACATCCTCGCGGCTGAAACCCTCCAGCATGGCAATGGTATCTGCGCCGATGCCCTGAGGAACGAAGCCGGTTTCCATTGCGAACTCGGCGTCCATCACCATGGAGCCGCCACTGGAGCCCATCGGCACGCGCGACATACTCTCCACACCGCCTGCTACCACCAGGTCTTCCCAGCCCGAGGCCACTTTCTGGGCAGCGATGTTGACGGCCTCAAGTCCCGAGGCACAAAAGCGGTCAAGCTGCACGCCCGGTACGGACTCATCCCACTGCGCGTTCTGCACGATCATTTTGGCGACGTCGGCGCCTTGCTCACCCACTGGTGCGACACATCCCATCACCACGTCGTCTACGTAAGAGGTATCCAGATCGTGCCGTTGTTGCAGCTCGCGTAGCAGTCCGGCGCCGAGATCGATCGGTTTTACCTCGTACAGAGACCCGTCTTTTTTGCCCTTGCTGCGCGGAGTGCGAAGCGCATCATAGATATACGCGTTAGTGCTCATGGGAGTTACCGTTGGCTGGTGAGTGAATTAAGTGGCTGATAATTATAAAAAAGAACAACAGTATCAATGATATGGGCATTTACAAAAATAGACATTTGGTTACACTGTGAGGCATGTCACGTGCGACGCTGCCCAAATTGATCGAATCCTCAACTGTGGCCTCCCCCTTCGTGGAGAAGCTGCTGGAGGGGGCCAAGGCGAAGGGCTACAACGTCAACCAGATTTTGCGCGAGAACGGCATCTCGCCGAACGTGCTGCTGGTGCGTGGCTCCCGGGTCACGTTCGAGCAACTGGCAGCCCTGACGCTGGCGCTGGTGCGGCTGCTGGATGATGAGTTTCTGGGGCTGACCGACCGCCCGGTGCGACGCAATACCTTCCGGCTCAGTTGCTACAGCGTGATTAATGCCGAGACCCTGGGCGAGGCGATGAAGATCATGACGGACTTTGCCAACATCGCAGAAGGTGCTCTGATCCACGAGTTGCAACACCACGGGCAGCAGGTGAGTTACACGCTCAGGCGGCGTCCGCGTCGCCACATTCGCAACAGCTATGCGATGGAGTACTGCATGCTCTCCATCCACCGCACGCTCAACTGGATGGGCAATCGGCGTCTGCCGTTGCAACGGGTGAATGCCGACTACGCGGTGCCGGCGTACCATGATGAGTACCGGCACATGTTCTACGGCGCGCCGGTATTTTTCGATCAGCCCCACAGTGCGCTGGTGTTTCCGGCGAGCGTGCTGGGGGTGCACAACGTGCGCGACATGAAGCAGCTAAAAGACTTCGTCAAGCAGGCGCCGCTAACGCTGCTGAGCCAGACGATCAAGCCGGACGATCTGCCTGGGCAACTGCGGGTGTGGGTAGAGCGGCAACTTAGCCGGCATCAACACGCCCCGGATATCAACGCTGCGTCGCGAGCACTGGGCCTGCATCCGCAAGCGTTGCGTCGACAACTAATCAAGCACGGCACTAACTACAAGACCATCAAAACCGAAGTCAGGCGGGATCTGGCGATTAACCTGATCGGGGATGCTGCGCGTACGGTCGAGTCGATCTCGGCGCTGCTGGATTTTTCCGAGCCAAGCGCGTTTATTCGTGCGTTCAAAGGCTGGACCGGCCTCACACCATTGGCCTACCGCAAGCTGAGCGCGTGAGGCTCGCACCACCCGCTGTCCAGGCGTGCGAACTCAGGCCGTGATGTCGTATCCGTAGAGCCAGTCCTGGCTCGCGTGAATTGTGCGCGGGATGAGTTTGCCCGCCAGCCACATGGGGGCGTAGGTCGCGAACTGCGCTGCCCGCCCCGCGCGGTGGAACGTGTTGAGGTTAGCCCGTGCACGTTGTTGCACGCGCGTCGTGCGCGGCTGGCGTGCGTTCTGGTACGCCTTCAACGCGTCGTGTGTATCCGCGTGCTGGTGAAGTGCCTGACTCAACGCCCATCCGTCCTCGATGGCCATGGCAGCGCCCTGTGCCAGCGATGGCAACATGGGGTGGGCCGCGTCACCCAGCAAAACCACGCGTCCCTCGGACCAGGCGGGCAATGCGGGACGTTCCAGCAAGGCCCAGCGAAAGTGGGCATCCGCCTGCTTGATCAGCGTAGTGATCACCGGATGCCAGCCCTGAAAATCGGCTAGGGCTTGTGCTCGTGTGCCTTGCTCGGTCCAGGACTCCGTCTCCCAGCCCTGTTGCTCCACCACGCCCACCAGATTGGCCAACGTGCCGCCGCGCAGTCGATAGGTGACGGCGTGGCGGTTGGGCCCCGCCCACACGCAGGCAGAGGGCGGCGGGCAATGCGGGCCTAAGCGGTCCATGGGCACCGTAGCGCGCCAGGCAATGTTGCCGGTGAAGCGCGGTGCGTCGGCACCTGCCAGTTGTTCGCGGATGCACGAGTGGATGCCATCGGCGCCGATCAACAGGTCGCCCCGGAGACGGGCGTCCTCTGCCAGCACCGCTGCCACGCCCTGATTGGCAGGTTCGTAACCCTGCACACGATGGTCGGCCAGCAGCGCCCTGGGCGCGCGGGCCGAAAGCGTTTGTCTAAGTACCTGAATCAGGTCGGCCCGATGGATGTGCAGATACGGCGCGCCCCAGCGGGTGAGGGCAGGTGCATCCAGCGCAATGGAGAAAATCTGCCGGCCGCTGGTGCCCATGCGCATCTCCAGCCGTTGCGGGCGGAAGGCAAGCGGCAACAGTGCGGGCATGAGATCAAGGGCCGCGAGCACTTTGCAGCCGTTCGGGCTTAACTGGATGCCGGCGCCAATCTCGCTGAACGTGCTGGCTTGCTCCAACACCTGCACTTGCCAGCCAATGCGATGCAGGCACAGCGCGGCGCACAGCCCGCCGATGCCGCCACCCACAATGACCGCTTTCATCACCGCTGCGCCCACGCGGGCGAAAATTTCATTCCGCTCATGCGCCCGGAGTATAGCCCGAGGAGGGCATGCCGGCGGCCCGCAGCGATGCCGTTCAGCCGGTATGACGCCAGGCATGCGTTACCTCGGCGGCGTATGCGGGGCCCTCCCGGATCTTGTGCGTGGTTACTCGAGGTCCACCGTCAGATCGCCGGCCCCCAGGGACATATCGATCGCGCAGCGACCGCTGCCCTGGTCCCACTGTGTTTGCGCGCCGACCAGCCAGGGGCGCCGGCCCGGTACCGCGCGCCCCTCGACGCGCAGCAGCGCATCCCCGGCATTGGTATCCAGATGCGCCTGTTGCACCATCTGGCGCGGCACGCGCACGTGCAGATCGCCGGCCGCCATCTCCACATCAACGCAGCCGTTACCTTGCACGATGTCCAACTCGCCGTAGCCGAACTTCACGTGCAGATCGACCCCGTCAGGCACTTGCACGTCAGCATTTACCTCCATGCCGCGGTAGTACCAGCGGGAGAGCTTGGTGAGTGACAGATGCCACTGCTCGGCGCCTGGTTCCAGCGAAAACTGCGTCTTTGCTGCCCGTTTCGCACAACCCGCATCGTCAGCCGGACAATAGATGCTCATGCGCGCGCTTAGCTGTTGGTCGGCCGACGGCTCGATGCGCACCACGCCCACCGGGATATCAATCGACATAGCGTGCACCGGCATCGCGGTCGGCGCGATCACCTGTTCGGGCTCCACCTTGATCTCACGGGCGGTATCGATGGTGCTGCAGCCCGCCGCGGCGGTCAGGCTGAGTAGCGCTGCTAGCGGCAGCCGGAGTCCTTTGCGCATGATGTTAAGCTCATGGTGTTATACGTATATATAACACTAGCACACATCGGCGAATTGTAAACAATATCCTGTTATTGGGTGCTTTTGGGGTGATGGGCGCTGGAAGGGCTTTCAATTGGCTCCGGGTCTGTTATAGTCCGGCCGTCTCGGCGCTCTTCGGTCTGCGCCTCGCACTC
>CBDUQI010000295.1:0-5811 GCA_965369325.1 uncultured Gammaproteobacteria bacterium
CAACCGCAACCGCAACCGCAACCGCCAGCAAGCTGACCACACTCACGCCTATCCGTTCGCCAGCCCTGCCCGGCAGTGCAGAACCGCATCTGGCGAGCACACCGGCAGGCATTCCGGTGATGAGCTGGCTGGAACCGGTCACAGATGCACACCCGCCCAAAACCGTTGCACTGCGCTACGCCACGCTGGCGGGGCATGGCTGGAGCCCGGCACGAACCCTGGCGCAGAGTGACGCCTGGTTTGTCAACTGGGCCGACTTTCCCTCGGTACAGCCTGTGAGCGAGCAGTTGTGGGGCGCGCACTGGTTGGTCAAGCGCCCTGGCGGCACCTACGCCTACGACATAGCAGTCGCCACCTCCGTCGACGGGGGCCAGCACTGGAGCGCACCGATCACGCCACACACAGACAACACCGCCACTGAGCACGGCTTTGCAAGTTTATACCCGTGGCATAACGGGGTCGGTATCCTATGGCTGGACGGACGCAATATGCAGGGCGAAGGCCACGGTCACGATGCACATAACACAGGCTCCATGACCTTGCGTGCGGCCGTGTTGCGCCAACCGACCCCGAGCGAACCTGCGCCCCTTATGCACGAGCAGCAGGTGGACGCACAGGTGTGCGAGTGCTGTCAGACAGACGTGGCAGTCGGCGCAGCCGGTCCGATTGCCGTGTACCGCAACGTTGCCGAGCGCGGGCAAAGCAGCCGCGCACACCAGATCCGCGACATCTACATCTCGCGCACCCAAGACGGCCAGTGGCAGCCTGGGCAAGTGCTCGCCGAGGATGGCTGGGAGATGAGCGGATGCCCGGTGAACGGCCCGGCCATCGCAGCGCTGGGCGCACAGGTAGCCGTCGCCTGGTTTACCGGCGCAGATGACCAACCGCAAGTGCGCTACGCGAGCTCGCAGGACAATGGACGGCATTTTAGCGCCCCCGTGCACGTCGACACTGAGCAGCCACTCGGCCGCGTCGATGTGGTGCTGCTCGGCAATGGCGACGCCGCCGTGAGCTGGCTGGGCATGGACGGTCACTGGCGTGTACGCCGTGTGTCGCGGGATGGTGTGGTGGGGCCAGCTCGGTTGTTTGCGCGCAGCCGCACCGCACGTGCCTCCGGGTTCGCGCAGATGATCCGCTACGGTGATGGGCTGTTGTTCGCTTGGACCGACGCCACCCAAGGCGTCTCGCAGGTACGTACCGCGATGCTGGCGAGCGCGCAGGATTTACCGTGACCCAGACGATATCCAGGCCCGCTGCTCGGAACACGGCTGAAACCCCGGCTGTCAGGCGCCTTGTGACGATTGATGCGGCACGCACGCTCGCCATCGTGCTAATGGTGATTTTTCATTTTATCTTCGATCTGAAGTACTTCGGTTGGGTGAGCTGGGACATTCCCGACGGCGCCGGCTGGAAGCAGTTCCGGCAGCTCATCGTCAGCTTGTTCTTGTTGTGCGTCGGTTTCAGTCTGGCGGTGGTGCACGGGCGCAATGTTGCCTGGCCAGCGTTTCGCCGGCGGTTGCTGCTGATTACCCTTGGCGCCATCGCCGTCTCGGCGATGTCACTGCTCATGTTCCCAACCAACTGGATCTACTTTGGCATCCTGCACTTTATCGCCGTCGCCAGCCTGCTAACGGTGGGTCTGGCACGCTTCCCACGCATTTGCTTGGGCCTCGGGCTGGCAATATTGCTTATCTATAACCTGGGTTGGGTCAAGGCATCATGGCCATTCAGCTACATCCGCGAGTATCTGCCGGGCTACGCCAACGACTACGTGGCGTTGTGCCCCTGGCTGGGGGTGGTGCTGATTGGAATCTGGAGTGCGTATCAGCCGTGGCTGCGTGCTGACCCCCTGCGGGCACTGGGCAACGTTCGATGGGTGAGTTGGCCAGGTCGGCACAGCCTGCTGATCTACCTGCTTCATCAACCCATCCTGTTCGCGATTCTGCTGAGCGCGCAGCTTGTGGTGCGCCAGTCCTAATGAGCGGGGCTCTGCGGAAGAACCCCACCATCGGCTCCACGTACAGTTAACCGCTGCGCTCGGCCAGTGCTGCAACGGCGGTACCGGCATCGCTTTGCTCACACCAATAAGCGATCCTCGCGATCACAATTCTTGCGTAAAGATCACGCATGGTTACGGTATCAATACGTTGCACAATTTGCAGCAGCGCCGTATCCAGCGCCGCGCTGTCCGCGCCGGGCGTCTGGTGTTGCTTAGCAATTGCCTGCAACGTCTGCGCCAGTAGCTGATCCACGCCGGCCAGTTGAGCCGTCACCGGCGCAAGCGCAGCGAGCGCGTCGGCCGGTGCCGATGCGCTTAAGGCAACGTCGGCATGCCACACGGTGTTACTGATCGCGAAGGCGTGTCCGCCGGTCGCCTGATACTCCGCTGCAGCCCCCTTCATCGCCGCGTCAGCCGCGGCGACATCTCCATTCAGCAGGTTTGCCATACCGTGCCGGGAGGATGCCAGCGCACGACGGTAGTGTGGTGAGGGATACACTTCTTCGGTCACTTGGCGCGCCCGTGCCATGGCCGCTAGCGCGTGTGGGATATCGCTTTGGTGCAGGTACAGTTCGCCCAACTTGCCGTGGCTGGCGGCCACCCAGGCGTGCACGTCGCCAAAGACTTTCTGCTGGCTCTCAAGGGCCGCCTGCAGGTGTGCGAGTGCGTTGTCCATATCGCCGGTGTCGGCCAGCGCTGAGCCCAGCAGGTGGCGAAAAATCGCCGTGGTCGGATGACGCGCGCCCACCCGACGCACGGAGCGAGCATGCAAATCCTCCAGTACCACAGCGGCTTCATCGTAGCGATGCATGCGACGCATGATCGCCGCCACATTGCTGTCGATGATGTCGACATCTTCCTCGTGCTGCTCGCCCCCCAACTGGATGAGCCGTTGCGCCTCGCGATACAACAACTCGGCCCGTGCGTACTCCGCCCGCTCCGGCCGGGCCATGATCAGGCCAAGTGAATTCAATCCATCACCAAGCGCTAGCGCAAAGCGTTCCCGACTTTCCCCGTCCTGCTCCACCAGACTCAGCGCCTCATTAAGCGCAGTCTCCGATTTTTCGTATTGCCCTGAGACAAAATACAGCCCGCCCAGGCGAATTAGTCCACCGGCCAGATCGACCGCCGGCGCACCCACATCGCGACGTACCTGCACCGCCTCAAGCATCAGGGACTCGGCGCGCGGGTACAGCGCCAGATGTTTGTGCACCTCGCCCATCGTATCGAGCAGCCGCGCACGCATGGCAGGCTGATCCTCAAGCCCCGTGCGAATGCGCTGCACACCGCGGTCGAGCACTTCGCGCGCGGTCACTTCCATGCCACGGCTATTGTCCGGGTCGACATCTTCGAACAAGTCCACCAGAAAGTCCGACACCTCGTTAGCCCGCAGTGCCTCGGCTTCGGCGACCTGCACCGCCGCCGTGGCCGCGCGTTGCGCCTCGTTGGCACGCAGCAACCCCACCGTGGCCGCGCCCGTGCCAACGATCATGGCAAGCACGACAGCCGCCCCGGCCGTGACGCTCAACTGATTGCGGCGAACAAAGCGGCTTAAGCGATACCAGGCACTGGGCGGGCGGGCGAGCACCGGCTCATGTGCCAAGTGGCGCTGCAGATCCGCGGCCAGCAGACTCACCCCGTCATAGCGACGGGTGCGGTCCTTGGCAATCGCCTTAAGCACGATCCAGTCCAGATCACCGCGCAATTCCCGTCGCAGCATGGCCGGCGTCGCCCCGCGGCTCTCGGCCAGCGTATCCATGGTATTGTCGTGGGTATCGAAACGATTGGATGGCATCGCGGGCTCGGTTTCGCGCAGCGCATGCTGAACCGCATAACTGGCCATGCCGCCGACCTCGATCGGCAGCGCTCCCACCAGCAGCTCGTACAGAATGACGCCGAGCGAGTAGATATCGCTGCGCGTATCCACATCCAGCTTTGACATCTCGGCCTGCTCGGGGCTCATGTACGCGGGTGTGCCAATGAACTGCCCTTGCTGAGTCACCAGACTGGCATCAGTCAATGTGGGAGACACCGCCTTAGCAATACCAAAATCAATCACCCGTACTTGCGGATCGCCGCCTTCGGCCACGCCGACAAGAATGTTGGAGGGTTTCAGATCGCGGTGGATCACCCCTTTTTGGTGCGCATGCTGAATGGCCGCGCACACATCACAAAAAAGCTGCACCCGCGCAATGGTGGTCAAACGATAGGTATCGCAGTAATCGGTAATCGGCACGCCTTTGACCCACTCCATCACGAAGTAGGGTCGGCCGCCATCGGTGGCACCCCCATCGAACACCGTGGCGATATTGGGATGGTCCATGACCGCCAGCGCCTGTCGTTCGGAGGCGAACCTGGCCACTACCTGGCGCGTGTCCATGCCCAGCTTGATGACTTTTAGTGCGACCCGACGGCGCACCGGCGCGGCCTGCTCGGCCAGATAGACAACGCCAATACCCCCTTCGCCCAACACATCAAGGATGCGATAGGGGCCAATGAACTCGGGATGCTCAAGTACGTTATCGTTCATCGACAACTCTTAGCGGCGCACGGCTAGAGCACTAATCAGCGCCTCGTCCGGGGATGCGCTGCTTCAGCCGGTCCAGCAGCCCCCCTTGTGGTTTGCGTTTCTCGCCGGGGTGCCAGGTGCCGCGACCCAGCAATACGTTCTGTACATCAACCGCCTGCGGGCGCGCATCCGGCGACTTGGCCAGGCAATGCAATAGCAGTTCGGCCATGTCCTCGGGCACCTGCTCGGTTAGTGTGCTGAGGCTGCGAGCGGGTTGGCGCAAATGCGCCACGGCGGGGTCCGACAGTCCGTCCAGCCGGTAGGGGCTCTGTCCACTTAGCATCTCGTACGCAACAATCCCCAGGCTGTAGATATCCGCCTGCGTGTCCAGCGGTTTGCCGAGTAATTGCTCCGGACTCATATAGGTAAGATCGCCGATGCTCTCGCCCAGTTGGGTCAGACGGGTGATGGCCTCGGTACCGGTCTCCGCCAATGCGGCGATGCCAAAATCGCTAAGCAACGCGGCGATTCCGTCGCTGGCCGGCGCGAGCAATACATTATCGGGGCGCAGGTCGCGATGGATAATACCCTCGCCGTGGGCGGCGGCAAGCCCGGCGGCCATCTGGGCCAGTAGTGAGCGTGCATCGCCTGTCTGCAGCGGACCATCGGCCTCCAGTGCTTCGGCCAGCGTGGGGCCATCAACGTACTGCATTACCATGTAGGAGGATTTATCAGCCACCTCGCCGACGCCGTAAACGCTAACCACATTGGGGTGTTGCATGCGCGCGGTGGCGCGTGCCTCGCGTTCAAAGCGTCGCCGGGCCACCGGCTCGCTGGCCAGTTGCGGGCGCAGGACTTTGATCGCCACCTCGCGCGACAGCGAGGTATCCTGCGCGAGGTACACCGTCGCCATGGTGCCTTCGCCTAAAATACGCTGCAGTTCAAATTGCGGCGTCAGCGCATGTTTTAGCAAATCGTCAAAGCTGCCACTGCCCGCGCCACCGTCCGTACTTGCCTGATGTGTCAGCTCGGTCACAAAACGGTAACCGTGCCCATGCACGGTGCGAATCACTTGCTGGGCGGAGGCATCGTCGCCAACCGCGCGACGGGCTTTCATCACTGCGCGGGTCAAGGCGGTCTCGGTGACGATCACACCGGGCCATACCGAATCCTGCAGTTCGTCTTTGTCGACCGCGCGTTCGCGATGGTAAATCAGGTACACCAGCAGGTCGAAGACCTTGCGCTGCACGTTAACCACCTGGCCCAGGCGCAACACCTCACGCCGCGCGGTGTTGATCTCGTA
>CBDUQI010000296.1:0-5655 GCA_965369325.1 uncultured Gammaproteobacteria bacterium
GCGGCGTATGTGATTTTGCTGCTGGTGCTGATCGTGCGCCCGCAGGGCATATTCGCCAGCATCCAGAGCAAGAAAGTTTAACAGCGTTTTACAACTATGCGCTTCATATTCAAAACCCGATATTCCCAGGACATCAATCTGATCAAGCATCGCGGTCAGTTGTTCTGGTATGCCCTTCTGATGCTCGCGCTGGTGCTTGCGCCCACTGTTCTCGATCGCTTCTATCTTGGTGAACTCGCGTTTGTGTTTATTTACGCGATTGCCGGGCTTGGGCTAATGTTGCTTACCGGCTATACCGGCCAGGTAAGTCTGGGTCATGCCGCGTTTCTGGCGATCGGCGGATACGCACATGCCTACCTGCTCTCGCGTGGCTGGCCATTTTTGCTGGCCCTACCCACCGCCGCCACAATTACCGCGCTGGTGGGGGCTCTGGTAGGTGTACCAGCGCTGCGGATGGTCGGTATCTATCTGGCAATTGCAACACTGGCGTTTGCCGTCATTGTGGAACAGGTGGCTACCCGGTGGGAGTCGGTGACCGGTGGTGGTCGCGGGATGCTGGTGGAGCCGGCGCAGATTTTGGGGCTTTCACTGCAGAGCCCTGTAGCGTTTTACTTTTTGTGTTTGAGCACTCTGGTGCTGAGTGTGCTTGGCGCGATGAACTTGCTGCGCAGTCCGCTCGGTCGCGCCATGATCGCGGTGCGCGATTCGGAGATTGCGGCCCGCAGTGTGGGGATTAACCTAGCGCGTACCAAGACCGTGGCATTTGCGCTGTCGGCCGGGCTTACAGGTGTCGCCGGTGCGTTGCTGGCGCATCACACCGGCTATCTATCGCCAGAGGCCTTTACACTCACTATCTCCATTCAATTGTTGTTGCTCGTGGTGGTCGGCGGTCTGGGCTCTCTGCACGGGGTGATCTTCGGGGCAATCTTCATTGGTCTACTGCCGCAGGCCATCGCTATCCTACGCGATACCCTGCCGGATGCCGTCGCGAGTATGCCGGGGCTGGAACCGGGTATTTTCGGTTTGATACTCATTTTGTTTTTGATGTTTGAGCCGCGCGGTCTGTACGGGCAATGGTGCAAAATCCGCCAGTTCTTTGATGAATTTCCGCTGTATCGTCGGGCGGCTAACAAGCGCCAGAAGACCTATCTGCGTACGGAGCGTATGCGGTGAGTATGTTCTGCGCAAAAGATTTACAGCTGAGCTTTGGCGGCGTGCGTGCGGTGCAGGCGATGTCTTTCGAGGTGAAGGCCGGTGAGGTGTTCAGCATCATTGGCCCCAACGGGGCAGGCAAAACCACCATATTTAATCTCATCAGCCGTTTTTACGATGCAGATGAGGGCAGCATAATGCTGGACGGTACAGACATCACTCGTCTGCCGTCGCATCGGGTAGCGCAGGCAGGGATTGCGCGGACATTTCAGAACACCGAGCTGTTTGAGCACGAAACGGTGTTGCAGAATCTGCTGATCGGATGCCATGTGAACCGGCGCTCCAATTTGCTTACCGAGATGTTGCATTTGCCATCGGTGCGTGCACAGGAGTTGGCTTTTCGCGAAAACGTCGAGCGGGTCATCGATCTGCTGGACCTGCAAAGTTATCGCTTCAACACTATCGCTAGCCTGCCGTACGGGGCGCGCAAAATGGTGGAGATCGCCCGCGCCCTGTGCATGGGCCCCAAACTGTTGCTGCTGGACGAGCCGGCCTCGGGTTTGAACCCGGAGGAGACGGACGATCTCACTTACTGGATCGAGGACATCAACCAAGATATGGGCATCACCATACTGATGGTGGAGCACGACATGAACCTGGTGTCTCGCGTGTCCAACCGGGTGCTGGCCGTGGCCGAAGGCAAGCCCATCGCGATTGGTGAGCCGGATGAGATCCAGGCGCATCCGCAAGTGCTCAGCGCGTACCTTGGCCAGCCGGAGGCAGGGTAATGCAGGCACTGCTTGAGCTGAGAAATTTGGAGACTTACTACGGCCCGATTATGGCGATTCGCGGGGTCAGTCTACAGGTGATGGCTGGCCAGATTGTCACCATTTTGGGGGCCAATGGCGCAGGCAAGACCACGGTGCTCAAGACCATTAGCGGCGCGTTGGACCCGCAGAAAGGACAGGTGATTTTCCAGGGCCGGCAGATTGAGATGCAAGACCCCGATCATGTCGCGCGGATGGGCATCGCGCACGTGCCGGAAGGGCGCGAGGTGTTCCCGTTCCTCAGCGTCGAGCAGAATCTAATGATGGGTGCCTATGCCCGTCGTGATCGCAACATCACTGATGATCTGCAACTGGTGTATGAATACTTTCCGGTATTGGCAGAGAAGGCCGGTCAGCAGGCGGCTTATTTGTCTGGCGGTCAGCAGCAAATGCTGAGCATTGGTCGCGCGCTGATGATGCGCCCGACACTCATGCTATTGGACGAACCGTCGCTGGGGCTGTCGCCGGCGTTGGTGGCGGATATCAGCGCCATCATCAAACGATTGCGTGATGAGCAGAACGTCACCTTGCTACTGGTGGAGCAGAATGCGCGGATGGCGTTGGACCTGGGCGATTACGGTTATGTGATGGAGTTGGGGCGTGTGGTGATGGAAGATACCTGCACGCGCCTGAAAGACTCTGATGACGTGCAGGAGTTTTATCTGGGCATGCGCGATGAGGGTGTGCGCGGCGCGCGGCGATGGAAGAAACGCAAGACATGGCGATAGACGCTCAAGAGCAATTTGCACCCCAGCTCATAGATGGGTGCGATACGACCGCCGCGCTGTTTTACAAGCGCGTGAATGAGCTGGGCGATCGCCTGGCCATTCGCGAGAAAGACTTTGGTATCTGGAACGAGTACTCCTGGGCACATTACGGCCAACAGGCCCGATGGTGTGGGCTAGGATTGAAGGCGCTGGGCCTGGCTCGCGGCGATATGTGCTCAATCGCCTCGGAGGTGAACAAAGAGTGGTTGTTTACCGACATGGCATGCGCCTGCATGGGCGGCATCAGCAACGGCGTTTACCCGACCGACGCACCCAACCAGGTGGAGTACCTCATCAATGACAGCGGCACACGCTTTTATTTTGCCGAGGATGAGGAGCAACTGGACAAAGTGCTGCAAGTGCGCGAACGCACGCCAACGCTCGAGAAAATTATCATTTTCGATATGGAAGGTTTGCGCACTTTTGCCGACCCGATGTGCCTTAGTTTTGAGGCGCTGCAGGCGTTGGGACGCGAATACGAGCAGGCGCACCCGGATGTGTGGACGCAGGAGATCGCCCGCTGCCAGCCCGAAGACTTGCTGACCCTTACCTATACCTCAGGCACCACCGGCCCACCCAAAGGCGCCATGATCAGCCATCGCAACATGATCTTTCAGGTACGCGCGCTGCAATGGATCTACGGTGTGCACGAGAGCGACAATCAGCTGGGCTTTCTGCCACTGGCCCATATCGCAGGGCGTATGTTCTATGCGTATCTGCCATTGGAATCGCGCAGTGTGGTGAATTTGGTGGAAGACCTGCAGACCGTTACTCAGGATCAGCAGCAGGTACAACCCAGCATCCACTTTGCGGTTCCCCGCGTGTGGGAGAAGCTGTTTTCCACCGTGGCTATTCAGCTCAAAGACGCCACCGGCCTGGGCCGGATGGCCTACCGTTGGGCGCTGCGCCTGGGCGAACGGGTGGCACACTATCGCAAACAGGATCAGCCCCCGCCGTTGCTGCTTGCACTGGCGCACTTTGTCGCGGACAAAGCCGTGCTGCGCAACATCCGCATCTCACTGGGCATCAACAATGCACGCTGGCTGTCCACGGCGGCCGCCCCGATCGCGCCTGATCTAATTGACTGGTTCTGGGCAATGGGCCGGCCGATGTATGAGGTGTATGGCCAGACCGAATGCACCGGGTTGGCCACTGCCAATCGGGCGGGCGCCAATCGTCTGGGCAGCGTGGGGAAGGCCGTTGATGGCGCGCTTATCCGTCTGACGCCGGACAAAGAGATTCTCATCCGCAGCCCCGGGGTCATTCGTGGTTATTGGAGAATGCCAGAGAAGAGCGCGGAGACTGTGCGCGATGGCTGGTTGTACACGGGCGATGTGGGTGAGATTGACGATGATGGGTACCTGTATATTCGTGATCGGATGAAAGACATCATCATCACAGCCGGGGGCAAGAACATTACGCCCAGTGAGATTGAAAATCAGTTGAAGTTCTCGCCGTTTATCTCTGATGCAGTGGTGGTTGGGGATCGTCGCCCTTATCTCACCTGCCTGGTGATGATCGATCAGGAGAACGTGACCAAATTCGCCCAGGATCACAGTGTGCCGTTTACCAACTACACCAGTCTGTGTCATGCACAGGAAGTACAGGATATGATCTGGCAACAGATTGAACAGGTGAATGCCCGCTTTGCCCGCGTTGAGACGATCAAGAAATTTCGTCTTATTGATCAATTGCTTGATGCACAGGACGAGGAGTTAACGCCGACCATGAAGCTCAAGCGCAAAGTGGTTAACGAGAAATATGCTGGGCTGATTGAGGCAATGTACTAATGAGAGGCAGTGCGATGAGAGTGCGTTTGGGGTGGATAGCTGTGCTGGCAGCAACGTTGATGGGCTGTGAGTCGGCGCAGGATGCCGGTACCGGGCAAGACGGTGCCACCACCGTGCAGGGCGTGAGCGACACCCAGATTGTGCTGGGTTCGCACTCTGATCTGTCGGGCCCCACAGCTATTTGGGGCGTCGGCAGCATCAACGGCGCGCGCATGCGCTTTGATGAAGCCAATGCCGCGGGCGGCATTCACGGCCGCCAGATACGCTTTGTTGTTGAGGACACGGGCTATCAGGTGCCGCGTGCGATCCAGGCGGCTAACAAGCTGATCAACCGCGACAAGATTTTTGCCATGGTGGTTGCCCTAGGCACACAGTTGAACAATACGGTTATGCCGATGCAGCTTGAGGCCGGCGTGCCAAATCTGTTTCCATTTACCGGTGCACGCTCGATGAATGAGCCATTCCATCGTCTGAAATTCACTCAGCGCGGCAGTTACTACGATGAGATTCGCGCTGGCGTGCGGTATTCCGTCGAGCAGCAGGGCAAGCAGGCGTTGTGCACCATTTATCAGGACACCGATTACGGGCATGAGACGCTGGATGCTGTGAACGATCAGGCGGCTCACATGAGCATGTCGGTGGTGGCAACCTCCGCGCATAAACCCACCGAAACCGAATTTACCGCCGCCATCCTGCGCCTACGCAGCGCGGATTGTGATGTCGTGTTTATGGGCACAGTGCACCGGGACACGGTGCTTATCCTGGAAACCTCACGCAAGATGGGCTGGGACACGGTCGCCTGGGTGGGCAACGATGTCACCTACGGTGAAGTGATTTCCGGCCAGCCTGGCGGGGCGGCCGAAGGGTTCTCGGTGTTTGTGCATCTGGCTGAGCGGTACGCTGATGAGCGGATGAGTCCGCAGGTGCGAGCCTGGTGGGACCGTTACAGTACTCAATTTGGAGAGGCGCCCGATACGGCCGCGATGGAGGGCTATCGTGCGGGCGATCTGGTGGTTGAAGCACTCCAGCGAGCTGGCCGTGAGCTTAACGTCGACGCGCTGGTAAGTGCGATGGAGAGCATTGATGCGTACACTGATATGTTCGGATACAAGATAGCGT
>CBDUQI010000297.1:0-5634 GCA_965369325.1 uncultured Gammaproteobacteria bacterium
GAGAGCAGGGTGGATAAGCGCAAGTACTCACGGATCGTGGTTGACGGCGTTGATCGTAGCCCCAGCCGGGCGATGCTGCGGGCGGTGGGTTTTGAGGATGAGGATTTCGGCAGGCCACAGATTGGGATTGCCTCAACCTGGAGCATGGTCACCCCGTGCAATATGCATATTGACAAGCTCGCGCAAGCGGCTGCGGCCGGTGCAGACGGTGCGGGCGCCAAGGGTGTCGTGTTCAATACCATCACGGTGTCCGACGGTATCTCGATGGGCACGCCGGGCATGCGCTACTCGCTGATCTCGCGCGAAGTGATTGCGGACTCCATCGAGACGGTGGTCGGGGCCGAGGGCTTCGATGGTGTAGTGGCAATTGGCGGCTGCGACAAGAACATGCCGGCTTGCGTGATGGCGATGGCGCGTTTGAATCGTCCGTCCGTGTTTGTGTACGGCGGCACCATTAAGCCGGGCGTGTGCAATCGTGACATCGTTTCTGTATTCGAAGCGGTAGGCGGACACGCGGGCGGTACGGTCAGCGAGACGGAGCTGCAAGAGGTGGAGCGCACCGCAATTCCGGGGCCCGGCTCCTGCGGCGGCATGTATACGGCCAACACTATGGCGTCCGCGATTGAGGCGATGGGGATGAGTCTGCCAGGCAGTTCGGCGCAAGAGGCCGTCTCGGCGGACAAAGCTGCCGATTGCACGCGGGCTGGCGCGGCGGTCTCAGCGCTGATTGATCAGGACATCAAACCGCGCGACATCATGACGCGCGAGGCGTTCGAGAACGCGATTACAGTGGTGATTACCCTTGGCGGCTCTACCAACGCCGTGCTGCATCTGATTGCGATGGCGCACGAGGCCGGGGTGCAGCTCAGCCTGGAGGACTTCACGCGCATTGGCGCGAACGTGCCGGTGCTGGCGGATCTGAAGCCTAGTGGCAAATACGTGATGTCGGCGTTGGTTGCGATTGGCGGCATTCAGCCGCTTATGAAGATGCTGCTGGAGGCCGGTATGCTGCATGGCGATTGCCTGACCGTCACTGGCAACACGTTGGCGGAGAATCTGGCGCCAGTGCAGCCGTACCCCAGCGGCCAGGACATTATTTACCCGCTTGATCGCCCGATTAAGAAAGACAGCCACCTAGTGGTGCTGTATGGCAACCTCGCGCCCGAAGGGGCAGTCGCCAAAATCAGCGGCAAGGAAGGAGAGCGGTTTACCGGCACGGCGCGGGTGTTCGAATCCGAGGAAGCAGCGCTGGCCGCGATCCTGGGCGATGGCGTTGTGCCGGGCGATGTGCTGGTCATTCGCTATGAGGGGCCCCGTGGCGGGCCGGGGATGCGTGAGATGCTAAGCCCGACGGCTGCGATTATCGGGAAGGGTCTAGGAGATTCGGTCGCATTAATTACTGACGGGCGGTTCTCCGGTGGCAGTCACGGGTTTGTCGTTGGACATGTTTGTCCGGAGGCGGCCGTAGGAGGGCCCATCGGGTTGGTGCAAGAAGGCGATACGATCACCATTGATGCGAGCAGCCGGCAGGTGCAATTGGAAGTGGCATCGGCTCAGCTTGAGCAGCGCCGCGCCGCTTGGCGCGCACCTGCCAACGAGCATACGGGCGTGCTGCGCAAGTACGCGCGCTTGGTCAGCAGTGCCAGCCGTGGCGCCGTGACCGATGAGTAAACCCAAGTATTGAGGCAAGCGGCGCCGGGATCGTTCGGCGCTGCCAGAGTGACGCGCGAAATGAAAAACAATTGGATCGTACATAAATTTGGTGGCAGCAGCCTGAAGGATGCGGCGTGCTTTACTCGCGTGGCCGGCATTATCGCCAACGGGCACGCCCAGGCGCAGGCGGTGGTGGTCTCGGCGCCGGGCGGCACCACCGATGCCCTGTTGGGGCTGGTCACACTGGCTACCGCGCAGGCCGAGGCCTGGACGCAGGAACTGGAGGCATTGCGCCGTCGTTACCAGGGGATTGTCGGCGAGGTACTGACAGCAGCTAACCAGGCGGCGGTACTGGGCCCGTTTGAGGAGGACTGCCAGAGCGTCCGCGATATTCTGCGCGGGATGGCGCGCCTGCGCGCGGCCACGGGCCATGGTGCGGATGTGATCGCCGGGTTTGGCGAGATTTGGTCTGCGCGCCTGCTAAGCGCGCTGCTGCAGCAGGAGTACGCGCAGACATTCGGTCAGTTTAGTTGGCTGGATGCGCGTGAGGTCATTGTGGTGGAGCCGGGCGAGATGGGGCCGGCCGTTGACTGGGCCGATTCGCAGACCCGCCTGGATGCGCAGTTGCAGGCTCCGCTCGGGCGGCCGGCGAGCGGAATGGTGGTGACCGGTTTTATCGCGAGGGATGCACAGGGCCTGCAAACGACGCTGGGCCGTAATGGCAGCGACTTTACGGCATCCATTATGGGGGCGTTGTTGCGTGCCGCCGAGATCAATATTTGGACCGATGTGGCGGGCGTGATGAGCAGCGATCCGCGCCGGGTGCCGGAAGCCAAAGTCATTGACACCATGTCGTACAACGAGGCGATGGAACTGGCGTACTTTGGTGCGCGGGTAATTCACCCACAAACCATGGGCCCGGCGGTGGAGTATGGCATCCCGCTCCGTATTCGTAGCAGTTTTGAGCCGCATCTGCCCGGGACCGTGGTGGGCGTGGCGCAGGCCCGTTCGGCGTTCGCGGTCAAGGGCATCACGGCGGTGGAGGATGTTGTCCTGATCAACCTTGAGGGTGCGGGCATGATCGGGGTGCCGGGCACGGCCGATAGGTTGTTTGGCGCGCTGCGGGAGGTGGTGGTCTCGGTGATCATGATCTCCCAGGGCAGTTCGGAGCACTCCATCTGCTTTGCGGTGCCAAGCGCCGGCGCGGCGCTGGCCTTGCAGGCTGCCCGTCGGGCCTTTGCCACCGAGTTGGCGCTGGGGCAGGTGCAGAGTATCGAAGCCTCTCACGATTGCAGCATCCTCGCAGTGGTGGGCGATGACATGGCGGGGCAACCTGGCATTTCCGCCAAATTTTTCTCCACCCTCGGGCACGCCGGCATTAACGTGAGGGCAATTGCTCAGGGCGCTTCTGAGCGCAATATTTCAGCGGTGGTGGCGGCGGCGGATACCACTCGTGCGCTGCGGGCTGTGCATTCGGGCTTTTATCTGTCGGCCAAAACATTGTCTATTGGAGTGCTGGGGCAGGGCACGGTTGGCGCAGTACTGCTGGATCAGATCGGCGCGCAGGCGGCGCAACTGCGTGAGCGCTTCAAGCTGGATTTGCGTGTGCGCGCGATTACTTCTTCGCGCGACATGAGTCTTGATGAGCGTCGAATAGACCTGCACAACTGGCGTAAAATCCGCGAGCAAAGCAGTCAACCGCTGGACTACGACCAATTTGCCGATCATGTGGCCGCCGAGCATTTGCCGCACGCGGTGATTGTTGATTGCACTGCCGCTGATGCCACCGCCGAGCGATATGAGGGCTGGATGTCACGCGGTATTCATATTGTGACGCCGAACAAAAAAGCCAACAGCGCTAGCAACACGTACTACCGTGCGTTAAAGCATCTGCAGCAAACGAGCAACGTGCACTTTTTGTATGAGGCGACCGTTGGGGCGGGGCTGCCGATTATCTCCACCTTAAAAGACCTGGTGGACACGGGCGATGAGCTGCACCAGATTGAGGGTATATTCAGCGGTACGCTGGCGTACTTGTTCAATCTGTATGACGGCACCGGCAGTTTTGCGGAACTGGTGAGTGATGCGCGCGCGCGTGGTTATACCGAGCCGGATCCGCGCGATGATCTTTCCGGCATGGATGTGGCCCGCAAGGCAGTGATCCTCGCGCGGGAGGCTGGTCTTACACTGGAATTGGAAGACCTGCAGGTGCACAGTCTGATTCCGCCGGGGTTGGAGCAAGGCGATGTGGAAAGTTTTCTGGAGGGTCTGCGGGCGCATGATGAGACCATGCGCGAGCGGGTGGTCGCGGCCCGGGAAGCCGGCCAGGTACTGCGGTACGTCGCCAGTATCGACTTCCAACGCGCCAGCGCTAGCGTTGAGCTGATGAGTGTCGCCACCGACCATCCGTTTGCGGTCATGAACCTGACCGACAATATTGTCAAGTTCGTGACGGCTCGCTACAGCGAGAATCCATTAATCGTGCAGGGGCCGGGTGCCGGCCCGGAGGTTACCGCGGCAGGGGTGTTTGCGGATATCCTGCGCCTGGGTTCGTATGTGTCAAGTTAGCAGTTACAGGCAGAGGACGTCACAATGAATTTCGTAGGTACTCGTGGGGCCGGGCCGGTCACCTTAGTGCAGGCGCTACAACGTGGGATCGCGCCCGACGGTGGCTTGTATGTGCCTGAGCGCTTCGAGTCGTTGACACCGGCAGACTTTGATGGCCTGGATAGCGTGGCGCAAATTGCGGGGCGTATGATGGCGCCGATTTTCGCCGGCAGCAGGTTGGAAGGGCAGTTGCAGAGCATCTGCGACGACGCACTCTCATTTGCGATGCCGCTTCGGCCAGTGAAGCATCCGCAGCAGCGGGAGGGTGCATTGTCTGTGCTGGAGCTGTTTCATGGCCCAACGGCCGCCTTCAAGGATGTAGGCGCGCGCTTTCTGGCGGCCTGCATGCAGCACATTAATGCTCGCGCGGAGGCTCAGGTGCAGCCGCTGACGATTCTCGTGGCGACCTCCGGAGATACAGGCAGCGCTGTCGCGTCAGCGTTTTATCGGCGCCCAGGCATCAACATTCTCATCCTTTTTCCGCATGGGCAGGTCTCGCCCCGACAGGAGCACCAGCTGTGTTGCTGGGACACCAACGTGCGTGCGCTGTCGGTGAACGGGGCATTTGATGACTGCCAGCGCCTGGTGAAGGAGGCGTTCGCCGATGAGTCGATGCGTACACGGCACCGGCTTTCATCCGCCAACAGCATCAACATCGGCCGTCTGCTGCCGCAGGCGGCTTACTACGCGGCCAGTAGTCTTTGGCACTGGCGTGCGAACGGCGAGTGTGCAAATTACATTGTCCCGACCGGCAATCTGGGCAACGCAATGGCCTGTATCTGGGCCCGCCAGATGGGCCTGCCTATCGGCCAGGTGTTGTTGGCGACGAATGCCAACCGACCGATTCCCGACTACCTGAACAGTGGTGACTGGCAGCCCCGGGCGAGTATTAGCACGGTGGCCTCCGCGATGGACGTGGGCAATCCCAGCAATATGGAGCGCTTGCGCGATCTGTTTCCCGCGTTTGATGAGTTGAGTCAAGCGGTGAGTGCGGTGTCGGTGGAGGACGCGCAGATCGAAGAGCAGATTCGCCAGGACGCGGTTCGCCTGGGTCAGATATGGTGTCCGCACACGGCGACAGCCATGCATGCATATGATCACGCCTTAAGTCAGGCGCAACGTGATGCGGGCCATTGGATTGCGGTGGCTACTGCGCACCCCGCAAAGTTCGAGGCGATAGTGGAGCCTTTGGCAGGCCACGCAGTAGGCGTGCCACCTGCACTGGCAACATTGCTGAGACGACCCACCCAAGTGGATCGAATCGATGCACGGCTAGGCGAACTGCGTCGGTGTCTGGACGCTGGTTACCCTGATTCGCAACCGTCTTAGCGGCTTCGCGAATAGCGCGGTAGTGCTATGTTGATGCGCCAGCAC
>CBDUQI010000298.1:0-5505 GCA_965369325.1 uncultured Gammaproteobacteria bacterium
GCGCCACTCCAGCGCCACACCGGGCCAATATGCGTCCTCTGCATACCCGCCAGCCTGAACAAAACGTTCGTATTCCGCATTCGTGACGGCGTGGCGCGCCAGTTCGAACGCCGCAAGCGTCACGCGCTGCTCGGGCTGCTCGTCGGGGAATCCGTTATTATCACCACCGATGCGGTAGGTACCGCCTGCAACCGGGACAAACGCCGGTAACAACGGCCCGACCGTGCCCTGAGCGGCTGGCGAGCGCAAACGCGGATCGCCCAGTTCGCCCAACGCCTTCGCGGCCGCGATGCGGGCACGTAAATCCGCTTGTTCATCCCGAGTCCGTTCAATTAGCTGAGCCTGCAGCGCGGCACGCAGCGCTGGTGTCAACGTGAGCAGTTGCGCGGCGCAGCGGCCGGCCAGCGGCAGGTTAGCCGGCGTAAGCGCCTGGATGAGCGCTTCAGATTCCGGGCTGATCGCGGCAGCCATCAGTGCGCTCTCTTCCCAGCCCGTGGTCGGTAACTCCGCCAGCACATCGTCCCCGCCCTGGGCCAGTAGCGACTGCGTCGATTCGGGCAAGTCTTCACTACGCCACGGGACGGCCAATTTATCGGCATCAAACTCGGCGGCCAATTGCCGAGCGGCGAAGTACTCCTGGAGCTGATGATGCGCAAAACGGATGTCGTCTGCCTGCGCGGCCTCATCCTCAAACAATCCCAGATCGCACCCTGCCTCCAGAAAGGTATCGGGTAATACTTCATCGGGCACCAGTGGTCCGATAACGTCGCGGGCGACGGGCCAACTCAAGCTGCCCCAACGCTCGTTGCTTCCGCTGGCATCCTGGATATGAAAGGCCAGCGCGGCCAGACTAGAGAACAAGGGAGTATCGCCTGGCACCCAATGCGCACGTGTCTTACCCTGCGAAACCAGCTTGCGGTCACGCAAACTCAGCAAACTCGGGTCTGTGAAACGCGTGCTACCCCTTGCGCACTCCAAGCGCAATCGCGCGCGCACCAAGCCGCTGAACAGCGCGGCGCGATCTCGCGGCACTTCAATGCGCTCAGCGTCGATGTCTATCTGGTTCAGCAACAGGTTGAGAGCATAGGGCGAGCTGTACAACGTAGACACCGCATGGTCCTCAAGCTGTGCCCAAATCGCCTCCGCCACGCTCTGGCTGAAGCGCTTGAGAATAAACGCCTTCACACGCGAAGGTGCCATCGCCTGCACTTCAATCTCGGGCAATCGCGTGCGTTGCCCGGCATCAAGGCGCTGAGAGTAATCCAGCGGCCGGCACGCGAACAGCATCTGCACGCCTGGATGCCTATCTTCCACCGCGCTCACCAGCGCTCGCCACTCCGCCACCCGCGCGGCATAGGCCTCATCACTGTCGCGCGGAATCTCATTCAGGCCATCCAGCAGCAGGGTGAGCACACCCTGTTGCATAAAGTCTGCGAGCGGCGGTGCAGCGGTCGTTTGCTTGCGCCACTCGGCCTCCAGCCAAGCCAACGCGGCGCAATCGGTGCCTTGTTCCTCTTTCGGTAGTGCGTCCGGCTTGTAGTCGCGCAACTGCGTGTAGAACACCAGGCGATTGCTCTGCAGCAACGTCTGCGCCTGCTTGAGCTGGTAGTGACGCAGAAGCGTACTTTTGCCACCGCCGGGCGGGGCGAAGATGACACTGGCTGGCGCTAATCTAACGTCAAAGATTTCATGCAGTGCGTCGCCCAGCGCATCGAATGTAAGCTGCTGCTTGTTCATGGGGCCGTCAACTTCGTCACGGGAACGCAGCAGCACCTGCAGCGGCGTAAAATGCTCATCCACCTCCAGGTACTCGGGTGTCGCCCAGCGCGCGATGCTCGCAAGCTGCCAGGCCAAGAACGAGGCGGGACGCGCGCGCTTCACCGCTTGCCACAACCGCCGGCGTTCAGCGGCATCCGGCGGTTGACCCTGGGCGCATAGCGTTTGCAACCGGGCGTAGCATTCAATGCCGGCCGTCGCGTTGTCGCGGTCAGGCCAAAGGCTGGCGGCGCCTGGCGCGCCGTCAGGCGCGATCACCGCATCCCTAGGGTGAGACGCCGGACGCTCGCCAGTAATGCCCCAGATGAGTTGGTCGATACCCGCATCCGACAATTCAGGGCGTAAGTCCACCCAGCGGCGAACGCCCAGGAACAACGGCAACTTCGGCGCCCTGGAATTGTTAGGCAGCAACACCGGAATCACCTCAACGCCTTCGTTCACGGCGCGCTGTAGCAGGGCCTCCATTTCCTGCTGCGCCCATGGCCCGATGCCGGCAGCGCCGACCAGCACCGCGCCGCATTTGGACCGCTTGATGCCATCCTCAAGCAGAGGCACCACCTTCCGGCCGGGAATCAGTTGCTCGTCGTCCCACCACACGCGAACCCCCCGTTCGCTCAAGCGACGCGCAAGCGTTTGGGCCATAGACTGGTCCTGGCTGTTGTAAGAAAGAAAGACGTCGAAATCGCTCACGATCCCCTTCGCGCCGTGCCGGGCGGGTGGTTTATTGCTTGTCGCAAATATTACGCTATCCTCATCATGCGAGGTAACAAACCCCACGATGTGGCTGATTAGCTCAAACGGCGACTCAACACCCCATGAAGAACAAACCGACAAAACGCGCCATATCAAATCCGCCTCGCGTATTCATCTCCTCTACGCACGAGGACCTTGAAGACTTTCGCGCGGCGGCGCTGCGAGGCGTCAACAAAGCCGATTGCAAACCGGTCATGACCGAGCTCTGGACGGCCCGGGGGGATATGAACTCCTTCGAGGTGTGCATGGAGCAGGTGCGTACCTGCGATGTGTTGATTGTGCTGGTCGCCCACCGCTACGGTTCGGAACCGGCGGGCCAGCCCGGCCCGCCGGAGCAGCATAAAAACATGGTGTGGCTGGAGTGTGAGCAGGCCCACGATGTTGGCATGCAGGTACTCGCGCTGGTTGTGGACGATAAAGCGGACTGGCCGCTCGAAAAGAAAGACAGCTATGCACTGATTGAGGCGTCGGCGGGTGGTGGCCAGATTCCAGCCGATCTGGTGGCCTACATTAACCGAGCGGGCCCACGCCTGCGCGACTTCAAGCAATGGCTGCGCGGCGAGGGCAGCGGCATCTTGGAGTACTTTACAACCCCACGTGAACTGGAGAGCATGATCCAGAACATTTTGGGTGTATGGAAGAACGACAACGGCGTGGGAGCGAATGCCGGCGCAAGCACGCCGCACGCGGGAGCGGTCGCCATCCCGGAGGGGTACCTGGCTTGGGTGCGCCGCAAGTTCGGCACTGTCGAGTTGCTTGGGCTTGAAGCCCGTGAGGCGCCCGCGAGCCGCCTGCGGCAGGTCTACGTCCCCGCGGTGACCGACCGACCGGCCGAGATGCTGGAGGATGCCGAGCAGCTATCGCGACGGCGTCGCCCAGAGTCCGGTGAGCAAGACAAAGGCCCAATGCTGCTGCTTGAACGGCTCGCAAAGGAATCGCTCTACACGGAAGGCGCGCCGGGCGCGGGCAAATCCACGTTCTGCCGCTGGGTGGCATGGGTGGTGGCCAGCGGCCAGGTGCCGGCGCATGAACTCCCAAGCCCGGACGAATTTGCTGAATCGCTGCCCGAGTCTTTGGCCGGCCGCCTGCCGCTGATGGTTGAACTGCGGGATTTCGGTATCGCGCTTGCCTGCCCGCCGGACGCCCGCCGCTGGGCACGCGCGGACCTCACCGATGCACTCGCCGACTGGGTGCAACGCACGCGGCCCGGCGATCTTACCGGGGATACTTTTCGAGCGTTGCTTGAAGAGGGTCGCCTGTTGCTGATGTTGGACGGTGTCGACGAGGTACCGATCGTGCAGCCGCGCGGCGAGAGCCGCCATCACCCACGTGCCTGTTTGCTGAGCGGCCTGGCCGATGCACTGGGCGAGTGGCACGCAGCGGGCAACCGTGTGCTGCTGACCAGCCGACCTTACGGGCTGCACGAGGCAGAACATCGCGCACTCGCCCTACCGTTGGCCCCACTGGGCGATTTGCCCGAACCACTGCAGCAACTGTTCATCCAACGCTGGTACGCCGCGACCGACCCGGATCGGCAAGACAAAAACAGCCGCGGACTTATCGCGCACCTTAGCGGTCGCGAAGACCTAGCGCCCCTGTCGCGGAGCCCGATGTTGCTCACAGCGCTGTGTATCCGATTCGGGGAAGGGCAGCGACTGCCGGAAGACTTGTATGCGCTTTACGACGGGCTGGTGAACAGCGTGCTTTTCAGCCGTTACCGCGATGATCCGCACGAACGCACGCGAGCCCGGCACCGCCTGGCCGCGATAGCCCAAGGCATGCACGCAGGTCCGTCGGGTTCGCCCCGCGCGACGCCAATGGCACGAATTGCCGCTGCCGAGGCGGATGTACACCTGGGCAAATTCGCGGCGGCAAATTCTGCCACCGAGGCCGGCAGCGTAGGGCCCACGCTGTGTCGCGAGCACCTGCTGTCGGATTCGGGGTTGCTGCTACCCGCACCGGAGGATCGGGTGCAGTTCCGCCACCTGAGTTTTCAAGAGTTCCTGACGGCGGATTACCTGAAACGCACGCAACCGGAGGACGAGGCGATCCACCGATTGTTCAAACAGCGTGGTCCGATTAAGGAATGGCGCCCGACCTTGATGTTTCTGTTTACCGGGTTGGTCCGGGAGTATCCGCAGCGGGCGCTCAATCGATTGAACGCGTTGGTGGATGAGTTGAGCCGCGTCGCCGTGCAGCAGAACCCTTCGCTTGCCGGCTTCGCCATGCAGGCCGCCGAAGTGCTCCACGCGAAAAAATGCGCTTTGGGTGAGCGCCTGTGCGAAGCGCTGACACGCATCGCTTTGAACGCGATTGAAGACGAAGTGACGCTAACCGAGCGCCACTTCCTGGCCAACGCGCTGGGCCGTTTAGGGCTGGACAACCGCGCGGGGGTGGGGCTGACGGTTGCGGGCATCCCGGATATCGATTGGGTTGATGTCCCGGCGGGCGAGTTTATTTATCAGGATGGCGAGCGGCGTCACTTGGACGCATTCAGCGTCGGGCGTTATCCGATCACCAATGCGCAGTTCGATGTGTTCATTCAGGCGGGTGGCTATGCAGACCCTCGCTGGTGGGAGGGGTTGGCGCAGCGTTTCGAGGCGCCCGACAAGTCGTATTGGGCGGAGGCGAACCGCCCGCGTACGAATGTGAGTTGGTATGAGGCAGTGGCGTATTGCCGTTGGCTGCGTGAGGTGACGGGACTTGAGGTGCGGTTGCCTAAAGAGGAAGAGTGGGAGAAGGCTGCGCGAGGAGAGGACGGGCGTAAGTACCCCTGGGGTGATGAGTATGTGGTGGGTTTAGCGAACGTGAACGAGAAGCGTGGCGAGGCTGGCCCGCATTATCTAGGTGAGACAACAGCGGTGGGCCTGTATCCGCAGGGGGTGTCGCCTTATGGGGCGTATGACATGTCAGGAAACGTCTGGGAGTGGTGCTTGAACGAGCACGGGAGACCTGACCGGATTGGCACGGGTGGCA
>CBDUQI010000299.1:0-5502 GCA_965369325.1 uncultured Gammaproteobacteria bacterium
GGTCTGCTTGATTTTTCTGAAAATGCTTACAACTTCACTCTGTACTACGAGAAGTATGGTTTGTCCGCAAGAGCGCGTTACACATGGCGTGAAGGTTTCCGTACACAGGACTTCGCTGGCGGCGCCAATACAAGCGGCAGTAGTACATTCAGTTTCCCTGTTAATACATTGGATAGGGGACAGCTAAATGCCAGTGTTAATTATGCGATAAACGAAGACTTCGATATTGGTATTGAAGCTGTGAATCTTACTGAAGAGCGTATTTCTCAACACTGTGTTGGTGAATCCGGGCCTTTATGTTTCGTAGGCTTTCCTGACAGAAGAATCACGTTTGGTGCCAGCTACCGCTTCTAAGAAAGCGAGAGCGACACATCGATCGAAATGGATATGCCATCTCTGATGGCATATCCATTTACTCTAAAAGCTCCGGTATTTTGCCGGGGCTTTTTTATGCGGTAGTGTCAAAGTTTTTCGCACGCTCTATTCAGCGGCAGCTTGCCAACTCTGGTATCGTGTCGCTCTATGCTCCTCAACCGACTATCCAGAACACTAGCGCTATTTCTGCCCGGCATTTTCCTGCTGGGCTTTAATATCGGCACCGGAAGCGTCACTGCCATGGCCAAGGCAGGTGCGACCTACGGAATGTCCCTGCTGTGGACTATTGTGGCATCCTGCTTGGCGACGTATTTCATGATCACCATTTATGGTCGGTTTACGCTGGTAACTGGCGAAACCGCCCTGCAAGCCTTTCGCCGGCATATCCATCCTCTCGTTGGCATTTTCTTCATCGTCGCCCTAACTGCCGGAGTCAGCGGCAGCGTCATGGGTGTAATGGGCATCGTTGCGGAGATTAGCTCGGAGTGGTCAAAGACGGTTGTTGATGGCGGCATCAGCCCGGTTTGGTTCGCCGCGTTCTTTGTCGCGCTGGTCTATTACATTTTCTGGAATGGCAGTACGCAGTTTTTCGAACGCAGCCTTGCGGTCATCGTTGCCATCATGTCTGCTTGCTTCGTGCTCAATTTCCTAATTCTGATGCCGCCGCCTATTGATATTGCCAGGGGGCTGGTGCCGTCGCTTCCGAATGTTCCTCTGGATCAGGGCAACGGGCCATTTCTGGTGATCGCATCGATGGTCGGCACCACGGTGTTTTCGGGATTGTTTATCATCCGTACCACGCTTGTGAAAGAAGCGGGCTGGACAATCGCCGACAGCAAGAAGCATCGAAATGACACGATTGTCAGCGTTGCTATGATGTTCGTCATCAGTGGATCGATCATGGCGGCCGCGGCCGGCACGTTGCACGTGGAAGGACTGGGGCTGGACAAGGCGTCGCAGATGATCGGGCTGTTAGAGCCGCTGGCCGGCGCGTTCGCCACCACTATATTTGCGGTTGGCATTGTCGCCGCCGGTGTCTCATCACAATTTCCCAACGTCCTAATGCTGCCCTGGCTATTGTGTGACTACAACAATTCAAAGCGGGAAATGACTTTACCGCGATATCGGGTGATGGTCCTCGTGATCTCATTGTTGGGCCTAGTTGTTCCAGTCTTTGAGGCACGCCCCGTAATCGTCATGATTGTCTCCCAGGCTTTCAATGCCGTCATCCTACCGGTGACAGTCGCCTGCATTTTATACCTCGGCAATCGGCGGGATCTTATGGGCGAGCATCGAAATACGATTACGTCCAATGTCGTGCTCGCCGCGATCCTGCTGTTTTCCCTGGTCACTACGTCGATGGGCATCCGGGGTGTCTGGCAAATCATCGCATCGTGAATCGATCAATCCGCCCATAAGCGAACGCTACAAGTTAGTCATCGCCTCTAGCTCAAAATCGCAAAGAGAATCATAGATTCTTTCGGCCGAAGACAAGTCTTGCATCCCGTTGTACGAATGATGTACCGCGATGACTCTCATGCCCGCTGCGACAGCCGCGCTGATGCCGGGTGTGGAGTCCTCGACAGCAACGCCTTCACTTGGTTGTCGGTTGAGCCTGGTTGCGGCCAGAAGGTATGCATCTGGATGTGGTTTCTTTAGAGGCACGTCCTCTGAGCAAATCAACGTGTCGAAAAACTCGAGTATTTTTAGTTTTCTCAGTAAGCTGTTTGCCATCCAACGCTCACTCGACGTAACAAGCGCTAACGACATTCCCGCGCCTCGTAAGCGTTCCAGCGTGTTAGCCACGCAAGGCAAGAGCGCCGACTCCTCCTCAATCAACCGCTTATAATGGCGTTTGTACGTCTGGCGATAATCCGCCAAGTCGCAGTTTGCGTCGCCACCCTTTGTTGAGAAGCGCTTAGCCACAAGGTCGAACGACTGGCCCAGTACGCCCATGTAGTACGTGGGGTCCACATGGCTTGCGTACTCCCGCACCGTCCAGCTATGTGCTAACGCTTTCAACGGCTCGGAGTCAACCAAAACGCCGTCCATGTCGAATGCAAAGAAGCTAGGCATCGTACGCATCAAAATCCGGGGCTTCACGGAAGAATTCGGTCAACATGCTTTGATCGGGCCTGACGTTAAGTAGGACGCGTCATTAAGCCATTCGTTATTGTAGATCATTGGCTAACGCGTGGCATGATCCAGAGCGCGTGCAAGTTCAAAATTGACGAAAGCATTTAGCGCGGTTTCGTGCGCGTAGGGCCCTCCCTAGGGCGTGCCAAATATATCAGATATGGTGCTCCATTATTCTGCTATGTTTAACATAGAATGAGGCTAACCAAGCGCGGTGCTCGGGTTCGGTCTCGTTACGGCTGCAGAAAGAATGTGCTGAGGAAAGCACATCTGGCGAATAAGCGCAGGAGAGCGCAACATCCAGCAATCTCAACCGATCACCGGAGGTACTTCCAATGGCTGCCATATTTTCCAGTAAACGAATTCGGCGCCTACCCATTCGTTCGATGTTTCGAACCCTGACACCCCTCGCTCTATTCATCAGCACAATACCGGCCGCTTTTGCCGCGACGCCAGATCTCAATGCAGATGGGGTGATCGACATGGCCGATATGCTGGTCATGAAACAGGCGTTTTTCTCAGACGCACCGCACGCAGACCTAAATGGCGACGGGGTTGTAGGCTTCACAGACCTGGGGCTACTTCAGGAGTTGGGTGGGCTTAAGCGTAAGCGATATACGCAAGCACGCGACCCGGACGCATTTGGTATCTCACTATCGCCGGAACTTATTGTGCCACAGAACGTTGGTCAGATAATTGCACTGGACGTGGTATTCAACGGAATTGGCGATCCTATTCTGGGCGGCGGGTTCGTTCTAAGCTGGGATCCTTCGATGCTTGAGTACGTCGAGGAGAGTTTTGAGTACGTGCTCACCGACGTCGCCGGACAACCATGTGACCTGCCAACCAGTCAGTGCGTTGTGCTGGACCCGCCGGTGGTTATACCCCAGGGCGGATTGATTGAAGCGGCGGCGGGTGACTTTGTTGGCATTGGCGTATTCGGTGAGCCGGTCGTCGTTGCTCAACTCAGTTTCGTTCTTCTCGCGCTGCCTGAGGCGCTGGCGCCGATTGCGTTAGACCCCGGCGGGTCCGGCGGACTATTTGCATGCCTAATCAGCGCGACCTGCACCGGCTTGGAGTTTTTCCCCAGCGTCGTCTTTGTTAATGATGCCCCGACTGGAAAGTTCTCGATCGATCGAACGCGTGTTAGCTATTCGACGTTCATTGGTGACACCGATATCGAAACGTTCACGCTTACCAACATTGGTGAGGTTGACGCCAGTGTTACCACGCTCGGCGATCTTGAAACTTTGGCATTGCCGTTCGCGGTCAACAACGACGGGTGTACCGGGAACGTGTTGGCACCTTCGCAACAATGCCAGATCGAGCTAAGTTTTACCCCTACCAACACCAGCAGACAGGAAGATGCCTTGAACATTCGCACGGATGCTAACTTCAGTCCGTACCTGCGCGTGTCGCTAACCGGCTTCGGTATTCAACGGATCGCGAATCTGACGATTACGGTGAACGGCGACGAAAACAGCACGGCTAACTTTGGCACCTTCGCCATCGGCGAGTCCGGATCAGTGACGATTGGACTGGTCAACGACGGGACCGCCGATCTGCAAATCGGCGACATTGGGATCGCGGACCCCGTTGACGTGCCGTTTTTTGGTAACACGCAGGCGTGCGCGAACCGACCTTTGGATATCGGCAGCACGTGCACCTTCGAACTCACCTTCACCCCCACTGAGGCGGGCAACTTCGAAGACAGTCTCGACATCAACTCCAATGACCCAGGCTTCAATACGCGCACGCTACAGATGAGCGGATCGGCAATTACTGCAGGGCCCGATATCGCGGTGATCGCCGAATCACCCCCGACGATCCGTCCCAACTTCACCGCGGTCGGTACCTATACCGTTGCCAACCTGGGCGTGGAAGCACTTCAGATCGGGTCAATCGGCCAAATTGACTCGCTGGCCGCGCCTTTCGCAATCGGACCGGACGAGTGCTCAGGCACCGTTTTGGGCACGGACGAAACCTGCACTCTCCAAGTCGCGTTCGCGCCACAGACGGTAGGGGTGTTCAGCGACACTTTTGACATCCCATCGAACGCCCCCGCAGAGCCCGGATTTACCGTGCCGGTTGAAGGCACCGCCGTATCCATCGGCGTGACCGTGCAGAGCGGCATCGTGAGCTTCGCGGTCTGCAAGAACGCCATGACAGGCACTCAGGTGAACGCACCCGCAGTGGACGGCGTGATTGATTGCGAGGCTGCGGGGCTCCAGGCCGACCGAGGTAACAGAGTCGATATTCGAGTGCCTGCGGTGGCAGTCGCTGATCAACTGGAGGTACGCGTCAGCGGCACCGGTACTGATCGCCTTGCCGCGTTCTGCAAGAATCGTACGACCCAAGACCAGGATGCCTACCTGCCGCGCGACGAACTTGTCCGCTGCACCGACGCCGGTATTGCGGTAAACGCAGGTGATGACATTACCGTGGTGATCATCTCCAGAGCCTTGTAAGCGAAGTTATGTGCGCGCTCGGGCTTGGCCAGCGCCAGATCGAGGGGGTATGCTCCGGCAACCTCAGGGCATACCCCCGCTGAATCACGCCGAGTTTGCCGGAGACCTTTTAAGTTGAGAGGATACTCCGATGACAAGAGCAAACAGATATTCCCCAGAAGTTCGCGAACGAGCGGTTCGCATGCTTCACGAGCAGGAGTCGTCTCATTCATCCCGATGGGCGGCGCTAACATCGATGGCGCAGAAGACTGGCTGTACGCCGGAGACGTTGCGTAAGTGGGTGCAGAGAGGAGATTGACAACGGTCGTCGTCCTGGCCAAACAACGCCCGAACTTGAGGAACTCAAGGCGTTGAAGCGGGAGAACCGGGAGCTTAAGCGAGCTAATGAGATTCTGAAGTCGGCTTCAGCGTTTTTTGCCCAGGCGAAGCTCGACCGCCGACTGAAGTGATGGTTCGCTATATCGACGATCACAAGGACCGATTCGGGGTCGAGCCAATCTGCCAGCTGCTGCCGATTGCCCCC
>CBDUQI010000300.1:0-5452 GCA_965369325.1 uncultured Gammaproteobacteria bacterium
TGCATGATCGGTTTGCGCTGATGTTTGAGAAGGTGGCCTCCTCACCCGACTGACGCGCCCGGGGGCGCCGCCACAGGATCAACTTGCCTGAACACCGTGGCGGGCGGGTGGCGGCTCGGCCGTTCCTGGAACTCGCGATCACCCGTCCTATGGCATGGTGAGACGTACCGCATTGTCCTCGTAGCTGACGAGGAACGGTGCGGCGCTGTCTACGGATAGAAAAGGTGCCACCAGGGCGTCGTATGTGATTGGTGAAAAGGTGTCGCCCGATGCCGGCACGTACCCATCGCTCAGGGCAATCGACAGAGTCGCTCCGGCAAAATCTGCCGGCCCGTGAACAACGATACGGCCATATTCCTGCGGATTGCCCACACCAACAGCCGTCACAGCGACGCTGTCGGGTGCGACCAACTCGCCGAAGAGTTCCATCACACCTCCTTCGCTCGCACTAATGTCGCCGCCTTGCAGGTTGTGGACGGTCACATGGCCATCCGCATCGGCCTGCAAACACTGATCCATTTCGACCGTACTTCCTTCAATAACCAGGGCCGCTGGCCCCAGGTGGCTTGTGCTGAGGCAAGGTTTTACCCTCAACGGTGCGGACGGATGGCCTAGTGTCAGGCCGTTGATATCCACACGTAGCGAGCAATCGATATCAAGACTGCCGCTGGCACTGGGGCGCATGATGGCATTGGCTGGGTTAACGCCGGGCACGCCTATGATGATACGGCTCTCTTGACAGATGATGCGCTGATCGCCGCCGGTGAACACCAGCCCAGTGGGATATTGGTCGGCCAATATCTCGACATCGGAATGTTCGTCACCAATAAAGATATCGCCAGAGACCGTGACGATCGCGCCGTCCAATAACACTATGTCATGAACGGTGTTAAATATGTCCACGAAGTGAGCGCCCGTAGCTGGCACGATGACACGCGCGGTCTCGAGGGTTTTGTTGAAAAAACCGCCTTCAATTGTTGGATTGTCGAGCAGTTCGATATCACCGAAATACGAGCAGCACTGCCGTTGCGGGGCCTCTTTGAGGGTTCCGCGCAGCCCAAGTAGCCCACCGTTTCGTGACCCTATGGGAATATCGCGATCCCCCGACCACCCGTCGCCACGAATTTCGATACGCGTGCCAGGTAAATCCGAGGTCACTGGCACGAAAATAAAGCTCACGTGCCCGTCGGTGCCAATGGTGCCGGAGCCACCATGAATTGGCGGACCATCGTCGGTCACTTCCATGACCCCACCATTGATCGGGCCCAGTTGCAGATCGGTGGGGTTAGGATTATCCGGTGCGTTGAAGAAGACATCGCCTTTGCCTGAAAGAGTTTGCTCGCCGCCGTCAAACAACAGCCGAGTGGGGGCGGAATGCGATTGCAACTCTACTTGCGCATTGGCAACCAGGTTATTCTTCACCCGTGCGGTGGCGCCACTACGGATAAGCAGGTCTACATAGAGCGTCAGACCATCGAGCAGCGCGTCCGGTGCAACCACTTCCAGTGTGCCATCGCCGCCGGGCGTGGTTACTTTCGCATCCCGCAACTCACCGCCGTGCAAAGCAAGCTTACCGTTCAGCTCTATCCGTGCCGCACTGGCAGCGATACCCTCCTGAATATTCACGCTCAGCCCATCGGCGATATCGATGCTGGCAATTGCCGGAAACACTGGCACGACAGGAGGCGACCAGTTCTCGCGCGCATGCCAATCGCCACCGCCCGCAGCGCTCCACGTCATCAACCCGGGCGGGCCAGGCGGAGAAAATAGATACGCCTTCAGAAGATAGAGATCGTTGAAGCCGACCGCACCATCACCGTCAAAGTCTGCCAACGCATCGTTGGTAAAGAACACTTCTTTGAACAGCGCCAGATCGACAAAATTGATGATACCGTCGTTGTTTAGATCGGGATCGCAGGCATTGCCAATACCGTCGACATCGGTATCGCGTTGCTGCGAATTGTCACGATCGACGCAGTTGTCCTGTGTATCGGTGATGCCGTCAGTATCGTAGTCGGTGTAGTACTCAGCACTGACGGAAACAATCAGGCTCACGAAAAACGGGTCATAGACGGTGATGTCGAAACTGTCGCTGAAGCTGCCCGCCGACGTAGGCTCAAACGCCAGTTCAATCCAACAGTCCTCGCCGGGATCCAGCCGACTACACGAGGTACGGTTGATTCGGAAAGGCGACGCGAGGGTGTCCAGTTGACCGAAGCCGTCGAAAACAACGGTTGGGCCAGAGTTGCGCACGGTAACGGATGCGAACGCCGGAGTCTGCCCGGATGGCGGAAAAGTCAATGCCGGCGGATCAACGTCCAAGGCCCCACTTGACGGAGCGCTGTGAGCGACAGTGGCGTGATCGCGCAACGGTGCGGCATTCGCCTGCGCCGACATTAGACTCGGTGAAGACAAGACCGCGAGTGCGACAAAGACAGTTGCTTTGATGCCCACTGAAACGCCCCCTAGATGTAGCAAGTGATGTGAGAACTGACCATTAAAGTGTACAGCACATTTTGCAGGCGGCCGCCAGGATAGATATTGATGCGTGTTTTGTCGTACCAGCATCACAGGGCATTCGCTGGGAAAAACTCTGCGCAAGTTCGGACCGGTGACGAGCCCGCTCCAGCTTGTCAGGGGGCGTTTGGTCTTCTCACCAGCCCATCGGGCGGCGATTGAGGTGCCGACGTCGAGCGAACCCGGTTCACGCTAGTGGAAACCGCTGTTGGGCGGGCAAGGTCAGTTGGGTTGCAGCCAGCATGCGCAGACTCATCACCCGTTAATCGGCAGTAATACTTCGGTTTTCAGTGCCTCTAGCGGCGTGTCGCCTGGATCGTTGAGGTAGATTTCCCGCAGTGCAGCTCGTTGCTCATGTCCGCGCTCTTGTACCCAAGCAGACAACGCGTGATAGGCGATACCTAACTCCTCGTAAGCGCCAACATGAACCAACCACGCCACCGGTCCGCCAGGAACATCCAGAACTTCTATCCGTTCATCTAAAGTTTCTTCTGTACCGAACCCTACGCCCGCATGAACAACAATATTGCCCGTCCTATCCATGGGTTGGTTTATGCACATACACGGCTCGTGCTGCTCGGTCCCCGATCGTGCAAGTTGGTCGAACACGCGATACATCAGTTTGCTCGAGTCCTCGACCATGCGTTCGGCATTGGTCTTGCAGTTCATAGTCGCCAGGCGATAGTCAGGTTCAACACGAACGCCAATGTTGTACGGAATCAGGTCGCCCTCACGCGCTATTCGCTCGATCGAGTTCAAGACCTGCTGCTGCCTGGAAACTTCGCTCACGACCCTATTACGCTCGGCCTCAAGCAACCGTCGCAGAGAATCACTTTCGGCGTGCAGCAGTGAGCGTATTGTTGCCAACGGCATGTCTAACGACCGCAACATTGCGATGAGCACGGCGTCGCGTGCTTGTGCTGTTCCGTAGTAACGATACCCGGTGTCGGGATCAACAAACGCCGGTTTTAGTAGACCGACATCATCGTAGTAGCGTAATGCTTTGACGCTCAACCGACAAGCGTCCGAGAAACGCCCAATTGGCATCAGGTTTGTATGTGAACGTGATGTGTGCGTCACAGATAGTTTTCGACGAATTGCGCAGTAGGTTTAATCATTTTAACCGCATCGACTAGTAGACCGTTAGGATCCTTGAGCATAAAATGACGTTGCCCCCATTCTTCGTCGCGCAATTCCTGCGCGATGGAGAGCTTGAGTTCCTGGGCGCGTTCGTACACCGAGTCGACATCGTCAAACTCGAGGGTTATCACAACGCCCTGTGGTGCAACGGCAAAATCCTGCGGTACGCTTGGGTGATCCTTTGCGACGAACGCAATTTGTACATTCTCATCATGACCGGCTTGCATTTGTAGATACCAATCGATATCGAATACGGCTTTCATGCCAAACAACGACTCATAGAATTGTTTGGACTCGGGCAGATTGGTGCTGCAGATATCTGGAAATAGGCTCTTCAGCATGTGCTTCTCCGGTTTCAAGAGTGTAAAACCGAAGTCTGATGTCTACCATTACGGGAGAGTCAATGCCAAGTCCAAAGAATAGAGGGGTGAGCGGCTTCGATCCCTTAGAAAATTTGACTGAAGTGTCCAAAAAGCCGGCATCCGAACATCTTAAAGGTGAAGTAAGCAACAGTAACTAACAATGGAGGCATCATGTCTACGCAAAATTACCTGTGTATCCAACGGCGCGAACCAGGACAACCGACGAAAGGCGCCGCACCTTCCCCGTCTCAGATGGAACAAATGTACGCTAGAGCCCGGGTACGGCGATGCCCGGCTCAAGTGTTGAAGTTAGAGAAATTAAGACGCCGTGACCAAACCCACACTGGTGGAACACTTCTTCCGACACGAATATGGCCGGCTGGTTGCCAGCCTGTCGCGTCGGGTAGGTGTGGAGCTCTCCCTGAGGGCCTCACAACCGAGCGCCATTCCTCGCGGCTGCCGGCGGTCAACAAGATCCTGTGCTTGCTATTCACCGAGGGGTACCTCTCTTCTCATGCGGAGATAGCGATTCGACACGAACTGTGCAATGAAGCGATACGACTGGCGAGCATCCTGGCTGAGCACCCCGTTGGCGATGTTCCCGAAACGTTCGCACTTCTCGCGATATCACGCTGAGGCAGGCATCGCAGCAGAACACTGCCTCGCGTCTTCGTTCACCGAAACCCGCTGGGAGAAGGTAGTCGAGTGTTACCAATTGTTAGAGGGGATCGCTCCGTCGCCGATCCACAGACTCAATCGAGCGGTTGCGGTTGCTGAGTGGCGTGGGCCCGCAGCCGGGCTCGCCGTCTTGGAAGACTTTGAGTCACCGACTTGGCTCGCTGGATCGTACTTATGGTTCGCGGTACTGGCCGATTTTCATCGCCGCCACGGCAACACCGAAACGGCAACCCGCTACCGGCACGACGCCCTCGAGTCGGCCCCTACTACGCCAGTGAAGACACTGTTATAGCGACGCCTACAAATCACTCACTTACATTAGTTAGCCCTCCGCAAAAACGGCGCTGCTGATCGCCGATCCGGATTGGGATGGGTACTCTGATGTCGATAGTTATCGCCTCATTCTTAATCGGGTACTCGAAGTGGTCCGAGAGCAAGGCGTGGATCTGAGCAACTTAACGGAATTGGAGCGATTTAACCGTCCGTTCCTAGGCGTTAGCGGTCATCGGGTCGACGTAATGCCTGGTTCGCTATTGGCTCTGGAAATACTCTCGTCAACACGCGGATTTTCAGTCGGGTGTCTTAACTGCTTATCCAGGGCCTGGGCGAAGCGCTTAGCACCATCGGGGCACAGGCGAAAATACAGACTCGGTTCGATTAGTTCTACTTCCATCAGCATGAATGGCTCGTCCGTCGGTGTCGGATTGAGATTGCGCACAAAATCGATCCGCGCGTATAGCGGTTCGGGGTGCAGG
>CBDUQI010000301.1:0-5360 GCA_965369325.1 uncultured Gammaproteobacteria bacterium
CGATATGCTGCACAGTGGACTTTGAGTGGATCGGGCCGACCCGCAGGCAGACCTCGGTGCTATCGGCTGGTGTCGCGAGGGCCGTTGCTGCCGCGCGGGCGAGCGGCGTCATGGCCGAAGCATCCGGGGATGAGTTGGGCGTTGGCGCAGTGCTGGCCGCAAGGGCCGAGCGGCTGGCGTCGGGCGGGGCTAACGCTGACCACTTATTTTTCTGGATGCGCCTGGCAGTATCAGCGCTGCTGGGGGCAGACGTTGTCGCCTTTGTTGTGGCGACGATGCCAGCGGGTGCTGGCGCTTCAGCGGGTGCTTCAGGTGCTGCCTCGACCGTGAGCGGCGTTGCGCCGGGCGCTGTCTCAGCCTGGATTGGCGTGGGGCTTTTAGCGCCAGAGAACACAGTTTGGCACCGCACGCCACTCATTATCGAATGGTCTTCGTTCGGCAATATCAGGCGCACTCCGAATGTGCCGCTGGCAGCATCGGCAACCCGGTCCACGCGCTCAACAATTGCCGTTCGCGCAGGTTGGTTAGGGACCGACGGGGTTACCTGTGCCTGCATCCCCTCAACGATCAAGCCCAGAAATCGCACGGGCGCCAGGGTCTCCACGTGCAGTGGATGCAACTGGGCGACGCGCAACACCGGTTGGTCCTCCACGTACTCACCCACGGAACGGTATCGGTCAGTGACCACCCCGGCGATTGGGGATTTGATGGTACGTCGGTCCAGCGCTTCAACGGCCCGCTTGTATTCAAGCCGCGCGAGCGCCTGTTTGTCTTTTTCCTGTCGGATCTGCAAGTTCGCCAGGCGTGCCTCTGTTTCCAGCTCATCCATTTGCTGCTCAGAGATCGCTGCCTGTCTTAACAGAGTTTCGCTGCGGTTCTGATTGCGCTGGAAGAACTCCGCATTCTCGCGCCGCAGATTGATATCGGTTTCCTGGTTGGCCTTTACCCGGGCCAGTTCGGCGGCGACACGCTCCACCCCAGACTCCAGGTGCGCAACGGTTTGCCCGGCGCTCACCAGATCACCACGGTCGTAGTGCAGGGCCTCAATCACACCTGGGACAGCGCTGCCGATGTTCACCACCTCACTCGGCTCAATCACACAGTCAAGTGCAGGCAAGGCGCCGGATGTATCGATCACGGCGGTTTCCCCCGCAAGAGCGGGCGCCAGGCCGGCATACAAAAGTACGATCGGCGGCCAGAAGATACGGTGGCTGAGGTTCACGTTGCCCTCTCGCTCCTTGTCATAACGCAACGGTGGGCTTACAGCCACAAAGCATAACGCGAGTACACCGTTTCAAACTGCCAACCGGCTCAACAAAAGCTGTCGCGCCCGTTGTGCCCATTGCACAAATATTGGTTTAGGGGAATGCTCGAAGCGCACATAGGCACGTCCGCCAATGCCACTCACGCTAGAGGCGTCGGGCAGCGCGAGGTCAATGTGGAAGAATGTATCCAGTGCCCGCTGGTGGCCCCGGCGATCGGCCTGGGTGACGACCTCTCCACCACCCGCCGCCGCGAGCGCTGGGCTCGGCAATTGATTGTCCGCGGCTGGGCTTTCACGCACGATGCGTGCGGGCAGCACGGTTGATAGGTTTTCGGCCAGGCGAATTTGAACATTTGAGGTGCCGCTTCGGATGCGGCCGATATCTCGCTGCGGGATCACGCAACGTACCACCAGCGCGCCGGAGTTGATGACGTAGCCAACCAGATCGCCTGGTTCAAAATGCCGTCCGCTAAGGTCTGCCTGCATGGCCTGAACAAAGATACCCTTGCTGGCACTACGCACTGAGGTCTGGCGCTGACGCTCGGTGTTCATCGCTATCTCAGCTTGCAGCGCGTCAATCTCCAGTGCTATCGCCTCACCGCGCACCGGGTCGATAAACTGCTCGGCGGCTCTGGCGGCCTGCAGTTCTTGCAGGCGAGCCCTGAACTGGGCCCCTTGGTGAACTAGCTCCGGTGCACTCAGTTGCAAAATAGGTGCGCCGGCCTCGACCGCCCCCCCGTCCGGCACCATCATCTGCTCGACGAAACCGCCCGTACGCGCGTAGATTTGCGATTGCGCAGGCAGCCACACAACGCCCTGGGCGTTCGTCGTGTGCTTGACCGGCACGCCGACCATCAATGCGCCCAGCGCCAGGATCAACCCTGCGCTGCTCGCGACTACCCGTCGGCGTCGCCCAATCAGCTGCGGGCTGGTACTGAGAAAAACCATCGCGCGCACCAACGGCACGAGCAACATCATGACCATCGCCCAGGTGGCCAGGGCGACGCCTGCTATCAGGTATTCGCTGGCCAGGAATAGTGCGATTGTCGTCATGATGAGTACGCGATAGATCGTAGCGGCGACGCCGTAGCTGGCTAACCAGAACCGTTCACCCTTGCCGGTCACCGGTGAGTTGGCGCCGTCAATGCGCAACAAATAGCGCTGAATAAGATACAGGCAGTAGCGTGATGCGCGGCTGGACAGATTCGGAATCTCCAGCCAGTCCTGAAGAATGTGGTACCCGTCAAAACGCAACAGCGGATTGCCATTGATCAACAGCGTCGAGAGGCCGCCCACCAGCATAGTATTCAATGCCAGCTCGCGGACTAGACCCGGTTCTACTGCGAGCCACACAAACAGCGCGATCGCGGCCAGCAACAGTTCAGTCATAATGCCAGCCGCGCTCACCAGCATGCGCTTGCGTTTGTCGGGCAACATCCAAGTGCCGGAAGCATCGACATAGGGCACGGGCATCAGTACCAGCAAGCTGATGCCCATTTCATGTACTTCGCCGCCCCATTTTTTCAGCGCCAGCCCGTGCGCAAATTCATGAACGATTTTGATCAGCGGGTAGGTCAACCAGACCAGCAATAGATTGCGGGGTGATAACAGCCGAGCCCCGGCATCGCTGGCAATGGCCGGCAACTCGATGAGTGCCAGCAGCGCGGCTGTAAGTACGATGGCCAGCCACGCGAGGAATGCGCGCGCGGTGAAGATCCAAGCCAACGCTGGCGCAACTGCCCCCAGCAGGCGGTCGGGGTCCAGCAACGGAAAGCGCAGCGCCAGCGGGTTGCCAAGACGCCAGCCAGTGCGCTTGCGCGCCCGCGCTGGGGGCATCCCCATCAACTCACGCAAGTCGGCGGGCAGTGGTTCCTTCAGAGCGTTCAAATCGTCCAGCTGGCGCAGTAGGTGCACCATCTCGTCCGGCTCGGGGGCCGCCTCGACGAAGCGAGCCTGAATCTGCGCGATGACATTTCGTACTGTGTGAGTGCCGTTCAACCGCGCGATGATCTGGTAAGTCAGCGTGTTGATGCGCAGGTTATCGCCGCTGCTTTGGTCCTGCACCAGATACCAGCGTTGGCCGCGAAATGTTTGCGGCACAATGATGAAGTGCTCGCTCAGGCACGGCCGTAGCGCTTCGAATCGGTTCCACACCGCCTCATGCATGGACTAAAACCCCATCGACCAGAGTGCCAATCGGATGCGATTGGTCAGCGCATGGGTCCATATCCACAGCAGTGAGCGCTGGCCAACGGTGACTTTGGCCACCCCGCGCATCCCCGGACGTAACGCTGGCAGCGGATCTCGTACGCTGGCTTCCACGCGGAACCAAGTGCGGTTGTCCGCGGAAGAGGCGACGGGGATAATCCGCTGCACCAGAAGATCCAGCGGTTTCCCAGGCAGCGCTGCCAGTATCAGCCGCCCGGTCTGACCCACCTGCAGGTTGTTGACTTGGTGTTCATCGACCTCCAAGACTATCCGGTAGCTGTCCAGTGGCGCGATCTCAAACAACACATTGCCGATCTTTACCGGTGCATCCAGCGACTGGCTAAGATCGCCGCTCACTACCATACCGGCAATAGGTGCCAGTAACCGTGTGCGGGTGAGACGCCCCTTGACCATCGCCAGTTCCGCATCAATCTGGGCGAGCCCTGCCAGCAGGCGGGTGACGGCAGGGCGGTCGCGAGTGCCCAGCGCTTGCTGATAGCTGGCGGCCTGCTTGGCCCGCTCACTTTGCCACTTATCCTGCTCCAGCTTTAGTTGCTGATCGTCCAGTGCCGCCAGCAGAGCGCCCGCTTGCACCGCATCGCCGGCCCGCACATGTGCTTCACGAATAAAGCCGTCGGCGGGTGCTACCACGGCGAGGCGGGCTGTGGCCTCCAATGCCGCCGGTGCTTTCACGCGATGAGTGCCCGGAACAAGCGCGCTAGCGATCAAGGCAATGGCACTGGCGCCGAGTACGAGGCGGGTACGCAGGCGGGCGGGGCCAAGCAGTGCTCTGGCACGATCAAGCATCGCGTCGCCCAATCGGCTAGCGAAAGAACGTTCGTTCAACACATGCAGTCCGAGCATTGGCCCCAGGATGGCTGCGATGGCTTCACAGCGGGTTTGCATCGACTTTGTAATGGTCTGTGTGCCGCCGGCCTCAAGACTCAGCACGCCGGTAATACCCCGGCAATCACTAAGCGGCACGCTGCAGATGCTGTTGCGGCTGTGCTGACGGAGCAGCTTCTCATGCGCCCGCGTCACGGCGGTGCCCGAGGTCTCCACGGGCAATCGCAGCGTCTGATTCTGATCAGCGGCCTCCTGCATCGCCGCTTCAATGTACGTGGCGAACTGGCGGCGGCGATCGAACTGCTCGGTGCCAGTGACGTGCAGTAACGTGACATTCAGGCGTTGGCACGTCGCCAGGCTCACGCGTTCGCAACCGAATTCCTGTGCCAGCTGCGTAGTGACCGTACGTGCGAACTCCCGACTACCACCGGCGAGTGCCGCGCGCCCGGTCAACTCCAGTACCAGCCGTTCGTCTTCCCTAAGTGCGGTAGATTGCTCCTGCACCAGGTGGTTGAGCCAGTGTGCCCCCCATTCGATTAGTTGCAGCACGGCGCGTTGCTGCGGTGGCGAGCGGGTTGCCAGCATGACGCAGATGATGCTGGTGATGTGACCTTCTGTTTTCACGGGGACACCAAGCACGTCGCAAATCCGACCTGCCTGATCCGTGTATTGCTGACGCGGCAGGGTAACGCCCTCGCCGGAGGCGGCTACACGTGATGCTACTTGCTCCAGCAGCGCGGCGGGGGGAGTGGCGGGCCATGCGGCCAATGACGTAACCCCTTCTTTGCCCGGGCCGGGCGCAAAGACGGCACCGCCGATGATCCCCGCGATCATTCGGCATTGCCAGTTGAGCCAGTGCTCAATCAGTCCTTCGGTGCGCTCGGTGGCTTGTCGGGCCGCTTCTAATATCGCAGTTGGGACACCCACCTCATCCGGTACAAGGGGAGCGCTGTTCGGGCCGGGGGGGGAGCGCTCTACGTCAGGGGGGGTTGTCGGCGCGCCCGCTTGCGATACTGTTTGTTGCGTGGCTTCCATTTGGTGC
>CBDUQI010000302.1:0-5243 GCA_965369325.1 uncultured Gammaproteobacteria bacterium
GTCTCGGTGCGACGACTGGAAACGTTGTTCCGCCGCGAGCTGGACGTCAGCCCCGCGCGATACTACCGACGGCTGCGATTGCAGGAGGCACGGCGACTGGTTACCGATACGCGGCATTCGCTGCAAACCATCGCCGTGCGCACGGGCTTCTCCTCGCAATCCACGTTTTGCCACGCCTTCAGCCAGCGGTACGGGCAGTCCGCGCGCACGATGCGCACCACGCAAAGTGCGCTGTAAACCGCATCGGGTGGATTGCAGTACACTCGGCCTCAAGCTCACGCGCGCAGGGTTGCCGCTTTGCGGTTGTAGCACCTTCACTTGCCCTGAGACAGTCCCCGGAGAGGCCACGCCATGTCATCGCACAACCGATCGCTTGAGAGCGGTGAAGCCACCGCGTATCCAGCCACGGCGCGCAAGTGGCTGCTGCTCGCGGTACTGTGCCTCGCAGGCGGTACCATCTACACCTACCCGTTTCTGCGCTTTTCTTACTACGACCCGCTGCGGGAGGCGCTGGGGCTCAGCCATACACAGCTGGGCGTGTTGCAAGCCTCTTACGGCATTGTCGCCACGCTTGGGTATTTGCCAGGCGGCTGGCTGGCCGACCGCTATTCGCCCCGCAAACTGTTAACACTTTCGCTGCTGGCCACGGGCGCCAGTGGTTTTTTCTACTCAACGTTTCCGTCATATTTTGCGGCTATCGCTTTGCATGCCTTCTGGGGCTTGAGCGCGGTGGTGTTTTTTTGGACTGCGTTAATCAAGGCCACCCGCAATCTCGGTCCGCGCAACGAGCAAGGCAGGCTGTTTGGATTTCTGGAAGGTGGACGCGGCATCGTTGGAACGCTGCTTGGGGTCTCAACACTGGCGCTGTTCTCGCGCATGGGCGAGAGCCAATACGGGCTGGCGATGGTGATCAACATTGCGGCCGTCGTCACCATGCTCTCGGGCGTCGCCGTGTGGTTTTTGTTCGACGATGCCGATACCGGGGAAAGTGCCGGCGCGGCACTGGCCGGCGTATGGGAAGCCATGCGCACGCCGCGTGTGTGGGTCATCGGGATGATTATCTTCTGCGCCTTTGGCCTGTTCGCCGGACAGAGTTACACCACGCCGTACATGACGCAAATGTTCGGCGCCAGCGCATCGTTTGGCGCGCTCATCGGGCTGATTCGCACCTACGGGCTGCAAACGATTGGCGGGCCTGGCGGCGGTATGATCGCCGACCGGATCGGATCACCGGCCAAAGTGATCGCTGGCGCCTTCGCCCTGTCCATCGCCTCGCTGGTGCTGTTTTTGGTGATCCCGGTGCGCGCCTCCGCGCTGGTGTGGGTAACGGCCACCGTCGTGAGTATGGGGCTGGCCGTTTTCGCTTTACGCGGCACCTTCTATGCGACGATTGAGGAGGCGCGGCTGCCCAGGCACAATACCGGCGCAATCGTCGGGCTGGCCGCCTTTATCGGCTATCTGCCCGATGCTTTTACGTATCCTTTGGTGGGCTACTGGCTGGACACGTATCCAGGCCTGCCAGGTTACCGCATTACCTTCGCCTACATGCTGTGCTTAGGGGTGCTGGGTTTCGGGCTGGCACTGTGGTTGCTGCGAATGAACCGCCAGGCCGGGCACGATTCACCTTCCGGCTAGAACCGCGCAAACGGGCAACTGCGGCGCGGTGCTCGCCCGCGCATTCAACATAAGCTCGGCGGTTGCGCGCGAAATGCGTCTTACTATCAGTCAAGGCGCACCAATGCGCGCCTTAATATCCCCATCACACCAGGACATCTGCTACGTTTAATGCATAACACGAACAGGGGATTCATATGAGCATTCGACACTTGAGCCTGGCACTAGTGATTGGCGTCGCGGGGATTTCATCGCACGCCTCGGCTGCCGACCTTACCGGCGACGGCGTGGTGGACCTGGCGGATGTCGAGGTGATGAAGTCGGCGTTCTTCAGCCACGACCCGCACGCGGATCTCAATCGCGACGGCGTGGTGGAGTTTGCCGACCTGGCACTGTTGCGCGCCGCGTTCTCCGGCGGGCCGCCGGCGATAGAGGCAGCCACACCTCATACACGCGCCAACCGGGGCGGCGATCTTACTGTTTTCACCCTGCCCACCGCGCGTAATGTCCTGCCCGGCGGCATTGTGATTTACAACATCAACATGGATTTTCGTAACGAGCCGACACTCGGCGGCGGGATCGACCTGGTGTACGACCCCACGCTGCTGCAGTTGGTCGACTTTACTTACGAAACCAACAACGTGGGCGACGACCCGGCGTTTCGCAACCCGCCCACCTTCACCGCCGGTGCGATCCAGGGCATCACTGTCGGCAGTTTTTTCGGCCTCACCGGCCCAGGCACGATCGGCACGGCCGCGTTTCAGACACTGGCGATCGGGGCCAGCGACATCTCGCCAACCGCTTCTGCCTTCAATTGGGTCTCACTGATCAGCAACATCATTCAGACGCCGCTGTACAGCGATAGCCGCGCACGCACGGCGGCTACCATCGCACCGGATATCGAGCTCTCGCCGGCGAGTGCCTCGATCGAGTACGGCAACATTCCGCCGGGCGCGACACCCACCGTTGACCTGACGATTCGCAACGTCGGCCCTGCCGCACTCGTGCTGGGTGATATCGCTCAGGCTAATCCGTTGCTCGGAGAATTCTCAATTGATGCCGACAACTGCTCCGGCCAAAGCTTGGCTCTGCTCGACACCTGCACTGTCGCGATCACCGCCGCCCCCACGGAGTTGGGCACCATTGCTGATACCTTCGATGTGCCATCCAACGATCCGAGCGAGCCTTCATTAACCATCTCGGTGGCGGCCAACGCCGTCACCCTCTCGCCAGCACCACGCATCACCAGCGTCGGCACCAGTCCGGTGGTTGGGGTTTGCGCGAACTCGGTCTCCGGCCAGAACTTTACCGTCCCCCTAGACGGCGCCGGGAGCTTGCCGCTTAACTGCCGGGGCGAAGGCCTAGACATTGCCAGTGGTGACAGCCTGGTGCTGAGCCTGGTCGGCATCGCAACCAGCATTGGCGTGGGTGGTGCTGCCACCTTTGTAGACATCACCACCGTTCAATGCCTGAACGGCACCAACGGGCAGCAGCAATTTGTCGTGCCGACCGGGCAGGCCTGGAGCTGCATCCACCCGGGCCTGGAAATTTCACCGGGCGATCGGATCATCATGATTCTGCAGGGTGTCGCTCAGTAAGTAGCCAGATACGATGAGGGGCGCGTCTACGATTTTATCTAGGCGCTGCCCTTTAGAAATTTGACTACCTCACTGAGACGTTTTTCCAACGAGTATTCCCTAGGAAGAAAATGAACGTCCCACAACAGCTCGTCGTAGAGTTGGCGCAAACGTTCGCCAACGCGAAGCGACATCTCGTATGTTGAGGCGCGCCCTGTGCCGTGCCGGGCGTCGAAGTTCTCAAGCGTGCCGAGGACAAAGACGGTGCCTTTGGGCAGGTTCTCCGCATACTCAAAAAACTCCACTGGCACCGGTTCTCCCGCTTCTTGCAGGTAGCAAATTCCGTCGATGCCGCTTCGGTCCATGATCAGACAGGGCTCCGCCACCGCAAGTTGACCGCGCTCGTTCATCTGCTGCTGAGTGAGGATGCGTTGTTGAAACTGCGCGGGTTTGTCGGCACGCCACTCAGCAAAATCAGGCTCCTCACGGATGGCTGTTTCGATGACTTGCAGTGCGGCTTCGGGCAACACTGGGTATCCTTCCTCCGCCAGCGCATTCGCCAATGACGTCTTTCCCGAGTAGGCACCGCCAGTGAGCACGATACGATGCTGCGCATGATCGCGATGGAAGCGACGGAAAAATTGGGTACGGTCACGGCTATTTTGTAACTCTTCCTTGTCGATCAAACGACGTACCAGGCCGGGCGTCACTCGTAAAAGCTCAAAGTTCTCGCGCGCTGGCGCAAGATCCCGACCGTCAGCGACATGCGCGTAATAGCCACGTCCAGTACGGCGTTCGGGTCGATCGCCGGGGCGCTGCGACGAAGTGTGCTCGAAATCGAAGAGCGTGAGACCAATGGTGTTGGCGTCACCTAGCTTGGCGTCAAAGCAGTGCACCAACCGGTTACCTTTTCGGCTCGAAACATCCACCGCACCCGTCGGCCAGTGCGTGTGCCGCTTTCCGTCACTTGCATACGAAACGCCTCGTATCTTGTAGCTGTGATCTGCGCGGGTGCTGATGTTAACCAACGCGTACCGGCGCGGCGCATCGCACGACTTTATCTGGATCCACTCACCGATAATGCCGCCATCATCGACGGCGCTGCGAATTACTTCGGGAACGAGCTTGTCCAGCGATGTGCGCACATAGCCCAACAACTGAGCCGCGTTGTTATAGTCACGCGTAAATCCCTCACCGTGCCAGCGTTCGCGCAGAGCCCTGATGGCCTTCAGTTGGGTCTTGTCCGCCCCATCAGCGGGATCGCGCATATCGAAAAATACCGACACGGGGAAACCGTGTTCCGTCATGCGCTCCACTTCCTCGACGGCGCCGCCTTCGGCCTCATCCGTAGGCGTGCCGATACGCGACCAAAACATGGCAATGCACAGGTGGCAGTTGTCGACCAAATGGCGATTAATCACCCGTTGAGGCCGATCGCGTAGATCTGCGGGCGCAGCCTCGTCCCATAGGGTGGGTAGAAGCACGACACCAAGGCGCTCGGCATTGGCCTCGTTCCACCGCCCAATCTCATCGCGCACGGCCACGCGTTCCTTAACGTCGCCTGGTGAGGCAACAAGAACCCGGAATAGGTGCATCGTAATCTCCGTCTGCAGCCAGCCGCTATATACACCCATATTAGGCAAGCCGGTTGGCGTAGTGAAGCCCATTTGTTGTCTTCTCGTGGCCCCTTGCGAGCCGTGATCGCGCAGGAACAGACAGGGAGGCTGATTTGTGCGGCCCGATGCACTCAAACGCAAAGGATCGCCAATCATCCTGATCCCGCGCTCGCCCCCCACCCGGGACGCGCGACGCCGGTCTTTGTTTTGCACACGGGAGATATCACATGACTCGCACTATTTTGTTACTCGCGGCCGTATTCTCAAGCTGTGTTGCCCACGGCGACGCACTCACCATCAACCCACCATCCACGGGTTTCAACGGCATGGTGGTGTACGTTTCTGATGGCGAATTTGATCCCACCACGCCTCACCCCAGCGTGCCCGGATGCTTCTCCGGCATCTGTGACGGCAACTACTTCTGGAACGAGATCGC
>CBDUQI010000303.1:0-5230 GCA_965369325.1 uncultured Gammaproteobacteria bacterium
TGCGCACGCTGCGCAGCGCACTGCTGCGCCTGGCGCGCGCATTGCTGGAGCAGCATGATGGCAGCGAGACCATACGTCAGACCGTATCGCCGTTGATGATTGGTACCAGCGCGGGCGGCATGTCCATTCGCCAGAGCATCGAGCAAATCATCGGTGCCACCTTGGCCGCGAATCGCACGTTGGAACGGACCGCTGCGGGCAGTGGTGATCCGGATGAGCCGCCGCCACTGGTGTTCGACCATATTGAGATCATCGAGGTGTTTGACGATTCGGCGTTGGAGGCGGCGACCGCGTTGCAGTCGATGAAGGATCTGCATCGCTTTGGTGAGGATGTGTTGATCTCCCCTTGGGTGGTGGAGGCCGGACCATGCTTGCGCCGGGTAAGCGCTCGGGTGGATGAGGCGTGGTGGCATCGCGCTGAGATTCTGCGCAAGAACGACAAGCTGGTGTACACGGTGCTGACCGATCGTGCGCGCAACTCCGTCGACATCGTGCCAACTCAGCTTGGCGCGGTGAGCGACTACATCGACAGTATCAGCGGCAATGTAAGTTATCGGCGCGATGTCGCCGAGACCCTGTATCAGATGCTCATTCCACGCAGCATGAAGAACATGATCCCGGATCAGCAGGGGTTGATTATTACCATGGATGAGCATTCGGCCGGCTACCCGTGGGAGATGGTGCAGGATCGCCAGACGGGCGATGACGAGCGCGACATGCCGTTGGCAACACGTATCGGCTTGCTACGTCAGCTTAAGCTGGCAAATGAACAACCACTGACGCCAATTACACTTGACCGCACCGCTCTGGTGGTCGGTGAGCCGCAGACCAATATGGTGCCGCTGCCAGGTGCGTTACGCGAGGCGCAGGGCGTGGCGGCCACGCTTCGGGCGCACGGCTTCGACATGACCATTTCGATGCAGCAGACTGCGTTTGATGTGTTTACCCGACTGATGGCACGCGACTACAAACTGATGCACTTTGCCGGCCACGGTATCTACGAAGTGCACAAGGGTAAGCCAGGCAAGAAGGATGAGATCCGTGCTGGCATGGTGCTGAGTGACAAACTGCTGATAGATGCGGCGATGATCGAGCAGCTACCCAAAGTGCCGGAACTGGTATTCATTAACTGCTGCCATCTGGGGGCTATCGGTCCTCGTGATGAGGAGGTAGCTTCGGCGCTCACGGCCAACCGGCATCGTATTGCGGCTAATCTGGCAACGCAGTTTATCCAGCGCGGAAGTCGCGCCGTGATCGCGGCCGGTTGGGAGGTGTCCGACGCATCGGCCAAGTCATTCGCCGACACCTTCTACCGGGAGCTGCTGGGTGGCGAGGAGTTTGGCGAGGCCGTAAAAAGTGCGCGGCGAGCGGCCTGGCAGATGGAGCCGCACTTGAACACTTGGGGCGCATACCAGTGCTACGGCGACAAATCTTATCGTCTGGACTCGGACGTGCGGCGCAAGCGCGAGCGGGTGGTGGTGTTGTCACGCGGGGCGGCTGTACGGTGGTTGGATAATTTTGCCAGCGGCTCGGACAATCACCGTGAGCAGGAACTGACCCAGTTTGTGGCCGGGCTGCGCGAGGAATGGAAAGACGACGCTTGCGTGCTGGCGGGCCTGGGTGTTGCCTACGCGCGGGTGCGCCGTTATGCCCGTGCCATTGATTGGTTTGAGCAGGCCCGGTGCACCAACCGGGCGGGGCTGTCAGTGCGCCAACTGGAGCACACAGTGAATGCGTATACCCGTTATGCAGGCAACGGCGTGCGTGATGAGGACGGTGCCCCAATGAGCCGCGCTTATCGCGAGCAGTTGTTTCGCCGCGCCGAGGACTTGTTGGAGGCGCTACTGAGTGTCGGTCCGACAGCCGAACGATACTCTCTACGGGCCTCCAATACCAAGCGTCGGCTGATGGCGCAATTGGAGACCGCCCGGCACCTCTCGCCGCAGGGTTTGAGCGGTAGGGTTGAACAATTGGCAGGCGACTACTGGCGCGCGGTACAAATGGGTGGCGCGTTTGATACGGCGGTAGATTACGACGGCTTGTATCCGTTAACCAATGCACTCGCCGCGGTTGTCATTGCCGACTGGCACGGTGTTGATCTGAGCGAGTCAAGCGGCGAACTGGCGGAGCCACCCGCTGCGGATGCGTTGCAGGGGCAGTTCTGGGCACGCATGCGAGAGGCCGTGGCTGCCAGTGAGCGCGCGGATGTTTGGGGAGAGATTCACGGCCTGGATCTATCGGTAATTATTCACCTGGGTCGTCGGGACTTGCTGCCCACTGGCAGTGCGGAACGCCGGCGCGGGACAGTTGATAGAGTATTGCCCCAGAATGGGCGCCACTTGTACGAGGCGTACCGGGCGGTACTGGCGAAAGCCACCGATCGGGAACGTGCGTCCATCTTGAATCAGATGAAATTTCTGACCGCCGTGCTGGCCGGTGCCGTGCCAGCGCGCGGGACATCTGCGAAACGTACGGCGTACGAAGCGTTGAGCAGTTTGTATCTGGCACTGTGTGCGTGCGTGGCAGCGCCGTCGGCGGGCGAGGATGAGCCCGCGTTAAGCGCGCGGGTGGACAACAAACCCGCGCGGAAAAAGTCCATGCGCAAGAAAGCGATGCGGAAAAAGCCGACGAGCAAAAAGGCGCTCACCCAACCCCCGGCCAGCAAGACATCAGCCAGCAAGGTGAAGAAGAAAAAACGCTAAGCCGGCAACCAGCGTGTGTCCGACATCGGGGTTAACGGTGCCGGGGCGGGCTTAGCGCCATGTAAGGTCAGAAAAAAAGGGCGTGTGCCGAAGCACACGCCCTCAATTGGCTGGAAGCCTGTCTGATCGCGCCGTCAAGCGCGATCAGGCTTAGGCTACTGGAAGGTGGTGGATGAGATGTTGCTCAGCCCACAACTGCCCAGGTCCAGTGACTGGAAGTTCACCGTCAAACCAGATGCACCACCCGGAATGTTCCGGCTGGCGGTGGCGGTGCCGCCGTTATCAGCAGTGGCAAAGCCGATCGGGCGGGCGTTGTTCAGGCCCACATTTACGTTGCAACCCCCAATGCTGATGGCTGTTGAGCCGGTCTGCAGACCGAAGTAGGTCAGCACACCTGCGTTGGCGGTACCATCGGTGGTGGTCCAGTTGTTGACCTGTCCAGCAATACCCGGAGCCGTCGGTGCCAGTGTGAACACCGGACCGGGGCCACCGCCAACCGGCTGGCCGACCGCGTAGATGTCGATGGAGTTACCGCCGCCGCCGCCTTCGTTGCGGTTGTCGGTGTACACCGAGATGATGTCGTTCAGCGTGGCCGCCAGACCGTTATAGTCACCCCACTCGAAACCGTCGGTGATGTTGGGTGAGGTGACGGTGGTCAGACGCTCCAGGGTGCTCCAGTTCTGTGCACCATCGGTGGAGAAGGTGTAGTACAGGTTGGCACTGGTGCGTGAGGCATCGCCGGTTGTGTCGTAGAACACCAGGTGCACGGTGCCGTCCGGGCCTACCGTCAGCCACTGGTTCCAGCGGTCAACAGTAAGAATGTCGCCGGTCGGGTGCGGGGTGACCGTCGTCCAGTTATTACCGCCGTCGCTCGAGTAGGCCACCTGAATGCGGGTGTGGTTGTTGGCTGCCTGGTTGACGTCCGGTGCGTTGGTGTCCGTCCATGCCGCGTAGATGCGGTCAGCGAACGGGCCGTTGCTCTGATCGGTGTCGGCAGACACATAGATCCAGGCGCGGCGCGATTCCATCGCTGGGATCGGCCAGTCGAAGCTGCCAAGAGTGGGGGAGATCAGCACGTCAGGCTGGAAAGAGGTGCCGCCATTCACGGACTTGGCCACCACGATCTCGCGGGCGTTAAAAGCCGGCCAGATGTAGTAGATGTTGCCGGCGCGGTCAGTGGTGATATCCGAGCCAATACCGCGTTTGTCATTGGCGCTGGAGAAGCTCGTGACCGGGCTCCAGGTGTTACCGAAGTCGGTGGAACGCGAAAAACGCATGGTGTTGGACTCGTGCCAGGTCAGGTAGATATTGTCCTGGAACGGTGAGGTGGGTGAGCGGTCAACGTGCAGGAACTCTTTGTCCTCAAAACCGCCAGCGGAAATTTCCCGCCGCGGATCGTTGCCGGGCTCATCCGCAAGGCTGTCCCAGGTCTGACCGTTGTCATCTGAGCGGTAGAAAAAGTTCTGGCTGCCCAGGGTGGCGGTGTAGACGAACGAGCCGTCGGACGACCAACCGATGGTTGGATCACAGCAGGTGCCGCCGAGCGGCAGGTCTGCTGATTGGTTCCAGCTGCTGCCACCGTCGTTGGACCAGTGCATTTTCTGACCGGAGCCGGGGCCGTTGCTGCCCGCCACCACGATGTCCGGATTGCTCGGGCTGATCTCGACCGTGGACTCGGCGGCGCCATTCGGGCTGGTGACTCGTACTTCGCCGTTAAGCGTGCGCACGTTGCCTTCATCATCCAACACCGCATGCGGCGCATCAGTCAGCACGTGCCAGCGGCCGTTGGCTTCGCGTTGAGTGGCGCGGTAGAACTTCCCGTTCACCAGGAAGCCATTATGCTTGACCAAAAACCACGGCAGGGCACTGCGCGGGTACTGCACAGGGCCTTCACGCAGCAGACTCGGGTACTCTTTGCGCAATATCACCCGATAGAAGGCCGGAATGCCTTCGCTCTGCTCGGCCTCGTTGGCACTCAGCAGGGCGAGATCTTTTGCGGTCAGCGCGTAGTTACGGTCGTCCCACGGACCGAACTCGGTTAACCGGGCGTAGTCAACGTCCTGGTCGGCACCGCGTAACTGATCCACCTGCTGCGCGAAGGCAGCAAACGGAAGCACGGCAAGGCTGGCGATCAGCCAGCGTTTTGAAAATACAGACATGATGTGGTCCCCAAAAAAAACGAGTTGCTGAGGGTAGCAGAGGATTAATGCGCATTCATGTCCAAAGTGTTTCCACTTATGTTTACTGGTGTTCGTGTGCCTATGCCGTGCGTTCCGGGGTGTTAGAAGTAGGCGTGTAACTGCATGAAGTACTGATCAATGTTCTGCAGGTCGTTCTGCGGGATACCATCGTTCAAGCGCACACCAAAACGCAACTGGCCGAACGGCAGCAAGAAATATTCGTAGACCAGGCTGAAGCGGTTGCGCTCATCCTCATCCAGATCATCATCGGGATCAAAATGCCCGTAACTGAATTTGAGGTTGTGACCCTGACGCAGCCACCAGTTCGCTTCGATAAAACTCACCAGT
>CBDUQI010000304.1:0-5185 GCA_965369325.1 uncultured Gammaproteobacteria bacterium
CAAACTCCGGCGAGAACTGATTCGGCTCGCCGGACACGTCTTTGCCGCTAAGACGCCCCACCGGATCGGCCACCGCCTCGATCGTCCGGCAGGGCGAGGTGGTGAACTCGTCGAACTCATTGTCAAGCAGCGCAGCAGCGCCACCAATAATGAGGTTCTCCGTTGCCGCCCAATTCACATCCACTGCCAGGCCCTGCGCGATAATCTTGGCCGCATTGTCTACCAGGAACGCCGTGGCGCCATCAAAAATACTCACCTGCAGATCGTCAATCTCCGTGCGGAACAGCGATGCGTTAAACGTCATCGAGCCATCCAGCAAGGTGCTCTTCATACCCACTTCGAAGTTGGTTGCTTCCTCTTCCTGGTACTCGAACTTATCCGAGCCTGGCACCAGTACCGGATCCAGCGCCTCGTTCTTCAGGAAGCGGGCGTCGAAGCCGCCGCCCTTGACGCCGGTCGAGACGACGCCGTAAAGCATGATCTCATCGTTCAGATCGTGCTCAATGTTCACTGACCAAGAGACGAACTCCTCCGAGCGCCGACGATTGGTAAAACTGTGCTCGTAGGTGCCGAGCGCGCCCTCCCAAAGCCCAGCGTTGAGCGGGTCCACACCCAGCGCGCCGATCGCCACCTGCTCGAACGCATCGTAGTCGGCCGCCGTGCTCCCGTACGCACCCAGCGCACCAAAGTCCCAACCCGCTGTAAAGCGCTTATCCAGACGCCGGTTAACGGTTTTGTCTTCCGTCGTAAAACGCAAACCGAAAGTTGCACGGGTGATATCGGTGAAGGAATACGTGAAAGAGCCGAACACCGCGAACTGCTCCTGCTCCTGGTCCAGGAAGTACGTGCGGCTCACATTCGGCGGCGGGGCCGCAGGGTCTAGCAGCGCGGAGCCGAAGGCTTCGTCGGAGAGATAGAAAAGATCCGCTTTGTGAAAGTACAAGCCCAGAATGTAATCCAACTTCTCACCACCCGGGGAGGTCAGCCGGATCTCCTGGCTGAGCTGCTCAAAGTCCTCGGCCGCATCCACCTGAATCAGCGGCAATGCCGAGAAATCGCAATCGCAAATATCGCGGTAATTGTAATCGGCGTAGCCAGTCACAGCCGTCAGCGTATGATCGCCAACACCCCAGTCCAAGGTGATCGTGGCCGTCTGCATCTCATTGTTGCTGCCTTCTGCCAGGTCCGGAAAGCCCGGCAACCCGGCCAGACTGGGCACCGCCAAGCCAACCAGTTCGCCACCATCGTTAATCACAGCCCGCTCATCATCAAAGGCCTCCACGCCACCGCCCGTGGCAATGCCGACCAGCGCGTCGTTCAGCCCGCTGGTGCCGGCAGCCGCTGGCGTGAACGGATCGAAGACAGCTAACTGCACCAGCGCGCCGGTTTGCTCGAATTCGCTGCGCTCGTATTTGGCCGTCACGGTCAGGTTGTCGGAGACATCCCATGCGAGCGTGCCGCGTGCAGTCCAATCATCGCGCGCGGGATCATCCTCATTGGTAAAGACGTTTCTTAAGTAGCCGTCGTGCTGATAACTGCGCAGCGCAATCCGCCCGCGAACGGAGTCGCTGAGCCCGCCGGAGAGCACCAGATTGGCTTCCTGTTCGCCGTCTGACCCGGCCAGCAGGCTGACATTGCCTTCAAACTCATCCGTCGGTTTTGCGCTGATGACGCTCAACGCGCCACCGATGGTGTTCTTACCAAACAAGATTGGCTGCGGGCCGCGCACAACCTCTACGCGCTCCAGGTCCATGAACGGTGCTCGGGACAACTGGTGCCGCCCCATATAGATACCGTCGTGAAAGATGGAGACCGATTGCTCAATGCCCTGATTGGTACTTGAGCCGATGCCGCGAATGAATATGAAGTTACCGATCGGGTTCTGCGCCACCGTGACGGCCGGCAGACTGTCGGTGAGATCAGACATCTTAGTGATGCTGTTCTCGCGGATACTCTCACCAGTTACTGCCAGGATGGAAATCGGCACGTCCTGGATAGATTCTGCACGCTTGGTGGCGGTGACCGTCACCTCTTCAATTTCTCTGGCCATCGCCTGAGTCGGCAATGTGCAGGTAGCGACAATCGCCACGCATGCGCCGTAAGTCAGTCGCAATGCAAGTTGTTTAGCCATGTTGGTGATTCTCCACCCTTTATATCTGTGCCTGCGACCGGGCAAGCTGACTGTCGTCGGCGGCACCGGCGCCCGTGGGGGAGCATCGCGAAGCCCCCTGCGAGCATGCTCAGCCGGGCTGTCGTGAGGTGCGACTCTTCCCCCAGAGAAGAGTGGCTACAATACTGACTGGCCGGTACAATAGTCAACCGCTGCGCTATGCACAGAACGAACAAATCGTGTACCAGGACGCCAATGAGCATTGTTGAGAACATGGACGCGCCAGCCCCGCGCCGGCGCCGCAACGGCGAGCAGACCCGCAAGGCCCTGCTGCAGGCGACCAAAACGCTGATTGCCAAGAACGATTACTACTCCATCACGCTGGATCAGGTGTCCGAAAAAGTGGGTGTGTCGAAGAGCAGCATCCTGTGGCACTTCAGCAGCAAAGAGGGGCTGTTGACGGAGGCGATACTGGATCTGTTTGATGAGATGGAGCAGGCGATTATGCCGAGAAAGACCTGTTTCACCAACTTGAACGACCGCGTGGCGCACTTGCTCGAATCGGTCGCCGCTTACTTCACTAACAACCCGGAGGCCAAAGGTATCGTTCTGTCTCTCATCTTTAACAGCCGCACACCGGCGCGGATTCGCAAGCGTATCGTGGAGCATTTACGCGGGGATAAACGCAAAGTGATCGCGTTCCTCTCAAGCGAGCAGGAGACCGTCAGCGAAGCCGCCGCAGCCTCAATCATCGCGCTGGTCCACGGTTGTTATGTGCAATGGTATCTGGACGGCTACCCGGACGATCTGCACCAACGGCTGCTGGACATGTACCACGGCACGGCGGCGTTTAACCGTTAAGCGCCGTGGTGATGCCTTAGTCTAGGCAGGCATCGCACGCGCGCCCCGCGCCAGCTCTACCTCCAGTTCCTCCAGCGTCTTGCCCCGCGTTTCGGGCAGTAGCCAGAGGCACTGTCAGCCGCTCGTTCGGAGACAATTATGGCATGAGAAGCGAATATCGTCGCTGTCGCCCCCCCTCCCCCAGATCATCAGTCGTGCCGTTTGGTACTACCGTCGCTTCCAGTCAGCTTTCGCGATATCGAGGATCTGCTGGCCGAGCCAGGCGTTATAGTTTCCTACGAAGCCATTCGGTTGTGGTGCGCAAAGTTTTGGCCCTGACCATGCCAACAGCCTCCGAAACGTCGCGGCAGGCTCGGCGACACTTGGCTCATATTTCTTCCGCAAAATGCTTATGTATCAGGGTGAGACACCTCGGCGAATGGTCACCGACTGCCGAGCTATGGGGCGACGCTTTCAAAATCAGCTGGCCAGGCAGAACGATCTCTATCCGTACATAGCCAAGTCCACAAAGTATTTCGATTAGGCTGATATCTTGTTTACACAACCCACTATCGCCTTTTTGTGAACGTGCGTTTGCAGAGTGGCAGCAGGTAGCTTACGCGTGATGGTCGCGCTCACCGCTTGATTTTAATGCCTTGTAGCAAACAACTTGACAGCGCCACTGGGATATTAGCCTCAAACATCAGCCCCTTATCAGCGGTATTGGGTAGCCACACTTGACAGGACTCGCACTAACCCCAGTACAGTAGTAGCCATCAGTGCCATACAAGACGATTCAGTGCTTGCCGTATCAGACAAGATATTTATCAGTTACCATCGTGAAACGAGCGCAGATGCCGTCGGGCGCCTACGAGATCGCTTGTCTCGCGAGTTCGGAAACCGCCAGATCGTGTACGACATACATCATGTCGACTTGGGTGACGACTTCCAGCAGAGCCTAATGGCTGCGCTGGCCCAGTGTCGCTTTCTTCTTGCGGTTATCGGTCCTGATTGGACAGAACGGATTCGCAACCGGAATAACTACGTCCGTATAGAAGTACTGGAGGCACATCGGCGCGGGCTGAGAATAATCCCGGTGCTCTTGGCGGAGGTACCGCGGCCGACTGACGCTTCAATGCCCGCCGATCTCCAATATCTGCAGTTTCCACGGCTACAAACGTCGTCTCTACGCAGGGATCCGGACTTCGACGCCGACTACTCAAAACTTGCCGGAAACATACGTAAGTTGGCTGCGCAAGGCGAACAGAACTCGGACGCTGTTGCCTCGAAAAACACAGATCAACCGCGGCGGGCCATCCGCGACAGATTCCCAGACGGCCGACTTGGGCCGGGCATGATCGTGATCCCAGAAAATTCGCGTGAGGTCTCATGCGTGGATAGTGCCGGTCGTTCCAAGAAGGGGCTAGTCACTATCCCAGAATTCGCAATGAGTAGATTTACAGTGACGTTTTCCGAGTTTGACACGTTCGCCAACGCCGCTGGCCTAGCGGCGCCGCCTGACAATGGTTGGGGCCGAGGCCGACGACCAGTGATTAACGTCAATTGGCACACCGCCACAGCCTTCGCTGCTTGGTTATCTGCGCAGACAGGTGAGCTGTATCGACTCCCAAGTGAGACGGAGTGGGAGTGCGCGGCATCAGCGGGTGCTCATTCCAAGTACTCAACAGGAGATGAGATCGATACTGAGCACGCAAACTACGACGGGAGGCGTGGGCGTGCTGCGGCAAAGCCTGGCGTGTTCAGAAGGAGAACGGTGGAGGTGGGTAGCTTCCCGCCAAATGCGTGGGGACTGTGTGACATGCACGGCAACGTAGCGGAATGGACCGCTGCGCGATGCTACCCGCGAGCAGTCGAAACACGACGCCGGAGCGAACCGACAAGAGTGGCGAAAGGCGGTAGCTGGCACCATACAGCTAGGCATCTGGAGATGACAAGCCGCCTGTGCTACGTGGCGAGTTACCACGACAACTCGGTCGGTTTTCGTTTAGTTCGGCGCACCTAGCGCTATTATGTCTAGTGGGCAAAACAGACCGGCCCGGAACGCTCCCGCCGAACGCATCGCAGCATTGGTGCGACATTTAGGACCTGCACCGCACATACCCTAGAACGCCCTAGACGTAGATAGCGTCGACTTCACTAATTCGACATAATTCCGGTATCACTCTCCAAGGAGAGCCATTTCAGCTATTGATAACAGGTAATTATCATGCTCGA
>CBDUQI010000305.1:0-5136 GCA_965369325.1 uncultured Gammaproteobacteria bacterium
AAACGGTGGGGTGGTTTTCAGGCGTGCTGCGTCAAATCCAGACGGGCTATCTGTATACCTACGCATTTTCCATGATTATCGGGTTGGCCGCGTTGCTCGGCTGGCTGTTGCTTCGTTGAGTGGGGCTTAAGTAATGACGCAATTGCCTCTTTTGAGCCTCGCGATCTGGTTGCCGATAATTGGTGGTCTGGTGGTGTTTGCCATCGGCGATGACAAGGCGGGTCTGGCGCGCCGGGTGGCGTTGCTGGTATCAGTGCTGGCGTTTATTGTCACCATACCGCTGTACACCGGATTTGATCTGTCCACCGCGCAAATGCAGTTTCAGGAGCGTCTGAGCTGGATTCCCGCCTTCAACGCGTACTATCACTTAGGCATAGACGGCATCTCTATGCCGCTTATTCTGCTTACCACGTTCATGACCGTCATCGTGGTGCTGGCCGGCTGGGAAGTGATCCAGAAGCGGGTGGGGCAGTACATGGCGGCCTTCCTGATTATGGAGGGCGTGATGATTGGTGTGTTCAGTGCGCTGGACGGCGTGCTGTTCTACGTATTTTGGGAGGCCATGCTGATCCCGATGTTTCTTATCATCGGCATGTGGGGTGGCGCACGGCGTATCTACGCGACCATCAAGTTCTTCCTTTACACGTTCCTTGGCTCGGTGTTGATGCTGGTGGCACTGGTCTACATGTATCTGCAGGGCGGCAGCTACGCGATTGCGGATCTGCACAATCTGCCCCTCAGCATTAACGAGCAGCGTTTTATTTTCCTCGCGTTTCTCGCGGCATTTGCGGTGAAAGTGCCAATGTGGCCGGTGCACACCTGGCTGCCGGATGCGCATGTGGAGGCGCCCACGGGCGGTTCCGTGATCCTGGCCGCCATCATGTTGAAAGTGGGCGGCTACGGCTTTCTACGCTTCAGCCTGCCGATCACACCCGATGCAAGCCGTGAGCTGGACTGGGTGGTGATCACGCTCTCGCTCATTGCCGTGGTGTACATCGGGCTGGTGGCGTTGGCACAGCAGGACATGAAGAAACTCATCGCCTATTCATCTATTGCACACATGGGGTTCGTCACGCTCGGTTTCTTTATCCCGTTCAGCATCCTGCGCAACACTGGCACGCTGGAAGGCGCGGCGCTGGGGATTGAAGGCGGCATGGTGCAGATGATCTCACACGGCTTTATTTCCGGCGCGCTGTTTCTGTGTGTGGGGGTCATGTACGACCGTATGCACAGCCGCGAGATCGGCGATTACGGCGGCGTGGTCAACACGATGCCGAAGTTTGCCGCGTTGATGGTGCTATTCGCGCTGGCCAATGCGGGCTTGCCAGGCACCTCTGGTTTTGTCGGTGAGTTCATGGTGATCTTGAGCAGTTTTAAGGCGAACTTTTGGTTTGCCGTCCTTGCGGCGACCACCCTGGTCCTGGGCGCAGCTTACACACTGTGGCTGGTTAAACGCGTGATCTTCGGTGAGGTGGCCAACAACAACGTAGCTAGTTTGAAGGACATTAACGCCCGTGAGTTCGCCATTCTGGCGGTGCTAGGCATCGTTGTGCTTGCGGTTGGTGTCTGGCCCGGACCTCTGGTGGATGTGATGCATGCCAGCGTAGAGAATCTGCTGGCGCACATTACCGAATCCAAACTGCTTTTGGGGGCGGTGCAATGAGTTTCACGATTCCTGATTTCGCACCGGCTTCGGCTGAGATATTCTTACTATGCGCGGCCTGTGTCGTGCTGCTGGTGGATGTGTTTCTGTCGGATAAGAACCGGCACTGGACGTACTACCTGAGCCTGGCCACGTTGGCGATAGCTGCGTGGTTCACCTCGCGCACGGCAGCGGATCATCAGATTCTCACCTTCAGTGGGCATTTTGTGTCCGATCCGATGGCCACTGTGCTGAAGATGGTCACATATGGGGTGGGCGCGCTGGTGTTTCTGTATTCTCGCCAGTACCTGATCGAGCGCGGCCTGTTCAAAGGCGAGTACTACCTGCTGGGGCTGTTTGGCATCCTTGGCATTATGGTGCTGATATCGGCTCACAGCTTTCTTAGTCTGTATCTGGGCCTCGAGCTGTTATCGCTGTCGCTGTATGCGATGGTGGCGTTTGATCGGGATTCACCTACCGCGGCTGAGGCGGCGATGAAGTATTTCGTGCTGGGTGCGCTTGCTTCCGGCGCGTTGCTGTACGGCATCTCCATCGTCTACGGGGTGACAGGCAGCATTTACCTGTCCGAAGTGGCGGTGGCTGATATCTCCAACGATGGCATGACCCTGGCGCTGATCTTCGGCCTGGCCTTTATGGTGGTCGGCATCGCCTTCAAACTGGGTGCGGTACCGTTTCATATGTGGCTGCCCGATGTGTACCACGGTGCCCCGACCAGCGTTACCTTGTATATCGGCACTATCTCAAAGATCGGCGCATTTGCGCTGGCACTGCGAATCCTCGCCGAAGGGATGGGCAGTAGCTACGAGGCTTGGCGCGATATGTTGGTGATCCTGGCGGTGTTGTCGCTGGCGGTCGGCAACATCGTGGCGATTGCCCAGAGCAACCTCAAGCGTATGCTCGCATACTCCACCATCTCGCATGTCGGCTTTATTCTTCTGGGGATACTGGCCGGGCCGGGCGATGGCTACGCCGCGGCTATGTTCTACACCATCAGCTACGTGATCATGGCCGCTGCGGCCTTCGGTATGATCATCCTGCTCAGCCGCAGGGGCTTTGAGGCGGATGAGCTGGCGGACTTTGCCGGCCTGAACGCTCGCAGCCCCTGGTTTGCCGCCATGATGCTGATTGTGATGTTCAGTATGGCGGGCGTGCCGCCATTGCTGGGCTTTTACGCGAAAGTAGCGGTGATTGCCGCCGTGTTGGGGCAGGGTTTCACATGGCTGGCGACACTGGCGGTGTTGTTCTCCGTGGTAGGCGCGTTCTACTACCTACGGGTGATAAAACTGATGTATTTCGATGAAGCCACTGATCCCTCGCCGCTGATGGCTGGCCCCGCTATGCGCGCGGTATTGAGTGCCAACAGCCTGGCAATATTGCTGTTTGGGCTGTTTCCAGCTTGGCTTCTCGGGGTTTGCACCCACGTCCTGTAGGCCTGATTTTGGTGCGGCGCAGGACAACAGCGCACGATTGCTAAAACTTCCTGCCATATTCTCTTGAAAAGCCCCGATCTTGTGGGTACACTCCGCGCCTGCGGATGCGGGGTGGAGCAGTCTGGCAGCTCGTCGGGCTCATAACCCGAAGGTCGCAGGTTCAAATCCTGCCCCCGCTACCACTTTATCTTGGTAGAAGAGCCCCGCAGGGGCTTTTTTATTGCCGGTCCAACTGCTCGGACGGCAATGACTACAGGCCCGGCTCCCAGATATTGGCTGGGGGGTAGCCAAATGGATCGTTAGGTGGGCCTGAGGGCCCATTTTTTGTTTGAAAAACAGGTCTATGCGTGAGCAATTACTGGAGTTGCTTGAGCCCGGCGTAGAAGCCATGGGCTTCGAGCTAGTGGATATTGAGTACATCACCGGCGGTGGCGGCGTGGTGCGGTTGTATATCGATCATGCCGACGGCATCACGGTGGATGACTGTGGCCTGGTGAGCCAGCAGGTGAGTGGACTGCTGGATGTTGAGGACCCGGTGCCAGGCGCATACAGCCTGGAGGTGTCCTCACCTGGGTTGAAGCGGCCGCTACGCAAGCACGCGCATTACGAGGCGCAGCTTGGCCGGAACGTGCGAGTTGAGCTGGGAACGGCTCTTGATGGGCGCCGGCGGTTCAAAGGCGAACTGACGGCGGTCAATGAAGACAACATAGTGGTGCTGGTGGATGGTGAATCGTATTCGCTGCCGCTGGCGCAGGTTCACCGGGCGCGACTTGCGCCCTAGCGTTGAACAGGACGGAGCATGAACAAGGAGATCCTGCTGGTTGCAGACGCTGTCTCCGCCGAAAAAGGCGTAGACAGGGAGATTATCTTCGAGGCGATCGAAGCCGCTCTCGCGTCCGCCACACGTAAGCGTCATATGGAAGATATCGAGGTGCGCGTCGCCATCGATCGCGAAAGCGGCGAGTACGATACCTTCCGGCGTTGGCTGGTGTTTGCGGATGACTCTACCGAGCTTGAGTTTCCGGAACGCGAGCTGCGAATGGACGATGCGATTGATATGAACCCGAGCATCGAACCCGGCGGCTACGTCGAGGAGCCGATGGAATCGGTGGACTTCGGGCGCATTGCGGCGCAGACGGCCAAGCAGGTCATCGTGCAGAAAGTGCGCGAAGCCGAACGTGCGCAGGTGGTCGAGGAGTACGAGGATCGTGTGGGCGAGCTGCTAAGTGGCATCGTCAAGCGTGTCGACCGCAATGGCACCTACGTGGATCTGGGCGGCCATGCCGAGGGCTTCGTGCCGCGCGAACACATGATCCCGCGCGAGCCGGTGCGACCGCAGGATCGCATCAAGGGTTTCCTGCGCGAAGTACGCTCCGAGCAGCGCGGACCACAATTGTTCATGAGCCGTACCTCGCCGGAATTTTTGATCGAGTTATTCAAGATCGAAGTGCCGGAAGTGGGCCAGGGGACTATCGAGATTGTCGCGGCAGCACGCGACCCGGGGTTGCGGGCCAAAATTGCGGTCAAGAGTAACGACGCCAGGATTGATCCGGTCGGCGCTTGCGTGGGCATGCGCGGCTCGCGCGTGCAGGCCGTCTCTAACGAGCTGGCCGGCGAGCGCGTAGACATCATCCTGTGGGATGAGAATCCGGCGCAGTTTGTGGTGAATGCGATGTCACCGGCCGATGTACTTTCCATCGTGGTAGATGAAGAAAAGCACAGCATGGACGTGGCGGTAGAGGAAGAAAAACTTTCTCAGGCCATCGGTCGCGGTGGGCAGAACATCCGGCTGGCCAGCGAGCTGTCCGGCTGGGAGCTGAACGTGATGACTACGGCGGCGGCGGATGAGAAAAGCGCAGAGGAATCTCGCACCGCGCTGCAGTTGTTCACCGAGCAGCTCAACGTGGATGAGGAAGTCGCCAGCATTCTGGTTCAGGAAGGATTCTCCAGCATTGAGGAGGTGGCGTATGTACCCACCGCCGAGCTGTTGGGTATTGAAGAGTTCGACGAAGGAATGGTCGAGGAGTTGCGCAACCGTGCGCG
>CBDUQI010000306.1:0-5008 GCA_965369325.1 uncultured Gammaproteobacteria bacterium
TTTTTGGCGAGGTTCAGGCGGCCGACAGAAAACGTGTGTTTTACGGTACCCGTGAAGACTGGCGAGAGTTGCATCTGGGCGCACGCGAGGAGATGTCGCCGCTAAAAGTTACACTGCTGGCCGAAGGGCCCGCCAGCTACGGTAACTATCAGGGCATTCGGCGTCCGGACTGGCTGGTGATCGACACGAACCTGCAGGCCGGCACGCAGGTGAGCACCGTCCCCGCTGCGGCGGTGGTGGCCAGGCCGGCCCCGGCCCCGGCACCAGTACCTTCATCTGCAGCGGCCTCTGCGCCGGCGCCTACGGTGGCGCCGGCCGCCGCTGCCGCACCCGCACCCGGAGGGTTGGAAGACCGTCTGCGCCGACTCAAACGACTGCACGATCAGCAGTTGATTGGTGAAGATGAGTATCGAGAAAAAGTACGCGACCTGCTTCGCGACCTGTAAGTTGGGCCGTCGCGCCGTTTGGGTCGTCGCGCTGGCCGTGCTGGGCGCGTGCTCCGCTACCCCAGTGTCAAGAAACGACCCGGTGCGAATTATGGTACGCAGCTGAGCAGCGCAGCGGGGAGTATGCAGGGCAACACCGACAGCACCTGGCGCCAGGGCGCACGGTATCTGGTGCGGAATCGGCTGCTGCCCAAGCCCGCACCGTCTCCTTAGGTATTTCAGTTGGTTACGTCAAGGCTGCCGGGGTGTACCGGTGGCCATGATAGTATCTCGCTGGCTGTCTGTTCGTTAGAGTTTGTTAAGCGAGAGTTGAATGTTGAAGACAAAAAAGAGCGCTTTGGTTGCGTTGCTCGGCGCCTCAGGTGTGCTCCTGTGTGGCGTGGTCAGTGCCAAGGATCTGCTGGTGGGCGAGGTGGTTATGGGTGATCAAACCGCGCCGTTCTTACTAACCGGCGAGAGCCGCAAAGATGTGATCGGCGGGCAGATTGAGCTGGGCGCACGCGCCTACACGGTCGCCAAGGTCAGTATTCATGGCCTGATTGGTGGCGTGCGTTACGGGCGCACCGACAATAACCGGGATTTCGGGGAGTTTGCGGTGCTGTCCTCTTCGTTCAGCGAGCAAACTGCGGTGGGCCAGCCATGGGTCAGCGCCGGCTCCTACGCCGATTGTGATAAGGACTACAACACCTTTGTTGCGCTTTATCGCGTGTACGGCAAGAAACAGGTAGAGGCGCTCGGCAGCAGCCCGTATAAAAACCTGACCGATGACGCCAAGGTGGCCGACGAGTCAGAAGTTTACTGCTTCAACTCCACTAAGGCGACGGACGCTACCCAGTAGGCCGCTAACCCGTGCCGCCGCCGGGTAGCATCAGGAGGGCACAATGTCCGGGCCAATGACCGGCGTGATGGTGGTGGATCTCACCACGATGATTTCCGGCCCGCTGGCCACGATGATGCTGGCCGATCAGGGCGCGCAGGTGATCAAGGTGGAGACCCCCACAGGGGGTGACTACTCCCGCCTGGTCGCCACCCGCCGCGGCGGTTTTTCGGCGTCTTTTTTGAATAACAACCGCAACAAGCGTTCTGTGGTGCTCGATCTGAAGCAGCCACAGGGGCTGGTGGCGTTGATGCGGTTGCTTGAGCGCGCAGACGTGATGGTGCAGAATTTTCGCCCAGGTGTTGCCGAGCGCATCGGGGTGGGCGAGGCGATAGTGCGCGAGCACAACCCGAGCATCGTATACGTCTCCATCAGCGGTTTCGGCTTTACCGGCCCATATGCGCAAAAGCCGGTGTTCGATCCGTTGATTCAAGCGGTCTCAGGGTTGACCACCTTGCAGGCCGGGTCCGATGAAGAGCGTCCACGCCTGGTCCGGACTATCCTGCCGGACAAGCTCACAGGTATGCAGGCCAGCCAGGCTATCAGTGCTGCGCTGTTCGCCCGCGAGCGTTCCGGCAAAGGTCAGCACGTCAGGCTGTCGATGCTGGATACGCTGGTCGCGTTTTTGTGGAGCTCCGATATGGGTGGGCACACGTTTGTTGGCGATGAGTTCGAGCGCGAAGATGCGCAGTCGTTTATTGATCTGATTTACCAGACCCGCGACGGCTATGTGAGCATTGCGGTGATGCAGGACAAGCACTGGGTGGGACTGGCCCGCGCGCTCGGGCGCCAGGACTTTCTTAGCGACCCGCGGTTTGCGAGCGCGCAATTGCGTGAGGAAAACAAAGACGAACGGCTGAGGCTTACGCAGGAGGCTGTGCAGGGGCTTGCCTGCGCGCCGCTTATCGCGCGGCTCGAAGCGAATGATGTACCGTGCGCCCCGGTGCTTACACGCACGCAAATGCGTGAGCACCCGCAGGTGCAGGCCAACGAGACCTTGCTGATCTATCAGCATCCGCACGCTGGCACCTTGCGCCAAGCAGCACACCCCGCGCGTTTTTCCGACACGCCGGTGGACACGCCGCACGGCGCGCCCGCGTACGGTGCCGACACACGCGCCGTGCTTGCCGAGGCCGGCTTTAGCGAAGCCGAATTGGATGAACTGGCGGGACAGGGCGTGCTGGGCCCAAAAGTGGTGCAGCGTGATTGATTTTGTTAGGCCGAACGCCTAACGATGGAAGGCCGCGATTGACTTGCGCAAAGACCGCCAGAACGCCGCCGGCAATGTGCAGAATAACAAGTTGCTGTTCGTTCACTGGGCGCAGCATTTGCCCCGATCAGGATCCACCCCTTTAGCACATCAAGTGTCGCTGCCGCTGCCGAAGGCAATCGCGATTACGGCGCGTGCTGGCCCCGCATGCCGGCCTATATCGTTCAGATGTGCCTGAGGCCGATAGGCGGACACATCGGACACTAATGTGTCCGATGCAGTGTCCGTCGGCGTCCGTCCGCGGCATGCCCGGTACTTCTCATGTCGAGTTTATTTAAATTAAATCATGTTCTTAGGTGTGTTTCTGATGCGTTGGCACGCACCGTGCAACGAACTTATCGATGGCCCGCAGTGGGCCACACGATTTTGACCGACTGGGGATTCCGGAATGAGTTCAGGCACCGACAAGTTATTCGCACTGGTTGTAGGCACATTGCTCTCGCTGCTCCCGGTGTTTATCTGGACGCTCAACATGCCCTGGGATCTTTCGCGGGTGCAGGCCATTGCGCCGGTGCAAGCGGCAGTATCGCAGTTACCACCGTCGGAACCGGCCATAGCGTTGTCGAGGCACGTGGTGCACGTAACACCACCGGCCCCTTGCGAAAACGCACGCAGCCTAGATCTGCCACGCTCGGTACTCACCAATACTCTGCTGGTGCCGCCAGCACCACTCGCCAGTGGTGCGCTGCTCCCGGCAGCATCTGCGCCCGGGTTGGAGCTGTAAGTTGGCCGCCCCGCGCGCAGTGCCTAGCCAGCCCGATCAGCTGAACGATCCTCCGGTGGTGGGTATTCGGGATACCGCTGGGCAGGATGTGCCGATGGATAACATGGGTGGATCAGCCAAAAAGCGTCTTGGTACTTGGGCAGCGATGGTGCTTGGCATCGTGCTGCTGCTGGCCCTGGCATGGCCGCAGTTCAACAAATATCTCTCCACCAACGCATCGGTGTCTTTGCAGCGTCTGCGCATCGCCCAGGTGCAGCGCGGGGAGTTTATTCGTGATGTCGCGGTAGACGGTGCGGTGGTTGCAGCCGTTAGCCCCACACTGTTTGCCCCGGATGATGGCACCGTCACCTTCTTGTTCGAGGCGGGGGATACGGTGAAAACTGACGATCTGGTGGCCTTGCTAGACAGCCCGCAACTCTCCAGTAGCTTACAGCAGGAGCAGGCGACGCTACAGAGCCTACAGACCGGGTTGCAGCGCAAAGCGATCGAGAAAAAAGCCGAAGAATTACGTAACCAACAGGCGGTGGATCTGGCCGGCGTGAGTGTGCAGGCCGCACAGCGCGAGTTGCGTCGGGCTGAGGCTTCGCGTGAACACCAGGCGATCTCTCAGCAGGATTATGAGAAGTCACGCGATGACGTTGAGATTGCGCGGCTGGAGCACGAGCATGCACGCCAGAATGCGGGCTTGCAGAGTGAACGCCTTCAGTTTGAGCTGGAAACCCAGCAGCTTCAGTATCAACGCCAACAACTGGCGGTGCAGGAACTGCAACGCCAGGTGGATGAGCTGAAGCTGCGCTCGCCTGTCGACGGCATGGTTGGGCAACTGCGGGTTGAACAAAAATCAGCGGTGGCGCGCAATGCTCCGCTGATGACTGTGGTCGACCTCAGCGCGTTCGAAATTGAAGTGCGCGTGCCGGAGGCCTATGCCGATGATCTGGCGCTGGGGCTGGCTGCTGAGGTGAGCTTTGGCGGTGAGATGTATCCGGCGCACCTGACCTCGGTTTCGCCGGAGGTGCGCGATCGTCAGGTGTTGGGCCGCGTACGTTTCGCTGAGGGGGCAGCGCCGGAAATGCGCCAGAACCAGCGTGTATCCACGCGCATCGTGCTGGAGTCCAAACCGGACACCCTCAAAGTACAGCGCGGTCCTTTCCTAAATAGCGGCGGCGGTCGTACGGCCTACGTACAAAGCGATGGTCTACTGGTGCGCCGAGCGATCACCATCGGCTCCAGCAGTGCGCGCGAAGTGGAAGTGTTGTCCGGCCTGGAGGTTGGGGAGCGGGTAGTGATTTCGGATTTGTCCCAGTTTGATGGGGCTGAACAGGTGTTGTTGAGCGAATAGTGCGCCAATGCTGCGCAGGGCTACTGGCTCGCCGCAAGACTAAACAAAAAGGAACTCAAGATGCTGGACATGCAAAACGTAAGCAAAGTGTATCGCACCGAACTGGTAGAGACGCATGCATTAAGAGATTTCTCACTGCGGGTTGATCCCGGCGAGTTTGTCGCAGTGACCGGTCCGTCCGGTAGCGGTAAGACCACGTTCCTCAACATTGCCGGCTTGCTCGAGGCGCCGACCGGCGGTGCCTATATTTTGGATGGTGAGGACGTCAGCCAACTGGGCGATGATCAACGCTCACGCATCCGCAATCGGAAAATCGGGTTTATCTTCCAGAGCTTTAATCTGATCCCGGATC
>CBDUQI010000307.1:0-4991 GCA_965369325.1 uncultured Gammaproteobacteria bacterium
GACCAATCCAAACGATTCGGAGTACAGCGGTACGCACACGCCGCCATTCGTAGCCAACGACGGCGCCGGCGCCGCGCACATCGGCAGCGGCCAGTACGTACTGTTGTTTGACGATATTCGTCTGGGGCCGTATTCGGATCCCACGGCGCCGCACGCGTTTGGGCAGTCGCAATACCACCGCTCCGCAGACCTTTGCGGCACCTGCCACGACGTCTCCAACCCGCTGGTCGGCGATCTCGCGCCCGGCAACGGTGCGCAGCAACCGCTGCCGCCCGGAAAATTCAGCGATGTGCCCGGCGATGATGTGGATGCGAAAGCCGCCTTTAACAATCTGCCGCACACCTACGGCGTGGTGGAGCGTACCTACAGCGAGCACATGGCCAGCGCGCTGTCGAGCCTGAAAGTCAGCGACTACGCGAGCCTGCCTGCGGAGCTGCAGGACGGGCGCATCCGCTCGGCCTGGCTGGCTGCGCTTCAGGCTGGCAACGGCGGCGACTACGCCGACGGCACCACCCGCGTGTTCAGTTGCCAGAGTTGCCACATGATGCCGGCCATCGGTCAGGGCTGCAGCCTGAACCCGCCGGTGCGCCAGGACCTTCCGGTGCACGACCTGACCGGCGGCAACTACTGGATGCCTCAGGCGATCGAGTATCTGCACGCCCGGGGCAAGATCACGGTGGGCAACGCGGTGGATGCCAACAAGCTGGCACAGATGGCTGATGGTCGCGTCCGCGCATTGCAGACGCTGGCCGAATCAGGTTCGCTCAGCCTCAGCGGCAATACGCTGCGGGTGGTCAACCTGACGGGGCATAAACTGATCTCCGGTTACACCGAAGGTCGGCGGATGTGGGTGAACACCCGCTGGTTTGACGCTGACGGCGTGGTGTTGCGTGAAGACGGCAAGTACGGGCAGCTGACTGTCCAGATCGACGGCGTATCCACACAGGTGCAGACACTGTTGGACCCGCACGATCCCAACACCCGGCTGTATGAAGCACGCCATGCCATCACCCAGGATTGGGCTGTCGAGCTGGTGGCGCTGGGCGTCCCTGGCGAGCTGGCACTGGCCTACCATCGGGTGAGCGGTGCGGTTACCCACACGCTCGCCGATCTGGCCGCCATGGCGCCTGGCAGTGCGGTGGAAGGCTTCCACTTCCTGTTTAACAACAAAGTGCTCGGCGACAACCGCATCCCCCCTTACGGCTACAGCTACGATGAGGCCAAGGTACGCAACGCATTGCCGCTGCCCGCCAGCCTGTACGGCAATCCCGGCGTAGGCGGAACCTACAATTACTTTGATGAAATCACCCTGTCTCCACCGCTCGGGGCACGCACTGCCAGCATCGCGTTGAAGTACCAGCCCACCAGCTGGGAGTACATTCAGTTTCTGCATCTGGGCAACGATGGCAGCGTGCCCTTTCTGGCCGACACCGGCGAGGATTTGCTGGAGGCCTGGCTGAACACGCAGATGGCGGCGCCGGCCGATATTGCGACCGTGCAATGGGTGGCCCCCGCCGACTCGGATCAGGACGGTATCGCCGATGCCAGCGACAACTGCGCCGATGTGCCCAACGCTGATCAGCGAGATGCCGACAACGACAGTATTGGTACCGCCTGCGATGCCGATCTCACCCAGGACTGTGTGGTGAATTTCGCGGATCTGGCGCTAATGAAGGATCTGTTTTTCAGCACCGCTCCCGGTGCGGACTTTGATGGCGACGGCAATGTCACGTTTGTGGATCTGGCTATCATGAAAACGCAGTTTTTTGCCGCGCCCGGACCGGGAGCACCGGGCAACCTTTGCGCGGCACGGTAACCCAGAGTATCTGATCCCCGGGGCGTTTGAGGTCGCCGGCCCACCATCCCCGATAAGTCCTGCGCCGGCCGGCGCAGGCATTGTTGCGTTGACCGTACTATAGTTATGTCCATCTGTATTGCTGCCGGTTGCGCTGTGTGTTGCGTGCCCGGCTGGCGCCGTCTTGAGCCAGAACAGGAAGTGTCACTGCATGAGCCAGCTGATTATTCGCGCTGCCGCTGCGAGAGAGTCAACCCGTAAAGCCGATCAACAGGCACTGGATGGACTTGCGGCGTTTCTGCGCGAACAAATGCCTGCCGAAGCCAAGCTGTTTGACACGCTGGGTTACCGACCCGACGGGCAGTTCGAGTTCGGCGAGCCTGTGCGGGGAGAGAAGACCATACAGGCAGCGTTCGAGGCTAACCCCGACGACGTGGTGGAACTGACCCTTGAGGACGGCACCCGGCAGTGGATGCGCGTGGAGCGGCTGCAGGCGTTGTACGGACGTGGGGCCAGCCGGGGTGAGGATGGCGAAGGACTGGTGATCGATGGCCAGCCCCATCGCGACGGCGCCACCCGTGGTGCGGCCAAGTGGGCGATCAAGGCGCTTAGTTTTATCGGCATCGATGTCGCGGCCGAGGCCGCCTCATTTACGGTAAAGAACATCGCCCGTGTGATTGAGAGCCGCCTGGCCGACCCCAACCGTGATGCACTGTTTCGTCTTAGCACCGAGGGCTCGCTCAGCATGCGCCCCGTGCGCAAAGGCGATCTGAGCGCGGATGCGCCGATGTTGATTTTCGTGCACGGCTCGTTCTCGAACACCCGTGCGACGTTTGCTGATCTGTGGCAGCACCAGAGCGGCGAAGATCTCAATGCGATGCTGGCGCCCTACGCCGGGCACGTTTACGGTTTTGAACATCGCACGCTGAGCGCGAGCCCGGTGGAGAATGCCTGCCAGTTGCTGCAGATGCTGCCGGCCGGCGCCACCGTGCATTTAATTACCCACAGCAGCGGCGGGCTGGTGGGTGAGTATCTGAGTCGGGCGGATGCCGTCGACGGCGATGCGGGCTTTAGTGATGAGGAGATCCAAGCGGTCGCCGCCGCGCGCGGCGCGGCCGGTGGGGATTACCTGAAGCAAAGCGAGCATCTGGTCAAACTCAATCGCCTGGCGCAGTCTCGAGGTATCAGCATTGAGCGTTTTGTGCGGATCGCCTGTCCGGCCAGCGGCACCACGCTAGCCTCCGAACGGGCTGATGATCTGTTGTCCGTAATGCTGAATGTGCTGGAGACGATTCCGCTGCTTGGCGAAAGTGATGTCTACTACGGCATCAAAGCATTTCTGGTGGCGTTGCTGAAGAGCAAATCGGATCCGAGGGAATTGCCTGGGTTGGAGGCGCAGAATCCCACCTCACCGCTGATCGCCATCCTCAACAGCGGCACCGAGGTGAGCACCCCCCTGACTGTGATCGCCGGCGATACTCAGGGCGAGGGGTTACTGAAGTCGCTGGCGGTACATCTGGTCGATCGGTTTTTTCGGCGCGACAACGATCTGGTGGTGCAAACCCGCTCGATGTATGGCGGTCACGCGCGGGCCGGGCTCACGCTGGTGCCGAATCCGTTTCGCGGCGCGGCGGTCAACCACTTTACCTACTTCACATTGCCAGCGGTGCAACTGGAAATTCGCAACGCTCTGGCGGGGCTTTCGACCAATGCGCAGGTGCCGTCTGCTGAGGGCAGTGCGACACGCGGTAAGCGCCCGGATATGGGGCACATTACGGTTGAAGGTGGCGCGCACGACTTGTTTATCAGCGGCGAGCGGCCGGTCGCGTTCGTGCTTCCGGGTATCCTCGGCAGTCATCTTAGGCAGGACGGACGTGTGTGGCTGAACCCCTCGCGCATTGTGCGTGGGGATTTTGCCAGACTGGCAATGAACGGCCAGGGGATAGTCGCGGACGGCGCGCTGGCACGTTACTACGGCCCGCTTCAGGTAGCGTTGTCCGAAACCCATGACGTTAACGAGTTTTCCTACGATTGGCGCCAGTCGGTGTCGGACGAAGCCGACCGCTTAGCGCCGGTGATCAAAATGGCCCTTGACCGGACAGGTAATCACGCCGTGCGCGTGGTTGCCCACTCGATGGGAGGGCTGGTGTTCCGCGCGTTCATGGCCAGGCACGAGGCTTTGTGGGATCGCATGTGCGAGCACTCGGGCTCACGGTTTTTGATGTTGGGTACACCCAATCAGGGCTCTTTCGCCGCAACCGAAATCATGCTCTCCCGCGCCCGCACTATGAAACTGTTGGCCGCGATGGATTTGGCGCATGACATCGGGCAGCTGCAGCGCGTGGCCTGCCAGTTCCCGGGCATCGCGGACCTGCTGCCCCGGCCGCTCGCGCAGCGCGGCGATGCGCAAACTGCACAGGCGCAGAATTGGCACAGCGTGGCCTATTGGCGTGAGTTACATCAAGCGGACCATCGGCGCGCGTTGTGGGAAGTGCCGGATCAACGGGTGTTGCGCAGCGCGAAGGCTTTACATGATCAGTTACGCGATGGCGATGGCGAGCGTATCACCCATGCTGACCGGGTTTTCTATGTGGCCGGCAAAGCGGCAGCAACGCCGGCCGGATTGCGGATGGATGCCTCGCGCCGCAAGGCCGTGCGCATTAGTCAAACGGCACAAGGGGATGGCTCAGTGACCTGGGCGACGGGGATTCCTGCGCAACTGCAGAGCGCCGGGCATGTGTGGTACGTACGCGCGGAACACGGCGCGCTGGGCGCGCATCGTCCCGCCATGCCGGGGTATCTGGAGATACTCGCACAGGGCGATACGCAGTTGCTCTGTAGAACCCCGCCGCAGCATCGTGGCAACGAAGCACTGTTGGCCGAGGGCGATGGTGATGGGGACGAGGTGCAGTTGTTCCCGACTCAGCAGGACCTTGAGCAAGCCGCGATGGGCATCTCGCATGCGCCGGATGAGTCCACCGACGATGCACCACCCAGTTCGGTTGTGCACGTGGGGATATCGCGCACCGATCTCAGATTTTCGCGCCACCCGCTGCTGGTCGGGCATTACCTTGGCGACGATATCAACAGCGCCGAGGCAGCGCTGGACAGCATCTTTGAACGTCGGCTGCAGCAGGCCTATGACTTTGGTATTTATCCTGGCCACATCGGCACTTCCGAGGTGTTTGCAAATCAG
>CBDUQI010000308.1:0-4930 GCA_965369325.1 uncultured Gammaproteobacteria bacterium
GGAGCAATAGGTGGACGATAACCACGCGGGCCGCTTCCCCGCGTCACCAACAACTTTATGACACCATCGCCCAAGCACCGCGCATCAGCCCCCAGTCGCTCCACCACCGGCGCTATCTCCAACGCAATATCAAGCCGCGCGCACCCGTGCGCCAGACGTTCGCAATGCCACTCAAACAGGCGAATCCGCCCATCCAACACCGCCATCGTCTCGAACACCCCATCGCCGTAGTGCAGCCCGCGATCGTCCGCAGGCACCGCAGCAACGGGCCCCTCTAGCACGAGCGGAAAATGAGACTACCGTTGGTTCCGCCAAAGCCGAAGGAGTTGGACATTACAGTCGTGAGCTTCTGCTCCCGGGCGGTGTGCGGTACGTAATCCAGATCGCATTCGGGATCGGGATTGTCGAGATTAATTGTTGGCGGAATTACCCCATCGCGCAGGGCAAGCACACAAATCAGCGCCTCCATCGATCCGGCCGCACCCAGCAAATGCCCGGTGGTGGATTTAGTGGAGCTGACAGGCATGGCCTTTGCATGATCGCCAAAGGTGCGCTTAATTGCCTTAGTTTCCGCGACATCGCCGGCATTGGTGGAGGTGGCGTGAGCGTTGACGTAATCGATGTCCTCCGGGTTCAGCCCGGCATCGCGCAAGGCAGCCGACATACATAGCCCGGCGCCCTCGCCGTCCTCGGATGGTGAGGTGATATGGTAGGCGTCGCCGCTGAGACCAAAGCCCACATACTCCGCGTAAATACTCGCGCCACGCGCCACCGCATGCTCGTACTCTTCAAGCACCAGCACCGCCGCGCCATCACTCAACACGAAGCCATCGCGATCACGATCCCAGGGCCGGCTAGCGGCCTGCGGGTCATCATTGCGTGTGGACAATGCGCGTGCCGCGCAAAAACCACCCAGGCCAAGTATGGTGGCCGCCATTTCCGCACCGCCAGCCACCATGACATCCGCGTCACCATGCTGGATGTGTCGCGCGGCCAAGCCGATATTATGCGTGCCTGTCGTACACGCGGTAACTACACTGATGTTGGGCCCCTTAAGACCAAACTTAATCGACACATTGCCCGCGACCATATTAATAATGCTGCCGGGTACAAAGAACGGCGATATTTTTCGCGGCGTGCCTTTATCAATATAGGTCTGGTAATTGCGCTCGATGGTACCAATACCACCGATGCCGGCACCCAGCGCCACGCCCACACGCCAGGCGTTCTCATCCGTGATCTGCAGCCCGCTGTCGTGCAGCGCGTCGCTGGAGGCAGCCATCCCAAAGTGCATAAATGCATCGGGCTTGCGTACATCGTTCGCGGGCATGTACGCAGTTGCATCAAAATCGCGGATCTCGCCGGCAATCTGCGTTGAGAAAGCACTCGCATCCATACCAACGATGGGCCCGATACCGCTGCGGCCTTCCACCACCGACGACCAAGCCTCCTGGACGGTATTACCGACACAGGAAATTACGCCAAGCCCGGTTACTACGACACGTCTGTTACTCACCTGGAACCTCTTCCAATCAAATAAATAGCCGGCACACGCTGAGCGTGTGCCGGCTGCCTAATACGTGGGTGCGGGTTTGTTCGCTCAGCACCCGCGAAAAAACGCTAGCCTCAGGCGCTGCGCTGTTTGACGTAGTCAACAGCCTGCTGAACCGTGGTGATTTTTTCGGCCTCTTCATCAGGAATCTCACACTCGAATTCCTCTTCCAGCGCCATCACCAGTTCGACAGTGTCCAACGAGTCGGCGCCTAGGTCATCGACGAACGATGCGTCGTTGGTCACTGACTCCTCTTTCACCCCAAGTTGTTCAGCGACGATTTTTTTGACCTGTTCTTCAATGCTCATGTCTTTCGATTTACTCCGTGTTAACGCAAACGCCTCGCAGCCGGTCAGCCCCGATCACGTCAGCGCGTATTTTATGTGAATAGAACCGGCTGATCCATAGAGTTCACCCGTAAGACCCACTCGGGCCCCATCCATACCGTTCGGAATGTTGGGGCGGAAAGTCGATTTTCAACCCCGTAGGCCATCGTGGTCGCCCGAACTCGCCTTCATTGCCGCCCGTCCGGGCATCAACTCATGTACAAGCCGCCGTTGACATTCAGCGTCTCGCCGGTGATATAGGCTCCACCGGGGCCGGCCAAAAAAGCCACCGCACGCGCAATATCCTCCACGCCACCCAACCGATCCAGCGGAATCTGCCCGGCAAGCGCCGCGCGCTGATCCTCGTTCAGAGCACGGGTCATGTCGGTTTCGATGAACCCCGGCGCCACCACGTTCACCGTGATGCCGCGCGAGCCCACCTCGCGAGCAAGCGATTTACTGAACCCGATCATGCCGGCCTTGGCTGCCGCGTAGTTGCTTTGACCGGCGTTACCCATCAGCCCGACCACGGACGCAACGCTGATGATGCGCCCGCTGCGCGCCTTCATCATGCCCCGCAGGGCACCTTTGCTCATGCGGTACAGACCGCTCAGGTTAGTTTGAATAATGTCGTCCCACTCAGATTCTTTCATCCGCAGCAACAAATTGTCACGAGTAATGCCAGCATTGTTAACCAGTATTAGCGGCGGCCCGGCGGCCTCTTTGACCACAGCAAATGCCGCACTGACCGACGGCTCGCTCGCCACATCAAGCACCAGCCCCTGGCCCGGAAAGCGGGACTGCGCCAGGCGCTGCGAAATTGCCTCAGCACCGGCGGCAGATGTAGCGCTGCCAAACACACGCGCACCACGGACCGCCAACTCATCGGCAATGGCGGCGCCGATGCCGCGGGACGCGCCGGTCACCAGCGCGACTTGTCCATCAAACTCACTCACTATTCGCTCCCAGACATGCCTGCAGCGTCTGCTGAATGCTCTCTTGGTCGTACATCGAATGCACGAAGATCTGCTGTCGCCGCTCGATCCGCCGGTTAAGGCCGGCCAAGACTTTGCCAGGGCCGCACTCGACCACCCGGTTTACGCCCTGCTCCACCATGGCGCGAATGGTATCCACCCAACGAACAGGTTTGTACAACTGCTGCACCAACGCATCACGGATAGAGGATGCATCGCCGTGCTTGCTCACATCCACGGTGTAGATTTCCGGTACCAGCGGGGGCCTAAATACAGTTTCGGCCAGCCGTTGGCGCATACGCTCCGCAGCGGGCCTCATCAGGCTCGAGTGCGAGGGTACGCTCACCTTCAGCAACACCACTTTCTTGGCACGCCTTTCGCGCGCGACGGCCATCGCGCGTTCCACTGCGCCGGCATGCCCGGCGATCACAACCTGATTGGGCGCGTTAAAGTTCACGGGTTCCACCACTTCATCCCCGGCGACTTCATCACACGCCAGTTGCACCTGGCGATCATCCAGCCCGATGATTGCGGCCATTGCGCCCTGCCCGACCGGCATCGCCTCTTGCATCACGCGTCCGCGGAACTCTACCAGGCGAATCGCGGTCTGAAAGTCCAGCGATTCAGCGCATACCAGCGCGGTGTACTCGCCCAGGCTGTGGCCTGACATAACCGTCGGTGCCGGACCACCGCGCTCGCGCCAGACGCGCCAGATTGCAACACCGGCAGCCAACATTGCCGGTTGCGTACGCTCGGTTGCCGCCAATGTTTCGGAGGGGCCATTTTGGACCAGCTCCCACAGATCATAATCCAGCGCCTCGGAGGCCTGCGCGAAGGTTCGAATCACGCTGGGCTCGCTCTGCGCAAGTTCGCCAAGCATGCCCACTGACTGGGATCCCTGACCGGGAAAAACAAATGCAAGTGCCATTAAGAAAACTTCCTGTTGACTTGCCCGGCTTCGCGCCGGTGCGCTGCCGCCGAGCAGGGTCGGCCACTGCTGCGCATAGTAGAGAGCTAGTTAAGCGTTGGCAAAGGTTGCCTGGGTACCGCACCCGCCGCGACTTTGGCACACAGCGCGGATAACATGCCCGGATTCGGCTGGCGAGGGTATCTGAATTGCGCGCAAGGGCGTCAAATGCACCAGAGAATTCTATACGGAGCTGCTAGCACAAACGCTAAGCAAGTGTTTTTAAAGAAATATCCACATCCACGCAGTACTTCAGGCCGCAAACTTGATGGTTGTTGGTAAAATGTGGGGTTTGCTCCAGCGCGTGAGCAGGAAGGCACATAAACGTGATGGGTACCGCACGCCCACCACGATGGAGAACAAAGCGATGAAGCTGTATGAGATGAAGTTCGATCGGTCCCGAAGCGGTGGCTTTACCCTGATCGAGATTATGGTCGTAGTGGTGATTCTTGGCATTCTGGCTACCATGGTGGTGCCGCGTGTTATGAACCGTCCGGACCAGGCGCGCAAGATCAAAGCGGAGAACGATATTCAGGCCGTCAAAGCGGCACTTGAGCTGTATCGCTTGGATAATTTTAACTATCCGCCTAGCGATCAGGGCTTGCAGTCGCTGGTGACTCCTCCGCAGGGCAACAACAGCCCGGGTGGCGCGTACCTGGACAAGGTGCCGAATGACCCCTGGGGTAATCCGTACCAGTACCTCAACCCAGGCGTGAAGGGCGAAATTGACATTTTCTCCTACGGCGCTGACGGTACGCCGGGTGGTGAAGGCAGCAACGCCGACATCGGCAGCTGGGATCTAAACTGAGAACACCCGGCGTAGTCACTGCATGAGCAATTCTTGCCGCAGGCCACCTCGCGCGCGCAGCGCCCAATCCGGGTTCACGCTGATCGAGATTGCCGTGGTGGTCGTTATCATCGGCATCCTCGTCTCAATGGCGCTGATCCGGTTGCCCAACATGGGCGGCGGCGCGCAGATGGATGAGCAGATGCGCCGCTTTACCACGCTGCTGGATATGGCCACCGAAGAGGCGCTGATGCAGGGCCGCGACATGGGCCTGCGGGTGGAAGAGGAGCAGTACCTGTTCTACGTATTCGATCCGGACAGCTT
>CBDUQI010000309.1:0-4844 GCA_965369325.1 uncultured Gammaproteobacteria bacterium
CAGATTGGCGTTACTGCCGTGATCAGCTTGCGTAGTGATGTTCACGGTTTGTGTGTAGTGACCGTTCGGGTTGCGCGGATCGCACTGCACTTCGAATGATAGTGACAGGCCAGTCGCGTAGGCGTGTGGGGCGACCGTGCCCAACAGCAGTGCTGCTGCAATTAGATATCTGGGATTGATGTCCATGTTTGTTCTCCGTGCTGTTTAAGTGGCCTATTTGCACCAGCCTATTTTTGTCCAGATGGGCCTCTAGGGTGTCCGCTCGCTTAATGGCATCGACGTTATCGCCGAATCCAAAGGCATGGCGGATAGCGCGCAGCTCGAGCCACATTGATTGTCGGGTTTTTTCCCTAGCCTTGCTTTTTGCATCCTCCCACTTGCCGATGATCTCATTTGCCTGATCAATTTTGAGACGCAAGGACCTGCGCCGCTTAACTGCCTTGGCTACCTCGGCGGGGAGGCCGGATGGCTTGGCGTCGTCGGCACTGACGCGATATCGATACCGAAGCCGGCTATTCAATCGTGCGATCGCGGCCCTGAGGTATCGGTTCTGCTCTGCCTTATTCACTATTTCTCCTCTTTATTTATGTAGTCCGGATGTTGGCGGGCAATGTGCCGGGCCAGCTGCTTGTAGGTGCGCTCGCAACATGGGCATTTGCCGGCGGCCGTGCGTTTTTTCGCCAACACCATCTGCCCCTTGTAGCCGTTCGCGCGCCGACGCTCAGTTACGGCCAGGCCGCTCATCTCGTCTCTTTCGCGCATCATTCTGTTTGCGCGCTCCAGGTTACGGTCGCAGAGCCGCTGCGCTTTCTTTAGCTGAGTTTGTAGTCGCTCAGCTTTGCTTTGTTCGTCGCCCTTGCGATAACCCCACCGATGGCCGTTGGGACAGGACCAATAGCCACCATGCGTCTTGCAGTTGTCGTGCATGATCTTCGGGATCGCAAACACCACGCCGCAGCTCTGGCACTCGTCTTCTCGCAAAACCACCTGTATTTCTGCTTTTCTAAGGCCCATTCCGATTAATCCAGTGGGAGCGCGATGTCGATGTTGGTAGCGGCAGCCAAGTGCGCGACTCTTTCTCCCGTCGTGCATATACGCTGGACGTCGATCGATACGGCCGAAATTATCAATCGCCTAGTATTAGGGCGTCCAGAGTCGACAATTCCGCATTGACGAAATCAGTTATTCGGTCCTGGGCTTCGTCGCGCGCGGCCTTCAGTGCCGTGATCGCATTGGTGTTGCCGATCTTTGGTTTGATCTGCTGGTCTGTTGTCATCGGAGTCGCTCCTCTATTGCTCGAGTCGGGTAACCGCAACGCGTGGGTTTTGCGCTTTGGATGTGATGAATTTTTGAATCTGCGCCCAAGTCTCGGGCTCATTGTCGCGGATGTACTTCATGTCCTTGACCGAAATTTTCGGCTCCCACTGGATCAGGCGGGTGTAGATTTTCTCGCCGAGGATCTGAAATATCGCCGGCGTGTCGTCCTTATCCACGGTGTAGGTGTAGGGCTGGGTGGTGACGACCTTGAAGCCGCCCTCATTGGTGGTCTGAGAGCCCTCCTGCTTTAGCCCGCAGACTTTCAGCAGCATGGATTCATGTTCACCGCGATCCTTTTTCCAGGCGGCTTCCTGCCGCTTGCACTCCAGAACGCCCTCCGATGCTGCGGTTAGCGCCTGGACCTGATTAAACTTTTGTTCGACGGGTTTCTTCGGCATATCGAATTTGGCTCCGTTTGTTTGACTACGCTCGAATACTAAGGGGAAAGGTTACCCAATGTCAAGCTAATCCCTCGCGTAATAAAAGGCGATGCTGGGATCGGCTAAAAATGCAGCCTCATCGTCGATGAGGGCGCGTGCGTCGATGTCTTGCGAGGCAAAGGCGTCGCAGAAGGCGTGTATCTGGCCGAGTGTCAGCTCTTTGTGAGCCGCGTTGGGTGGTCGATCAGGGCTTTCGGTCACGCTTCCGAATCCGTGGTCGCCTTCATGCAGCACGCTCAGGTATCGGCGGCTTTCGACATTTCGCATCGCACCATAATGGCGCCAAGGCTCTATGCGCCATGACCATGGGTTGCCTGTCCGTTCGGAGCCGGGGTCCTTGGTTCCGGTGAGGACCATAAGTGGCCCGGCCAGCTCCGACCATGAGTCGAGGTCTGTCATCGTGTCGACGCCCTGAGGGCTCATGGCCACGCAGCCGACGGCACCCGGGGCGATGTGTTGAACCTCGGCGCCGCCAAAAGGTTCGATGTAATTTGTACCGAATGAGAATAACGCCGTTTGAGCCCCCATGGAGTGTCCGCCGAGGATGAGTTGCTTGCTTGTGACCATGCCGAAAAGCTCATCTGCGGCGATCGCGTGCGCAAGATCGAGGACCTCCTCTATACGGTTGTCCCAGTATTTCTTGGCCTCTATCGTGTCCACAGGCGTTTCGAATATCGAGCTGTCGGGAAATTCCGGCTGGATGAACACATAACCGTTCAAGGCCATGCGCTCGGCGATGGGGCCGTAGGCGTGATGCGATGCCCCGAACCCGTGAAACCAGAGCATTGGGTGAGTGCCATCGCCTACGTCCGCCAGCCCGACTGGCGTGGTAACGCGCACGCGACCCTCGCGGCCCGTGGAGCTGTAGATAAAGGTCATGTCGGTGATCGTGCGGGAGTTCCCGCCTTGTTTTGTAAGTCTCATGTGATTTTCTCCGTGGCCCAGCCTTCTACGGCCGGCGATGATGATTTGAGTGTCTTGATGGGGCGACCCTGGGCATTTGCGCCTTCGCCCTCCTGCAGGTCTCCGCGCTGCAGCGCAAGATCGACTAAGGCTCTCAAGGCGTCCTTTCCTAGCCCGAATTCGCCTTTGATGCCGGCGAATAGTTCGCAGAAATTGCGCGCCGTGTAGCGGCGATCAGCCGTTATTTCGCTGGTGACCAGGGCCTGGATGGGGCCGATCGCCTGATCGTAGTGGTGCATACCTTTGCGGAACCCGACGTCGTCTCTGATCAGATCGCAGACACGGCCCTCTAATTCAAATCCGCCATTTTTGACACGGCGCACTACGAGGCTGGCGGTGGCTTCGATCTTGCTGTTTTTGGTGTTGGCGACCATAACGTATTTGCAGCTCGGGTCCAGCTGCATTGCTTCGACCTGATCTGCCGAAAGTGCGCCCAGCATTAGCGCCCAGCGCATGCCGTCGACAAAGGCGGTAGAGCCGCGGGCCGAGTGCTGGTCCATCATGTTGGTCATCTTGCTGGTGTGGTGTGACAGGATGACGGTGGTGCCGAACTCATCGCGGATGCCGTCCAGCAGCTCTACCAGCATAGTCGCAGCGCCGGCATCGTTTTCGTTGGCGTTGCGGAACCGCGAGGCCGGATCCAAGATCAGGCAGCGCAGGGCCTCGCCCGTTTCCTGGCACGTCGAGTCGATGATCTCGCGCAGCGATTCGTAAAATGTGCCGACCTCGGTCTTGCCTGAGTTGCCGGATATGACCAGGTGCGTGGGGAATCCGATCAGGCTGGCCACGCGCAGGTTCTGTTTCGCCAGGGTAATCATTGAGGCGCGGTCGGCGAAGCCGCCGCCGAGGGCGTCGTTGCCGGGGCGCCAGGTGCCGCTCATGATGCGCTGAATCATGCGATGCATGTCGCTGCGGTCGTCCTCCTTTACCAGCAGCAGTGTTCTCGAGGGGGCGGTCGGGGCGAATGCATCGAGGAACATCTTACCGCTCGCGATGCTGATGGCCAGGTCGACCAGCATTGTCGTCTTGCCTACGCCGCCGGTACCGACCAGAGTGCCGACGATGCCCTCTGGCAGCAGGCCGCCAAGTAGCATGGGTACCGGCGGGGCTGGGGTATCAAACAGGTCATCGACCTGGGAGCTGGCGATGATTACATCAGAGGACTTGGGCTCTCGCCAGGACGGCGCCGGACCTGCATCGATCGCGCTGGGTGAGTAGCGGGCGACGGATTTGGCGATGATTTCGACTTCGTGGTGCTCAAGCGGCGGGACACAGTGCGTGTCGTTATGCGCCAGAAGCGCGCCTAGAATTGCGCTTTCCTCAAATCCTCGGCGGCGCATGGTGCCGGCCATTGAGGTCAGTGTGTCGTTTCGCCCGCCATCCATGATTTGCTCTGGAGCGGTCTGGACGCCGGCGCCGCGGGAGGCCTCATCGTTCCGCTTGACGATGACCTGTTGACCAGCCTGGGTGACCAGGGCCTCAACGGCCTGCAGGTATGCCTGCATTCCCTGCTCAGTGACGGTTACGGCGTCGTCAACCTCGGTGGTCGATGGGGATTCGTCTAGCCAAACAAAGGGCCTACGCGTTTTTGGATGGATGCCCTGGATGACGACCTGCTGCCCATGGCCGAGGATCTCTACCTGCCCGGGCGCCTCGCCCTGCCAGCGGACCTTCATCTTGGCAAATGGCATGTCAGTTCGGTAGACGATGGCCGCCTTGGGCGCCTCGCCTATACGGACCAGTTCGGAGTGGCCGAGCATCTCATGGGCCAGGGCCTGCAGCCTGCCACAAAGCTCCGGCTCCATTACATCGATGTCGACGGTCGGGAACCAGCGGGTCAGCAGGCCGGTGTTGGTCGCCTCGGGGTATCGCTGAATCCAGGCCCGAATTTCGGCTTCGCTGGTATCGTCCAAAAATTGCCAGCCTTCGCCGGCGGGGCGCTTGCCCTGCCCCAGGCTGATGGTTGTGGCATCTGGCCCCCAGACCGGCACGATTTGCCAGCCGTTTTGACGGAGCTGCAGGCGGTGCTCGGTGAGTGCTAGTCCTGAGTCAGGTTGCTCCATGTGCCCGGTCACGGGCCCGTGCGGCCGGCCGGGTCATCCACTACCAGGGGGCTGGGGGCCC
>CBDUQI010000310.1:0-4814 GCA_965369325.1 uncultured Gammaproteobacteria bacterium
GTGGCGCGAAAAAACGCCCTTACTACCACATTGTTGTTACCGACAGCCGCAACCGGCGTGACGGACGTTATCTCGAACGCATCGGGTTTTTTAATCCGGTGGCGCGTGGTAACGAGGAGTCCTTACGGTTGGATCTGGCGCGCGCGGACCATTGGCTTGGCCACGGCGCGCAGGCTTCTGATCGGGTGGCGTCACTGCTGAAGCAGTCGCGCAAGGCAGCCGAGGCGGCCTAGCCATCTGTCGCTGCGTCGATGGACGCAATCGATCGACCCACCCGCTCAGACAGCGATCGCGCGCAAGCGCGTGAGCAGTGGCTGAGCGTAGGGCGGATTGGCGGTTTGCACGGCGTGCGCGGTTGGGTGAAGGTCATCTCCCATACCGACCCGGCCGCTGGTATTTTGCGCTACGCGCCGTGGTTCTTGGCCACTGGCAAGCATCTGGGTGAGCCGGCGCGGCCGATTAAGATAGCGCACAGCAAGTTTGATGGTGCTCGAGTCCGGGTGCAGTTTGAGGGCATCACGGACCGTGATCAGGCCGCGACACTGCTGGGCATGGATGTGCGGATTCGACGCGACCAGCTGGAGCAGCTTTCCGACGACGACAGCTACTACTGGACCGATCTGATCGGTTGCGAGGTGCGCAATGAGCGCAGTGTGGTGCTTGGGCGGGTGAGCAGTTTGATGGCAACCGGGGCAAACGATGTGCTGGTGATCCAGCCGCCCACCCCTGCCGGCGCGGATAAGGCGCCACAGCCCACGCTGGTGCCGTTTGTGATGGGCCAGTACGTGCATCAGGTGGATTTGCATCAGCGCATTATCCATGTCGACTGGGATGAGAGTTTTTAGGTTTGCAGATCAGTGTGGTCACACTGTTTCCGCAAATGGTCACCGCGGTGACCGACTACGGGGTGTTGCAACGCGCGCAAAAGGCCGGCTTGCTGCACCTGAGTACGATTGACCCGCGCGAGTACGCGCAGGACGTGCACCGCACCGTGGACGACCGGCCTTATGGCGGTGGGCCGGGTATGGTGATGAAAGTAGAGCCGCTGCGCAGCGCTATCCACGCCGCGCGCGCTCAGGTTCCGCACGGCAGCCGCTGCGTGTACCTAGGGCCGGCCGGGCGCCGGTTAGACCAGTCGGTTGCGCAGGAGCTGGCGCAGGGTGCGGGCCTGGTACTGGTGGCGGGGCGCTACGAAGGCGTAGATGAACGGCTGTTGAGCCGAGAGTTTGATGAAGAGCTGTCGATTGGCGATTACGTGCTGAGCGGCGGCGAACTGGCCGCGATGGTGGTGGTGGATACGGTGGCCCGGATGGTGCCGGGCGTATTGGGCGACGAGCGCTCAAATCAGCAGGACTCCTTTAGTGATGGCTTGCTGGATCACCCGCACTACACGCGGCCTGAGCAGATCGATGGAATGTGTGTGCCGCAGGTTTTACTGGGCGGGAATCACGCGCTGATAGAGCGCTGGCGCCTGAAACAGGCACTGGGGCGAACATGGGACCGGCGTCCGGAGTTAATCCAGGCGCGGGGCCTGAGCGAAAAAGAACAGCGTTTGTTGGACGAGTACATTAGTGAATCGTCGGCAGATAAGACATTGCTAGCAGGTGAGTAACGATGAGCAACATCATTGATCAGCTTGATAAAGAACAGCTGAAATCAGACATTCCGGAATTTTCCCCGGGCGACACGGTAGTGGTGCAGGTGAAGGTGAAGGAAGGCACGCGCGAGCGCCTCCAGGCGTATGAAGGCGTTGTGATCGCCAAGCGTAACCGCGGCCTCAATTCTGCGTTTACCGTGCGGAAAATGTCGCATGGCGAAGGGGTGGAGCGTGTGTTCCAGACCCATAGCCCGGCGATTGAGTCGATCAAAGTTAAGCGGCGCGGCGACGTGCGTCGTGCCAAGCTCTACTTTCTGCGTGGACGCACCGGTAAAGCGGCGCGTATTAAAGAGAAAGTATAGCGTTACCCTCGCCGCGGCGGCGGGCGCGAGGCATGTATTGCTTGCCGCGCCGCTCGCTCTGCGACCGAGTGGTATTGCGCAGCCGGCGTTGGCCGCTGCGGGTTGATTTTGTGCACACAGGCGGCGTCCAGCGCGGACGCCGTTCGACGTTCTGGTCGGCACAGACCCTGTGCCGGTGATCATCGAAAAGTGGCTGTTGCAGCCAATTGATTTGAGGGTAGAGGCATGACCGCATCGGGCAACGCCGAGACGCGTAGCTTTCAAACAGAGGTGCAGCAATTACTGCATCTCATGATCCACTCCTTGTACTCGAACAAGGAGATTTTTCTTCGCGAGCTGATTTCCAACAGCTCCGATGCCTGCGACAAGCTTCGCTTCGAAGCGCTTACTAACGATAGTCTGTTCGAGAGCGACCCGGATTTGTTTATTCGGGTTGAGTCGGACGAGCAGGCCGGCACAATCACTATCACGGACAACGGCATCGGCATGAGCCGTGAGGAAGTGGTCGAGAATCTGGGCACCATCGCGCGCTCAGGTACGCGCGAGTTTCTGTCTCAGATGACTGGTGATCAGGCTAAAGACTCGCAGTTAATTGGCCAGTTTGGTGTCGGATTTTACTCAGCCTTTGTGGTGTCGGAGCACGTGAGCGTGCACACCCGCCGGGCAGGGCTGGACGCCGATAAAGGCGTGCTCTGGACCTCGGTAGGTGAGGGCGAGTACACGCTGGACGATGAGACTATCGCTGCCCGTGGCACCCGCGTAGTGCTCAAGCTGCGTGAGGAAGAAAAAGAACTGCTGCAGCGCTACCGGCTGCGCAGCATCATCAATAAATACGCCGATCACATCAGCGTGCCGGTGCAAATGACCGTGGAGCCGGCGGCAGATGCTGATGATGACACCGATGAGGAAAACAACGTCGAAGAGGCAGTGGCCTTCGAGACGGTGAATCGCGCATCCGCCTTCTGGGCGCGAGCACGCAAAGACATTAAGGATGAGGAGTATCAGGAGTTCTACAAACACCTGACGCACGACTTCGAGGCCCCGATGACGTGGAGCCACCGTCGCGTTGAGGGCAAGTTGGAGTATACGCACCTGCTGTATGTGCCCGCGCGGGCCCCGTTTGATTTGTGGGATCAGGATAAATTCCGTGGCATCAAGCTGTATGTGCAGCGGGTGTTCATCATGGATGACGCGCAGCAGTTAATGCCGCGCTACCTACGCTTTGTGCGCGGAGTAATCGACTCCAACGATCTTCCGCTGAACGTCTCGCGCGAGCTGCTGCAAAGCAGTCGCACGGTGGACAGCATTCGCGCGGGTTGTACTCGTCGAGTGCTCGATATGCTGGGGCAGATGCTGGAGAAGGATCGCGAGCAGTATCAGTCGTTCTGGAATATTTTTGGGCGCGTGCTCAAAGAAGGCGTGGCGGAAGACAGCGCTAATGCACAGACGCTGGCCGGGTTGTTTTTGTTCTCTAGTACCCATGCGCAAGACGAAGGCCAGGTAAGCACGCTGGCCCAGTATGTCGAGCGGATGCAACCCGAGCAGGAGCACATTTATTACATTACCGGCGATACTCACGCCGCCGCGAAGAACAGCCCTCATATTGAGGTCTTCCGCGAGAAGGGACTGGAGGTCCTGCTGCTCTCTGACCGGGTGGATGAGTGGGTCGCAGGCGCAATCCCGGAGTTTGATGGCAAGCCGCTGCGCTCAATCAATCGCGGTGAACTGGATTTGGGTGAGCTGGACGGTAAGGACGATGAGGCGGACAAGCAGATTGACGAGCAATTTCGTGAGTTTGTGGCCCGGGTCGGCTCGGTATTGGGCGAAAAAGTGGAAGATGTGCGGATCTCCAAGCGCCTGAAAGACTCGCCGGCCTGCATCGTCAGCGCGGAAGGGGCATTGGGCGGTCGCCTGGAGCGCATGCTGCGCGAGGCGGGCCAGGAGGTGCCGAGTAGTAAGCCGATTCTGGAGTTGAACCCAACCCACCCCATCGTGATCAAAGCCAGTACGGATGAGGACAAAGAGCGCTTCAAGCGGTGGAGCCATTTGTTGCTGGACCAGGCGATTCTAGCGGAAGGAGGGGATTTGGATGATCCCGCCGGATTCGTTCAACGGATGAACGAGATCATCGTTTCTCTTTAATTTGGGGGTGCGAATGTTAAGAGTGGCGCGATGGCAAGGCGGCGCGGGGTGCATAGCCGGCACAATGCTGGCGGTGCTCAGCCTTGGTGGCTGCGCCACACTGATCAATTCCGTGGCGAGCGATCTGGCCAACAGCCTGACTCAGGCGATCCTGAACCAGGACGACCCCGCCACGGTACGTGACGGAGCACCCGCTTACCTATTGATGGTCGACAGCTTCATCCAGGGCCAGGCCGAGGACCCGGCCTTGCTTGGGGCCGGTGCGCAGTTGTACACCTTCTACGCCGCGCTGTTTGCCGACGAACCGCCGCGGGCCAAGATCATGACGCGTCGGGCGTTGGATTATGGTCAGCGGGCATTGTGTGCGCAGGCCAGCCATACCTGCTCCCAGGCGGCGACGTTTGAAGATTTTGAGGCCCAGATGGCGTCGCTGGACAAGAACGACGTGCCTGCCCTGTATTCTATGTCGCTGGCCTGGCTGGCGTGGCTGAACGCCCGCAGTGATGACTGGGGTTCGGTCGCCACATTGCCCCGCGCGGAGCTTGCGCTCAACCGTGTGCAGGGGCTGGATCCTGAGTACAACGCAGCGGATGTGCACTTTTATCTGGGCGTGATCAATACCTTACGGCCGCCTGCCCTGGGCGGGCAACCGGAGCGCGGGCGCGAGCATTTTGAGCAAGCCATCAAGTTGTCGCAAAATAACAACTTAAGTG
>CBDUQI010000311.1:0-4771 GCA_965369325.1 uncultured Gammaproteobacteria bacterium
TGCCGAGCCCGATCCGGGTACCCGCCCCAGCGCCGTCGGCGCCCGTCGCTCCAGCGGCGGCGCAGGAAGTCGGCGCAGCTGCCCGGCCGCGCGTGCCGCAACCAACCAGGCAAGTGCATCGCGAATCGCGCGGGCGCCGCTTTCCCTGGATAATCCTGACCGCGGCACTAGTGGCGATGGTGGCGCTGGCGATGTTCGCCGTTCCCAACTTCTTGCGGGTGGGCAGCGCACCGGGCCAGCCGAACCCGCCGGTCATCACTGACCCTGGCACGGACCCCGGCACTGGGCCCGACATTGGGCCCGACACCGGGAACGGTTCTGGAACCCACACCGGGACCGGCGCTGGACAGGGCAGTACCGGTAACCCGTCGAACGGCGATGACGGCAGCAGCGAACACCAGGTAACCGAAGCACAGTTGGATGCGACGGTGCAGGCGCTGCGCACGCCCGACCGTAGCCTTGATGCCCTGATGCAGATGCGCGAGGCGCTGGGGTCCAACCCGAACGCGTACTCGACTCGAGCCCTCGGCCAGGAACCACAGCAACACCTGCTGAGCGCCATGCTGGATGCCAGCGAGGCCTATTTGCTGATCGACCAGCCATCGCTCGCCGAACAAGCGCTTCAAACCGTCTGGCAGATCACCGAAGGGGAGCTCGCGCTGGATCCCACGTTGACGTTACGCATCGAGGCGATAGAAACGCAAATTCTTAACTACCCTCCCCCGCCGAACGTCGTAACCCCGGCGCCCGCTGCTCAGGTGCCAGTCACCGTACTGGCCGGCGACACCCTGTGGGGGATCGCCCAACGCCTCACGGGTGAGGGCCGCCACTGGCCCGTGCTGCTCAGCGCGCATAACCGGCAGGCGAGCAACTCATCAGTCGCGATCAGCATCGACGATCCCGATCTAATCTATCCCGGTCAGATATTGCTTGTGCCGTTGAGTGCCCGGCAACAGCTCAGCAGCCAAGGCACACCCGCCGATGCAACCACCGCGAGGAAAGACGGTGAGCGCTACATTGAATATCACGTTACCCGGGGCGACGCGCTGTCAAAAATAGCCGAACGTTTTTACGCTGATCCACACCGATGGCGGCAGGTATTTCAGCACAACAACGCCCAGATCCAAGACCCGAATCTGATTTACCCGGGCCAGATTCTGCGCGTCCTCACGCCTGAGTAGACCAATGCAACCAAACTCCCCCCTCGCCTCCTGCTTTGTATTTGAGCGCCGGTGCACACTAAGTCTGGTGGTGGCCATGTTCAGCCTTGGATGCGCGACGACAAGCGTCGCCAGCAATAGTGCCGCTGACGCGGCACGTGCCTATCGCCAGTCGCATGAGGTGCAGATCGTCAGCCAGTTTCGTGAGTTTCTGCGCCTGCCCAACGTCGCCCGAAACCCTGACGACATGATGCGCAACGCCGACTGGATCGTACGCGAACTGACGCGGCAACAATTCACCAGCGAGATCTGGACGGCAGGCGGCGCACCCTATGTATTCGCCGAGCGGCGCTTCGCGGGCGCCAGCAAAACGCTGCTGATCTATGCGCATTTTGATGGCCAGCCGGTGCAGCGGGACAACTGGGCCTCCCCGCCCTGGCAACCGACATTGCGCACGGCGTTGGTCGAGGACGGCGGGCGCGTGATCGACTGGGATGAGGTGCAGGACAAGTTCGATCCGCAGTGGCGCGTGTTCGCGCGCTCAGCAGGCGACGACAAGGCGCCGTTAATCGCCCTGCTCGCCGCGCTGGAGGGTCTGCACGCAGCCGGCATTACGCCGAGCGTTAACATCAAGCTTCTGCTCGATGGCGAGGAAGAAGCCGGCTCGCCCACGCTTGCCGCCATCCTCAAAGCCCACGGGGACAAGCTCAGCACCGATCTCATGCTGTTTTGCGACGGGCCCATGCATCAGTCCCGGCGGCGCCAGCTGGTGTTTGGCGTTCGCGGATCGATGTCACTGGACCTCACCACCTACGGCGCCACCCGTCCCTTGCACAGCGGCCACTACGGCAACTGGGCGCCCAACCCTACCGACAGCCTGATACGTCTGCTAGCGAGCATGAAAAACGCCGAGGGCGAAGTCACCGTGCCAGGCTTCGACGACAACGTTCGCCCGATCGATGCCGCCGAGCGCGCCGCCATCGCCACGATGCCGCGCATCGATACGGCACTGGCTAAAGAACTAGCGCTGGGGCGCACCGAGGGCAACGGCGAGCGCCTGGAAGCGCTGGTGATGCGACCCGCGATCATCGTCAAAGGGCTGCAAGGTGGATCGGTGGGCGATGCCTCGCGCAACATCATTCAACCGAGTGCATCCGCCTCGCTTAACCTGCGTCTGGTGCCCGAGCAGACACCCGCCTCAGTCACGCGTGCGATGCACGCCTATCTCAAGGCACAGGGGTTTCACGTCGTGCAGGAGACCCCCACGCCGGACGTGCTGCGCGCACACCCTCGCGTAATCAAGACTGACTGGCGCCCCGGCGCTTACCCCGGTTTCCGTGCGCGCCTGGACAGCCCGCAGGCCCGGCGGTTGATCGGCATTTTGGATTCCATTGATGGTCAGCGCACACTACTCACGCCCACCATGGGCGGCAGCCTGCCGATTTACTTGTTCGAAAAAGCGCTGGACGCCCCCATCCTGATCCTGCCTATCGCCAATCACGACAACAATCAACACGGGCGCAATGAGAATCTGCGCCTGCAGAACCTGTGGGATGCGATTGAGGTGTATGCCGCCGCACTGGCCGGGTACGGGATCGACTGACAGGCGCCCCGTTTTCTCACCGGGGCGCGCTTGTGCGCGTCTATTTCGAGTTCCTCAAGACATCTTGCGCATGGAGTTCGTGGAGCTGTCGGCGATTCACGTATCTTTATCTGTGAACGAGTTGAACTTTCACATATGAAGAAACTTTCCGTCACGGCATTGTCGTAGCAGTTCACCTTACGACCAACGTAAGTCTACGTACCTTTATTAGTATAGAACTCACTTAAGTTGGGCACAGGGCTCTGCATAGGCTTCCGACAGATTTCGGGATCCGGTACCAAAGGATCGGTTAGGCAGCGCACGACCGCAGCTGGCGTTGCGGTGCTCTTCTTTGACGGGAATAGGGTGCTCCCCTCTGGTAGTAACACAGCGCCTAACCCCAATACCCACGCCATAACGAATACGACGGCCGCAACCGCCACGGCGCTTACAGCCACCACCCACCGTTTCGTTGGCGCACGACCGTTTAGGTCATAATAGGGATCTAGATCGTTAGCAAGATTCTTTTTCCCAGCCTCCGCCCATTCAGCTCCGCGAAACCTCACGAACTGCCTGTCATAGTAGACCCAACCAGGGAAGAGGAACAGTACCCCCAACCTTGGGTTAAAAGGTGCGTCAGGCCTGCCGATGTCGCGGCACGCCGGCCCGATCATCGTCGAGAATTGGCCGTGTAGCCCGGCCCGCGCCGACGCGTCGTGGTCGTCTTTGCTTGAAAATTTAATTCTGAATTCCGGGTATCCATATGACGAACCGACGCTCATGGTTGGTGCAAACGCACTCGGACCAAAGACAGAATCAAAGATACTCTGCCACTGTTGTCTACGTCGCCTGCGCTTCGCCAAACTTCTAAGCGCCGGCACGACCAGTGTAAAAAACGCCAGCACATGGACAGCGACCATGACTGCCCAGTGGACGTGCACGAATGTCCAGACCAACAGCAGCGCTACAATGCTCACCCAAACCAGAATCTTCTTCATGTCTGCTCCCTCTGCGTCCTCCCGGACAATTCCCGTGTCCCCTTTCCCCTCAACGCTTTTTAAACGCAGTTTGCCCGGCACCTATGAGACAAATCGTTGACGGCACTTGCGCATGTGTCTCATGTGGTGTTTGCGGTGCCAGCTCATTCCACGCCACCGGCATCCCAACACCCCCGTGCATCCTGGTAAACAATCTCACAAAAAATCGTGAGAATATGGCCCCACGACGATCTGCCGTCACGATCAGGTTCAGCCGTGATGGTTTCAATGACTCCGCAGCAGCCATGCCGCGCTCGAAGTCGTTTTCGCTTGCAATGACTACCACCACAGCCTGTGATGTCTTTACCTGTTCAGCAAAAGAAAGACGTGAATGTCGCAGTTCCCCTGCCCCAGTTAGCTTGCAATAGGCAAACAACACATCACATACGGGGGCGTTGTATTGGGTTACTTCAACACTTGAGAATAGTGGCGCCAGCATCGCTTTGTCTTCCTCGACAAGCGCCTCATTTTCCCCACCGTGTGGATTCCACAAGCCAAGACGGGGGCTCACGATCGGCACTGCCGGGCGCTTTCTGAAAGGACTCCTGAAAACACCGAGGTATAAGACGAGAGCCATGGCGACCAAAAACACAACGATATCCATGCCTAGGTCGTTCTCCGTTCAAAACTACGTCACTTAGGTTTTGTGCAGAAAATTGGCGCCCGTAGCGTAGCCAAACTAATTAGTAAGCGCAGTGAAACGTACTGATTATGAACCATAACGGCTCCCAGCCCTCATCATCTAGCTCAGCAAGTTCGGACTGGCAAACGGTGTCAGGTCATTTTGTGGAGGGTGGTAGTGCCGACGTATCTTGAGGGCAAAGCAGTAACAGCTGGGTGATAGGCGAAACGATGGGTGAGATAGGGCTGCGCCGCAATACGCCTATATGTGTCCGGAATCAAGGTGTAAACCATGTGATCGGAATGCACCTTTGACAAATGGCGCGCCCGGAAGGATTCGAACCTCCGACCCCCTAGTTCGTAGCCAGGTA
>CBDUQI010000312.1:0-4728 GCA_965369325.1 uncultured Gammaproteobacteria bacterium
GCAGTTACTTGCCGCAAATGAAGCGCCCGCGACGGAAAAACTGACGCCCTCGAAGTTGGACGAGCACTTCACACAAGGCATATTTTGCGTCGGAAACGTACTAGTGGCACCGGCACAACACTTGTTAGTCGGACCTAACGACGAGATTACGCAGTTACAGCCCCAGGTAATGACCGTACTTCGTTTCCTAGCGACCCATAGTGGTCAAGTGGTCAGCAAACAGGAGATCATCGATTTTGTATGGGCTGCTGATAGCGAAATGGACAATGCTGTGGAGACGCTGATCTGCAAGCTGCGAAAGGCGTTTGGGGACATCGCTCGTTCTCCCAAGTACATCAGAACTGTTAGAGGTCGTGGCTTCTGCTTGACTTCGCGGGTGACATATCCGCCCAAGCACGCGTCCAAGCGCCTGCACCGAATACTTCACTCCACTAGAAACTCGTGATCAGCTCCAGTGAAATGACCTCCGACGTCGTACGACTCTTATCCTTGCGCATCCTGATGAGGACAAGAACATGATAGCTACAGTATCCAACTGTCGATCATTTAGGGTCGGTGAGTACTATATGCATCCGGACAAACATCTACTTGTGCATATAAGAATTGGCTCTTCGCAACAGATCCGCCATATGTCAGTGCTTTTGCTGGTCTACCTAGCCCAACATCCCAACGCCGTTTGCAGCAAAGACGGCATAGCTGAAGTTCTATGGGACGCGACCGTTATCATAGGGGTGAACAACCGTATTGAAAGCCTCATCTCCGACCTGCGAAAGGCTTTTTCGGACAATCCGCGCAATCCCGAGTACATACAGACAATCCCCAAAGGTGGCTACTGTCTCATCGCACCTATCACCTGGGATATTGGGCGGTCTCCGCCGATGCAACCGCCGTTGCCTCCGAGTTCTGATTCGTTTCTACTCTAAGGGTATTAAGGCATTCGCATCGGCCACTATTATCTCAAACCGGACGCCAGCGCAGACAATTTCCAGGAAACTATCAGCTTTCTCGCAGGACCTGAGATTCTCCTCAGTTAATCATGTATACGCACGCTAGCGTCGTAACTGAAAACCCAAGTGGAGAATCCGAAATGAAGTCACAAACGCTCTTACAACACTACCCCGCCTTTATGGCACTACTCTGCGCCTTCTTTGCACCACCTGCGTCAGCTCTCGTCAACGATGAACTACCCCTCACAGGCTGTTCTTCAGTACAGCGGGAAACGTCCTCTTCAATGCCGGGTGACTACGCAGATCAGGATGGAGACACCGTGCCAGATCACTTAGACAATTGCACATTCGTATCCAACTTATCGCAAGTGGACGCTGACTTTGACAACATAGGCAACCAATGCGACGCAGATTTGGATAACGATTGTACAACCGGCTGGCACGACTTTCGGATCATGAAGGAACAGTTCTTCGCCGGTGATCCGAACGCTGACATCAATGTAGATGGTACCGTGGACTTCCTCGATCTGGAAATTCTGCGTGATGCTATATTCACTGTGCCTGGCCCCAGTGGCTTGGACAATCTCTGCAACTAGCCGCTCTCCCGGCAAATGGAAAGGCTGGGAGAGTTCCCAGCCTTTCTTGTTTAGGTGCAGTGACGTTCTCCCCAAGATCAGCGCCAAGAACTCACTAGGATTTCCCGATATTATTGACCCTTGGGAGGTCCCACATGAAGCGCAAACGATTTTCCGAAGAGCAGATCATCACGATTCTGCATGAGCACGAAGCTGGGGTTCCGTTGGCGGAGCTAGCCCGTGAGCACGGTTTTGCCGAAGGCACGATCTACACCTGGAAAGCCAAGTACGGCGGCATGGAAGTCGCTGAAGCCAAGCGACTCCGGGAGCTGGAAGCCGAGAACAAGAAGCTGAAGAAGCTCCTTGCCGAAACCATGCTCGAAAAGGTCGCCTTGAAGGATGCCCTCGGCCGAAATGTATGGTCCGCCCCGGTTTTGCAATAGCCCGATACTGGGTGTGGCGAAGCCAGTCTGCATAAATGTATCCGGCCTGTTTATGGAAGAATGCCTTCCTGGCCATGATGAGGATCCGCGAGTCGTTGGCTCAATTAGTTGGTTCGGTCTCGTAGACCGCTTTCGAGCCGAGCTTCAACGACAAGGGATTGACTGTGCTGCCATCAATATCGAGTTGCTGCAATCGGTGGGGTGATCCTCAGTTCATTAGCTTTCCCTATTTTAGGCTTTCGAACAATGATAGACAGTACCATCGCGCACAACTGCCCAGCAGATTCGCGCCAGTTTGTTGGCGATCGCCACGACTATGACGTTTCGATGCGTACCTCTGTTGGCCAACTCGTCGATCCAGGGGCCGATCTGGTGCTGGCTGCGATTCAAGTTGAGGTAGCAACTGCCACGTTTGCTGATGCCAAGTAGTCGTTGCTTGCCCCCAGTGGAATGCTCCCTGGGTACCAGTCCAAGCCAGGAGGAGAGCTCACGAGCCTTTCGGAACTGTCGGCCATTGCCAACTGCCGCAACCAGGGCAGTGGCGACCAGTGGCCCAACCCCGGGCACAGTCAGCAGTCGTCGGCAGTCATCGCGAGACTTGGCGATTCGCTCTAGATCATCGGAAACGAATTTGACCTCCTCGTCGAGATAGAGCCAGTGGCTACGCAAACGATTGATGAGGGCGCGCATTCGATCAGACAGAGGGTTTTCTGCATCTTCAAGAATGTCCGGTATCGCCTTGGAAAGCGCTACTCGGCCGGTCCGCACGGCGACGCCGTTCTCAAGGAGGAACGAACGCCACTGGCAAATGACGCTGGTGCGGGTGCGTATCAATCGTTCTCGTACCCGATGCAACGCCTGCAGGTCGTGCTGCTCGGTGGTCTTGGTGGTGACAAACCTCATGGTTGGGCGTCGGACGGCTTCGGCGATAGCGGCCGCATCGTTGAAGTCGTTCTTGTTTGATTTTACGTACGGCTTGACGAACTGAGCTGGCATCAGCTTTACCTGGTGGCCGAAGCTCTCGAATTTCCTCGCGAAATGCTGTGAGCCCGGGCACGCCTCCATGCCAATCAGGCACGGCGGGTGGTTAGCTACGAATTCTGCTAGCTTAGTGCGTGTGAATTTCTTTTTCAGCATCGGTTTGCCGGCGCGGTTCGTGCCAATCAAGTGAAACTGGTTCTTGCCTACATCGATACCTAGGGTTGTAATATCCATGGTGGTTTGCCTCGCGTTGGGAGTGTGACAACACCCATTTTGCCCGTTTAGGTCCGGGGCGGACCATCCCATTAGTGGTGAAGCCTGCTGCTCGGCGCCGCGTTGTGCACGATTGGACCCAGCGAGGTCTACTGAGCGAGCGCGCAGGCTGCAGGCTCTTGGACATAAGCCGATCCGTGGTTCGGTATCGAGCCCGTCCTAAAGACGATATCGCATTGCGCCGGCGTCTTAAGGTGTTGGCGGAGAAATACCCGCGCTACGGCTGTCCGCTGCTGCACGGTATGCTCCGTCGCGAAGGATTGGTCGTCAACCACAAGCGAACCTACCGACTGTATACCGAAGAAGGTTTACAGGTTCGGACCAAGAAGCGGAAGAAATTGGTGCGGCCACGGATCCCGATGACGCTACCCACTGGGCGCAACGAGCGCTGGTCTTTGGACTTCGTCTCTGACCAACTCGCCAGTGGTCGGCGTTTTCGGGTCCTGAACGTGGTTGACGATTTCAGCCGGGAGTGCGTGGGCCAACTAGTTGATACGTCGATATCGGGCGCTCGCCTGGCCCGCTTCCTTAGTGAGCTTCCACGTCCGCTACCAAGGCGTATTGTCATGGACAATGGGCCCGAGCTGACGAGCAAAGCTATGTTCTTTTGGTCTGCAGACAGTGGTGTGAAGCTACACTTTATCCAACCCGGAAAGCCGACCCAGAACGCATTCGTTGAGTCGTTCAACGGCCGTTTCCGAGAAGGCTGTTTGAATCAGCACTGGTTCAGATCGCTGACGCATGCACGTTCCGTGATAAACGATTGGAGATACCACTACAACGAAGAGCGGCCGCACAGCTCCCTGAATTACCAGCCGCCTGCTGTGTTCGCCAGGGCGGTGGCGTAAGATGAACCAACCTAGTAGACTGCGCGGAGCTACTCTGGGGGTAACGTCAGTCGGTGACTATTCGTCTAGGCGGCTCGCCCTGATGCATCAGCATTTTGCAGAAGAAACGCGTTGCGGCACGTCTGTTCTTCCGACGTTGGATGAGAATATCGATGACGTCGCCGTCCTGATCGACGGCCCGCCACAAATAATGCTGACCGCGAATTTTCACCACGACCTCATTCATGAACCAAGTGTCGCCGAGCCTGCCGCGACGCTTTTGGAGACTCTTCGCGTGGTCAGGGCCAAACTTCGCGCACCATAACCGAATGGCTTCGTAGGACACAATGACGCCTCGCTCGGCCAGCAGATCCTCGATATCGCGAAAGCTGAGCTGGAAGCGATGATAGTACCAAACGGCACGACTGATGATCTGGGGTGGGAACCGATAGCCCACGATATTTGCTTCTCATGTCACAATTGTCTCTGATCGAGCGACAACTTGACAGTGCCCAGGAGACGACTATCCGTTGAGGGAAATCTGCGCAGTTCCTCGAATTACCCGGTGAGAAGGCGAAATTGGTAAAAGCGCGCAGTAATAGCCGGTTTGGTAGACAATAGCTGCGAGCCCGTTGCCTCTTGGAGGTATTAGCGCCTAACGAACCAATCCTCAACCCCATTC
>CBDUQI010000313.1:0-4721 GCA_965369325.1 uncultured Gammaproteobacteria bacterium
CGACTGTTCGGCAGCAAACCTCTTCGCCAGCATTCTTTCAATGCAGTCGTCAAAGTTATAGTTAATTGTTAGCGGCGACTCCTTGATAACGGCTAAGAAATGGCTCAAGTAAGGATGATCCTGCATTTCGTCGTCTGATACAGTGGTTTCGTACAAACATCTGTGGACGATGGATATCCACTGATGCTTGGCCACTCTCTCCGCTGCGGCATCGATCTGTGTTCCATTCGTGCAAGCTTGCCGTAGAAGGTGATTTAGAAGGACTTGAGTACGATAAACCAAATCTCTCTTGCTAGAAGGCTTTTCATTCCCCGCGAACTCCGGTGCCTTCTCGATCCGGTTTATCAACTCGGACCAGGATGGGAAACCGAATGATTTTGATGCACCCGCCCCAAGAAATATGGCAATACGATCGGAACGCTTCCTTTCTCGAAGATGGCACAGAGCTCGTTGGTGACGGAGTAGTACGTCAATATCTTGGGGTTCGGGTATCGACATTTTGTTCAGAAGTTAGCATGCGCTAAGACAGGTTCGATGTGTCAGATATTAATTCAATGACTGGTCTATCGTCCAACAGTGCATAGAGGATCGTCGATCGTCGGGGTCAAAGCGCCTGATATTGCGATTTGTCGTTTTTGACATGCTTGTTCGTTCGGCGATAACTCTGGAATATCTCTTCATGTCCTGCACTTAGCGTTGACCCAACATCCGGTCACCTAAGCTGTAGTTTTTTAGGCGACCGAACATTGGAATCCAGCGCAGCGCCCACTACACGTATCGGCGCACCTGTTCATGCCTTCCCTCAACAAAGCAACGAATATTCCGTGCCGACACCTCCCGGCACTCCCGCGTGGACGCATCGGAATAAAACGCCATGTGCGGCGTCAGAATCACATTCTCGCGGCCGGCCAGCGGATGGCACTGAATATCCGGCGCTTCATCCGCCAACACGTCGAGCGCCGCACCAGCAACTTGCCCGCTGTCCAACGCTGCACAAAGATCTGCCTCATCGATCAACTCACCGCGAGCCACGTTGATCAAAAACGGTTGCTTGCGCATCTGCGCGAACGCGCCGGCATCCACAAGTCCACGATTCTCTGGGGTGAGGCTGCAGTGAAGGCTGATAATGTCCGATTCGGCGCACAGGGTCTCCAGCGGTACGAGCGTCGCCAAAGCATCAGGCGCACTCTGCATCGCGGGGTCGAACGCGACGATGCGCATCCCGAACCCGGCCGCCCGCGCCGCCACCGCCTGCCCAATACGACCGAATCCAATAATCCCAAGCGTCAGGCTCGACAACCGACGCAGCCCGCGCACCAAATCGAACTGCCACCCGGCATCGTGCTGCACGTGTGAGTGATAAGCCGGGAACCACCGCGCCAATGCAAGCAACAGCATCAGCGTGTGGTCCGCCACCTCACTAGTACAGTACTCCTCCACCGCGCATACCCGAATGCCCAACGCTGCGGCCGCCTTCACATCAATGCTGTTGTATCCGGTCGCCGCCACGCTGATCAGTCGACACGCGGGCAATTGCGACAGCACCTCGGCCGTAAACGGCACGAAATCCGTAAGGATAACGTCAGCATCGACGCACCCGGCAACTAACGCTGACGGATCATCATCGAAGCTCACGTGTGAGAGCTCTACCTGCGGCCCCAGAATCTCCTGCTCGATCGACAGATCCCGGCCAGCAAGCTGCGCCAGCTCCGCGACAACAACCTTAAGACTGGTGTTCACGTTCTGGCGAGGTAAACAGAGTGAGTCCGGCGAACACCGCGAATGAGACGGTGAGCCCCGGCCACAATGGATCAATGGTGAACACGCCGGTCATGCCCGATTCTTTCGCGGTGTACCAACACACCACGGTCAGCAACGACAGCAAAATACTCCAGAACGCGGCGTTTTTATCTGCACGCGCGAAGTACACCATCGCGATACTTGGGATGAACAAGGCCGCGGAGTTGATGGTGAACGCAACCAGCAAGATACTAATCACATCCCGCATCTGCCACGCCATCAGCGTGGCCAGCGTGCCAATGAACACCGAGGCGCCCATGCTAATGCGGACCAGGGCGAGAGGGCCGACCTCGGGATTGATATAACGTTGGTACACATCGCGGGTGAGATTGGCTGAGGCGGTAAGGATGCAGATATCCGCCGTGGACATCAGCGCGGCGATGACGCCTGCCAGCATTAGCCCCTTGAGGCCGGCCGGAAACTCTGCCAGCACAAAGGTGGTGAGAATGTCTTTACTGTTCTCCGCGTCGGGGAACAACAGCACCGCCGTCAGGCCCAGCCAGGTCGCACCAATCGCCAGCGGCACAAAGAACACCACAGCCAGCAGCGTGCCGTTCTTCGCCACACGTTCGCTCTTGGCGGCGAACATTCGAGTGTAGCTGTCCATGCCAGTGAAAAAACTCAAACAGATGGAGACCACCACGGCCAGAATGGTGGCCCAGCCCCAACCGCCGATGTCGTAGTGGCCGGCGGGCAGGTTGCTGGAGAATGCCTCCCAGGTACCGCCGCTGTTGATCGCAACCGGAATACCGACCAGCACCAGCCCAATAAACAACAGACCAAACTGCACCCAATCGGTGTAAGTCACCGCAAGAAATCCGCCGGTGGCGGTGTAGATCACCAGGATGGCACTTGAGAGCATCAGCGCGCTGGTGAAGTCCCAACCCAGTAGAGTTGCCAGCACGGTAGCGGCAGCCGCGATTTGCCCTGCGGCATACGCCATATACCCTGCCACCGTGGGCAATGTAGAGACAATACGCGTGCGGCTGTCGTAGCGTGACTCCATCAGCTCCGGGTACGTGAGCAATCGCTCACGCGCGCCAATGCGCTTTATTCGCACAGAGAAGAACAGACCAAACAGGAGACAGCCGATGGCCATCGCGCCCATGTACCACGCCGAGCTGATGCCAACGTCATACGCATTGGCGGCGCCACCGACAATCGCGGCACCACCCACCCATGAGGCCAGCCACAGGCAGGCAACCGAGATGGTGCCCACGCGTCCGCTCGCCAGAAAGTAATCCTCGACGCTGCCCTGTTTGCGACTCGTCAGGATGCCGATCACCAACAACATCATCAGATAGCCGAAAATAATCCCGACGTCGATACCACCAAGTTCAGTCAACACTCACCCCCGCTGCCTCCAGCGCGTCACGCATGGGCTGCAATTGTTGTTCGTACTGCCGCCAGCGCCCGACCGAGCGTGTATGCACCGGCTCGCGCACCTGGCTGGCACTCGCTGTCGATACCGCGCCCGGCTGCTCGTGAAAGTGCAGGCAGGCATCCTCCCACGGCAATTGCAGGTAGTCGATCAGCGCACGTGCGTTCGGCGCCAGATCGGCCACCGTCTGCTCGTAGGAAATATCGAAGAAGCGCCCTTCAAAGCGCTCGCGCCAAACGTCCATCAGGCGTGCATAGCGGGCGTGATGGCGGGCCATCTCTGTCTGCTCGTAAGAGTGCAGGTACGCATCCGCGAACAGTTGCTTGAAACTGGAAAAGCAGGCATCCATCGGATCGCGGCGCAAGTGCACCACTTTCGCATTCGGCAACGCCTTCAGGATCAGCGGCAGGTACACGAAGTTGCTCGGCAACTTGTCCACAAACCTTGGCGTATCGCCGCGCATCCGCTGCGTGCTTTGCATGTACAGCCCGCCGATGGCCTTGGGCTCCAGCTTAAGCGCCTCTGTCAGCAACGCCTCGGAGAACCGGCGCGGCTCGACCAAACCGGACAGGCGACGTATGGCGATGCCGAACTGCTGCAGCTCGCCGGCGGAATGCACCATCGAGTGACTGGTGATAATGCGTTCGATCAACGTGGTACCGGTACGCGGCTGACCCAGCACGAACACCGGCCCGTCGGTGTCGAAACCCTCGGCCGCCTGCGCAAACCAGTCGGCACTCAGGCTCTGCTCCAGCGCTGCGTAAAATGCCTCCTCGGACGGCTCGTCGTACTCCACCGTCTTGCGCCGCTCGTGCGCACCGCGAGCGAACGCGTCAAAGGCCAGCTCCCACTGCTGCAGATCCTCGTACTCTTTGCCCATCGCGTAGTACAAAAATGCCAGCGCGCGCGGATGGCCATCGCTGGCCGGCAGTGCATCGCGCATCTGGCGGATATGCTGCTCATCCGTAGCACGCGCGGTACCCGAGAGTATCCAGTGCGCCTGTGGGTTGTCCGGCGCCTGCACCAGTGCCTCGCGCAACAACGCGGCGGCCTCCTCATTACGACCGTGGTAAACCAGCGCGTTGGCATAGTTCACCTGATAGGGCAGGAACTGCGGCAGTAACTGCATCGCCTGATGGTGATGCTCGCGCGCACGTTCGTGCTCGCCAAGGCGCGTGTACACACTGGCTACCAGGTCGTGCACCATGTGATCTTCGCTCGGCTTGCGCACGGCGTTGGCCAGCGCACTATCGGCTTTGAGCATCTGCCCGTCGCTCACGTACAAACGGGCAAGCTGCCCCCAGGCCGCACCATGATCGGGATCCAGTTGGGTGACTGAGCCGAAGGCGTGCAGCGCCGTGCGGCGGTCCTGCGTCGCCAGTGCCACCAGTCCGACCAAGAAGTGCCCCTGCACCAGCTTGGGCTGCGCGCTGAGCACATCGCGGCAACAGTTGGATGCCGTTTGGATATCGTTCGCCTGTAACGCCGCAAAGCCCCGACGCAACGTGTGCGCCAGCCATTGCTTGGTCCCGTGCGGGGG
>CBDUQI010000314.1:0-4678 GCA_965369325.1 uncultured Gammaproteobacteria bacterium
ATCTGCTACTGCTGCACCAGCCGGCGCAGAGCAGCCCCCTGCAGGACCTGGTGTCCCGCCTGGTCTGCCCTGGCAGCAGCAGTAGCAGATAAGCGAACTCGGGAGGCATGGCGCTCCAGCGTTCACTCGGCCTCAGCCCCACCCCAGCTCCCCTTGAGGGAGCTGGGCAACCAATCATCCCAAGGCCCTATCAACTAGAAGTCATCGACGCGCTCTTCGCCTGGTGGGGCGAGCGCCCGGGAGATTTCCCGCTTGTCGTCCTCCCCACCGCCAGCGGCAAAACCATTGTCTTCGCCCTTCTGATAAAACGAATCCAGACCCAGTGGCCCGCGGCCCGCGTGCTGGTCCTCGCTCACCGACAGGAACTGCTCGAGCAAGCTGAGTGCAAAATCCTGTCGGTCTGGCCAGAGGCGCAAACAGGCGTTTACTGCGCCGGCCTCGGCAGGCTTGAAGTGGAACCCATCACAATCGCCTCCCGTGACTCCTTCGCGCACACCGCTCAGCGTGCACGCGAGGTGCTCGATGAGCACGGCGGCTTCGATCTGGTCATCGTAGACGAGGCGCACAACATTGGCCGTGATGAGCAGACTCGGTACCAATATCTGATACACGAGCTGCAGCGCGTCGTAAGCCACGTCATGGTCGTAGGATTCACCGCCACGCCGTATCGAAGCGACGCTGGCTACATCTACGGACCAGACGAGGTATTCAAGGGTGTGGCTTACGAAAAATCAATCCGCGAGATGGTCCTGGCCGGCTATCTGGCGCCGCCTCGCGCAGTCGCTACAGAGGCCAATATAGATACCGCCGGCCTGCGAACTGTGGCCGGTGATTTCAATAAAAAACAGCTCGGTGAGCGGGCCGCCAAGGCGGACCTGGTCGATGCCCAGCTAGATCAGTGGGAGAAACATGCGATAGAGCCATTGCCTGGGCGCGACTCTACCGTGTTCTTTTGCGTCAACATTGAACACGCGACCATCGTCCATGAGCGAGCGTCGGCCCGCGGGTACGATGTGCCGCTGATTCATGGGGGAACGCCGAAGGTGGAGCGCGCCAGAGCGCTGGCGGCCTTTGAGTCCGGCGAGGTCCCAGGCATCGCCAATGTGGGCGTGCTCACCGAAGGGTGGGACGCCCCGAGGCTCGACTGCATCGCGCTGATGCGCCCGACCAAGTCGCTCGGCCTGTTCATTCAGATGGTCGGCCGAGGCCTCAGGCCCTCGCCCGAGACCGGCAAGACCGATTGCCTGATACTGGATTTCGGCGGATGCCTGCAGCGCTTCGGCCCCATCGACCGCGCACGGCCGGCAAAGACCAGAACCAGCGTCGTCACGCGCGTGAAGGAATGCCCCAGCTGCAGCACCTTGTGCCCTCTGGCGGTAAGCAAATGCGAGCATTGCGGATACGTATGGGAGATTGTCACAAAACTTTGCGAGACCTGCGGCGCCGAGAATCGGATGGCAGCGGCCCAGTGTGAATGCTGCGGCGCAATCCTGCTATCCGAGGAGCTGGAAAAAGCCCCCAGCTCCTCGGCAGTCATCTCAGGCCAGGAGGAAAACGAACGCGAAATTGTCAGGTATGAAGTAGAAGCTGTTCGCTGCGTGGCATTTGAGGCCAAAAGCGGCAACTACTGCCTGCGCGTCATGTATGACGTGGTGGACGATTTTACCACTTACTCACAGATACTGTGTCTCGGGTACGGCGGATTTGCCGGCCGCAAGGCTGAAGGCATTGCAAAGCGCGCAGTGTTGCCGCAGTATGGGGAAATATTCCCCCGCGATCCGGTAGATTTCGAGACATGCCATGAAGGCGTCGCCGGCGGGATACTGAAAACGCCACTGGCCATCTATGTAGACATGGCCAGTCAGTGGAAAGATGTACAGAGGGTTGAATATGCCGAAGGGTAAGTACGTGCCAGTCAGAGACAATAAGCGATTTTTACGCACTGTAAGACGGCTATCGGGCGAGCTGGATCGAGCCACCAAGGCCTACCACCGCAGCATCGCCTCGGCATTTCCGCCGGGAACTGAGATCAGCTATCGCCATGGCAACGGCCGTCGATATGCCACGGTTGTGAACACCTCGGCAGATAGGCTGCTGATAATCGGCGCCAGCATGAGCAAATACTGGATACATCATGATCTGCACGTAGACATCGTCTCATGAGGCAGAGAGGCAGATGCTACCCCGCCCTGGGCGCAGCCAGAGCCGCATGGACGGCTCACACCGAGGAGAGTAAATGAGCAACGAGGTTATCATCAGCCCGATCATGGATGCCGTGCAGACGGCCATCACGGATAACAGCAGCAAACGCCTTGGCTCTACCACCGTCCCGATGAGTTCGGTCGCGGGCGACCCGCGCGAGACCTGGCTGAAATTCCGATGGTGCCTGCCAGACAAGATTCCCCCGTTCCTCTATCTGCTTTTCAATCTCGGCAATATCATTGAAGACGAAGTCGTGCGGGTTTTGCGTCTGTCAGGATTCGAGGTTCACAATGAACAGGGCGGCGAGCAATTTGGATTCTCGGCAGTCTCCGGGCATTACCGAGGCCGCGTCGATGGCGTCATCCGAGGGATACCCGAATCCGATGCATGGCACCTGCTCGAGGTGAAATCCATGGCCGACAAGTACTTCAATATCCTACTAAAAGAAGGCGTCGAGAAATCCAACCCGAAATACTACGGGCAGTGTCAGGTGTACATGCACCACGCCAATCTGGCCCGCTGCCTGGTCGTGGTCTACAACAAGAACAACAGCAACCTATATTTCGAGCGCATTCCGGTAGACCCCACGTTCGGGCCGGCCATGGAACAACTTGCCTGGGACATCGTCACCGCGACTGAGGCGCCGGCCAGCAGCTACCGAGATGAGACCGACTGGCGCGTCAAAATGAAGCCGGTAGAGTGGCGCGAAGTTTACTGGGGGCATGAGCTGCCACCGACGGCAAACTGCCGAAACTGCGTGTTCTCCCAGCCGCTCGTAGGCGAGAATGAATCCAACGGGACATGGGTGTGCCATCGATATCAGACCCAGATCGACAGCTCCAGACAGAAGGTCGGGTGCACGGATCACACATTCATCCCTGACTTAGTGCCAGCCCAGCTAATTGAGCTGCACTCAAAAGACGCTGCAGCGCAGTACGTAACCGACGCCGGTGTCGAATTCTGGAGCGTCCCTGCGGCCCACGCCGCCTCTGCTGCTAATGCGTTCACCAGCCAAGAGCTGATACAGCTAAGCAGGGTGGGATTCGATCAATTCATCACTGACCCGATCGTGTCACAGCTCCGTCAAGAGATGGGCGGCCGAGTAGCCCATGTCGATCGCCCGGCCGATGCCAACACGGCCATCTCAGACGAAGACATCCCGTTTTGAGCGGCGCTTGCATATGCAGTGAGATAACGAAGCCCATTGAATCGCGAAACTGGGAGGTTCTTTTATACAAGCATCGCGCAGCGCGTGAACCCTCCATTCAGATGCGCAGTAACACCGCGTTGCCTGGTAATTTGCGAGTGCCACCAGACCCGTTTGCATCAAATTACAGCACCGTGATCTGCTATTCGTGCAGGGCTCAGTGGCGATCACGAGGAAAATATATCGACTCGCTGAATAGAGTGCCATTTTAGTGGCTAAGGCCTACATCACACCCGAGGGCGCCACCTGGGAACAGCGCGCCGAGCGCTGGCACCGGTGGTACGACAGATATGACCATCCAGGCAAGAATTACCTCAGGCGCCGGATGCTGGCTGAAATCGACGTCGGACCTGAGCATCGCGCATCCGTCCGCGTCTTCTACGTTTTCGCTCGCAAGTGGGGATACGAAGTCGACCACATTGTGCCGCTCTGCGAAGGCGGCCTGCACGTCCTTTGGAATCTCCAACTACTGCCCAGGCGATGCAATCAGGCCAAGAGAGGAAGGCTTCCTGATTGTGTCACCGGGCAGCTCTCGCTGGTGGAATACGACCCATTCCCCGTACAACAACTTAGACTGATATAAGGAAACACACGCCTATGAACGCACGATTCACACTGGCAGCGCTGCTGCTCCTCGCCTTCGGGTCAGCCCATGCCTGGGAGCCGCGTACAGGCCGCATCATCGACATCCAGGCCCAACACCAGGGGCAGCAGCAAGGGCAGCAGCAGGGTCAGCATCAGACGGCCCAGGGCGGGCATGCCGCCGCCGGCGCAGCCTCGGCCAGCCAGGCCAACAACGATCTGCAACTTGACACCACGCTCAGCACTGGCGCCACTACGCTGACCGGCGGCACCATGGACGCCAGCGTCACCACGGGGGCAACCACCCTCAACGGCGGCTCCATGACCGGCGGCGCCAATATGATTGAATGGGCCGACGAAAGCCAGATCGAAATCGGGGGCGATACCACGATTTACGAGATCCCAGTGGCGGCCGCCTACGCCCCGACCCCGATGTCTAACTCAAAATGCCAGAAAGTCCTCGGCTTCGGTTGGAACAACGGCAGCGCATCCGGGTCGATAGGCGCCCCACTTCCGACCGGCGATTGCTGGCTTCGCGAGGACGCCAAAATATTCTCCAACATGGGCATGCGCCTGATGGCGGCCGAGACGCTCTGTCACACCAAGCAAATGCGCAACGCCTTCGGGGCAGACGCTGGCAAAGGTAAGGCCGTGAGGATTGAGCGCTGCATCGCGCGCGTCCATGAG
>CBDUQI010000315.1:0-4596 GCA_965369325.1 uncultured Gammaproteobacteria bacterium
GTCCTGGTGCTCGAAAAAGACCCCAGTTATGAGTTTTCATCCACTGCGCACACCAACAGTTGTATGCGCCAGCAGTTCTCGCGCGAGATTAACGTGCGGGTATCGCAGTTTGCCGCTGACTTCGTGAAGAATTTTCGCCGTTATATGGGCGACGATGACCGAGTGCCAGAGCTGTCGATTCAAAACTACGGCTATATGTATCTGGCGAGCGATGAGCGGGCCGCCAGCATGTTGCGCGAGGCGCAGCGCACACAGGCTGTTTGCGGCGCAGGCACCAAAATGATGTCGCCTGAGCAAATCAAGCAGGACTATCCATTTTACAATGTGGATGACATCGTGGCTGGCAGCCACAACACCGTAGATGAGGGCTACTGGGACTGCACTGCGGTCTTCGATTGGTGGCGCCGTTCGGCGCGCGAGCGGGGCGTGGAGTACGTGGCCAACGAAGTGGTTGGCATGCGCCTTAACGCTGCGGGTACTGCAGTGGGCGGTGTAATCCTGAAGTCTGGCGAGCGGATTGCGTGCGGTACCGTGGTAAACGCCTCCGGCCCGAGGGCGGTGCTCACCTCACGCATGGCCGGGATTGAAATACCCGTGGAGCCGCGCAAGCGTTACACCTACATATTTGAGGCGCAGACGCCCCTTGATCGCGACCTGCCGCTGACGATCGATCCCAGCGGCATTCACATGCGCACGGATGGGCGTTTATATCTTGCCGGGTGTGCGCCGGACGTTGACGAGGCGGTGGGTTATGAGGACTTCGGCGAGGACCACAGCCTATGGGAGGCAAAGGTCTGGCCAGTACTGGCCAGCAGAATCCCGCAGTTCGAAGCGATCAAACTCATCAACTCATGGGTCGGCCACTACGCGTTCAATACCTTTGATCACAACGCCATCCTGGGCCCGCACACGCAAGTCGCGAATTTCCTGTTTCTAAATGGTTTCTCCGGGCACGGGTTGCAACAGTCGCCCGCGATGGGGCGTGGAACCGGCGAGCTGATTACCTACGGCGAGTATCGGACGCTGGATTTATCGCCGTTCAATTACGCCAGAATCCCCAACAACGCGCCGTTTGTAGAATTGGCGGTGATATGAGGCTGGCGCGGGGTGAGTAGTTGAAATGAACAAGATCGTATTAACGGGTGCTGCCGGTCGTCTGGGTTCTTATCTGCGCGAGCCGCTGGCGCGGCTTGCCAACGTGCTCGTCTCTTCAGACATCGCTGAGAACGTGGGCAATCTGTATCCAGGTGAGGCTTACGTACAGGCAGATCTAACGAGTTACGAGCAAATGCATGCGCTGCTCGAGGGAGCCGACATGGTGGTGCACTTTGGCGCGTATGGGGATGAGGCACCCTTCGAGACCCTTCTGGGCCCGAACATTGTGGGGGCCTATCACGTGTGGGAAGCGGCCTATCAACAAGGCGTGAGACGGGTGATTTACGCAAGTTCCATTCACGCGGTAGGAATGCATGCCAACACGGATTTTATCGGTGTCGATGCGTCTCACAGGCCCGATACGTTTTATGGTCTGGCGAAATGTTTTGCTGAAGATCTGGCCAGCCTGTACTGGGACAAGCGGCAGGTGGAGTCGGTTTGCCTGCGAATACTGTCCTGCGCGCAAGTGACCAGTGCGCGGGCACTTGGTACCTGGTTGTCCTATGAAGATTTAGTCCATCTGGTGCAGCAGGCGATCGCCGCGCCTCGCACCGACTTTTCGATAATCTATGGCGTCTCGAACAACGACCGCGTACCGGTCGACAATGCCAAGGCCAGTTTTCTGGGCTACCGGCCCGCCAGCAATGCCGAGCAGTTCGCGCCCGCGATTCTTGCTCAGACCCCGGCGCCGGATCACACCGATGTGCAGCACAGCCGCCTGGGTGGCCCATTTGCGGTGGTTGCGCTTGGCAACAGTGGTATGGCGAACATGAACATCGTCGACGATACTAAAACTACCTGAGGTAAAAGATGAGCCTGCGCAACACGACCCGAATTTTGTTTGTCTGCATGGGGAATATTTGCCGTTCTCCAACCGCCGAAGGTGTGTTTCAGCGCCTGATGGACGCGCAGGCGCCCGGTTTGCCGGTGGAGGTGGATTCGGCGGGCACCCACGGGTACCACATCGGACAGGCGCCGGACGGACGGGCGCAGGCGGCCGCATTGGGGCGTGGCGTGGATCTCAGCCAGATCCGGGCACGCCAGGTAGTACCGCAGGACTACGAGGTGTTCGACTATATCTTGGCTATGGATGCTGACAACCTGTCTGAGCTACGGTCCCAGGTGCCCGGTGGGTTCGCTGGCCAGCTTGGGTTGTTTTTGCAGTACGCGCCCGATGCGCGTGTCAGTGATGTACCCGATCCGTTCTACGGCGGTCCCGCCGGATTCGAGCGAGTGCTGGATCTGGTTGAGGCAGCCTCGAACGGCCTGCTACAGGAATTGCAGCGTAAGGGCTAGCGTCGACTCGGCACGCCCGGTTACTTAACGGGTGTCTCCTCGGCAGGTACTACTTTCCAGTCTCGCTATTAGGGCGTAGCCCGAAATGCGTGCGGCGCAGTTTGAATCGTGACACTGGCCCTTCCAAGACGGCGAACGAAATATATGCGGCCAACGTGGAGGCTAGCACCACTATCCAGGCGTTGACCGGGGTGTCGATGTGGAGCGTTTTCAACACCCTGATAACGATAGGGTGAAAAAGATACAAACTAAAACTCAGGGCACCAAAGAACCGCAGTCCGGGCCAAGCGAACACGCGTTGTACCAAGCCGTTGACATTAACTGCAGACATCAACACAAATGACCACAGAAAACCGTAGAGCACGAACTGACGATGGAAATGGTCGTTCTCCACATGCCCTGCCAGTACGGAATACACGGATGGCGACATCAGCAAAATGCCCAGCACACCAACATAACCAAGCAAACGCAGCGCCAGGTTATCGGTTAAGTGTAGCTGTCCTCGATTGTTTGCATCCTGCAGAACCGCCAGCAACACACCCAGCAGAAATATCGGCATATACGGCAACACTCGGGTGTCATTGACGGCCGACTCGCTCTGCGGCGAGAGCACTTGCGACAGCAACAACAGGCCTAGCAGCAGGGTAACAGGCGCCCATAGACCAAGAGGCCGAGCCGCGAAGGCGGCCAACACGATAAACGGCAGCGCAAAATAAAACTTAAACTCGACCGCAATACTCCATGTCACGCCCTTACCTTCTTGCAGCAACATGTGTTGCACGAAACCGCCGAGGTCGAGTGCGAAAGGCACGCCGACGTTGGACTTACCCAAGTACGTGAAGAAAATCGCTGAGCTCACCAACCCTAACAATAGGTAGAGGGTGTACAAGGGGTAGATTCTAAAAAAACGTCGCTGCCAGTAGTGAGACATTGCGCGGAACGTCAGGACACCGTAACCCTGCTTCAGCAACGGCAGCGAGAGTAAAAAGGCGCTAAGCAGAAAGAACAAAAATACGGCCGGCTTCCCGGTGCCACGCATATCCAGCGCCGGTAGCAGAAACATCTTTGAATTGCTTGTGTGGCTAAAGACCACCATCAACGCGGCGAAACCTCTAAGCCCATCCAGGGCGTCCATTTGATATCGTTTGTCGGAAATCTCGCGTTGAATCATGATACGAGGACGCCTGATGCTCGGGTTGCCGCCTGCCGCTCGCCAGGTTATTACGATACCTGTTCCGCAAGCCGGTAAGGGCAAATTGCGATCATAGCATATGCGATACCGCGCCTATGTTGATGAAGATTGCGGGTGACAGATTTACGTCAAGGTTCGAAAAAAAAGACCGCCTGAAGAGCGGTCTTTTTGGTACGTGGGTATCAGCCGTTAAGCGTGAGTGCGTTGGCGCTTAATCGTTGCCACCGCTATTGCCATTGCCCGAGCTGCCTCCTGAAGATGGACCACCCGATGGGGCTGGGGCGGATGGCGCCGGAGGGCTTGATGGAGGTCGCGGCGAGGGCGCCGGAGCCACTGTGGGCGGTGCAGCAGGGATTGGGCGTGGCGCCGGTGCAGGAGGTGTCGGCGGTGACGCGGGTGCCACCTTAGGCGGCGGCGTCGGCGCCGCGGTCGACACTCTGGGAATCACCGGTGGTTTGGGTACCTCGGGTTTGGGTGCCTCAGGCTTCGGTGCTTGGGGCTTGGCCGCCTCCACCCGCGGTATCTGGGGTGCCGGCCTGGGGCGCTCGAAGAAGCTGCTCGACGATGTGTTCCCGCCGGAGGGCGAGCTGCCGCCAGATGCGCTGGCTGAGGCGGAGGATGAGGTGCCTTCCTCGCGCGCAGGCACCGCAGGCCTTGGTGTACGCGGTGGTGTTGAGGAGGCCTTCGCGCCGCCCGAATCGGTTGAGGCGGTGCCGCTGCTGGTGTCGCTTTTTGATGGTGTGCTTTCAGCGGATGTGCGTGCAGCAGAATCACGTGAATCGCTATCACTCCGGTTGCCGCGTGATTGCTGGCGACTGCGGTCGCCGCCGCTGCGGTTGCCGCTCGCCTGTGATGTATTGCCGTTCGCGCTGTCGGCGGCCTGCCCACCGCTATTGCCTTCAGAGTTAGCGCCGCCGGCGTTATTACCGCTGCGATTATCCTGGCCCTGGCCC
>CBDUQI010000316.1:0-4499 GCA_965369325.1 uncultured Gammaproteobacteria bacterium
CATCTCCAATTGGACAACATGTGCCGACTACTCCCTGGGGCCATAACGTCTGACGGTTTAAAGGCCGCGAAGTGGTTCATGGGAAACAACGATGGCGAATTGTCGCCAGACGGTATTGCGTCTGGCGTTCTTGAGCGATTGACAGCGCTAGGTTTTACCGGATGCGGTGAATACCTCGAGCTCGAGAACGGGTTTTTCTTTCCGCAGTCAATGTTTGCGCAACGCAACGATATCTTTGTCATCATTTCCCGTGACGTGCATTGGGTAACGGGAGGTCCGGGGTTGCTATTGCGCTCGAACGGCACAGACATCAATGATTACTGCGATGTGGGTGCCTTTGTAGGGCGGGTACCGAAGTGCGGAGAGTCAATTAGGGTGGGATAGAAGCGGCACCAAACCGAAATGGCTTCCACGAAAAACGTTAGACGTCGAATCACCGCTCAGTGTTTTGTAGCGTGTGTTGTATCGACCGATTGAAACCACACCCTAAGGTTAGCTGCCCGGCTCAAGAGTGATGGTTAAGGTGGCGTAGGCAGGGAGTTCGGCATCGAGCGTATAGGCACCAGCGTCCATCCCTGGCTGCAAGGTGATCAACGCTGACTCGGTGGTGCTCACGTCAGGCTCGCCGAGCGTAGGATCGCCCATCAGCACGCGTCGATGCAGCAACGCGCCCGCCACTGTTAGCGCCGCTGGGGCATGCGTCAACTGGATCTGCGTAGACGCCATCGCCTCGCTGGTATTCGCTACGGCAACTACCACGCGCGTGTCGCTCAAAAATGCCGCGGCGTAGAGTGGGTTGTACGCTTGCGGCGGCGCTTCCACCACCACCGCGCCCGGCTGCAAGGCGCTCGTGAGCGTGCGCATCGCCCCCGCGACCGGTTTGTCGACGCCCCACAGATCGATCATGCCCCAGCCTTTGGCTTTGCCTAATACTTCCGTTGGCTCATCCAGTAATTGCCACAGCAGCAGGGCCTCGGCGCCCTGGTCGGCGTTCAGTAACGCGAGGCTGTTGGCAAACACATAGGCCGCGTAGGGTTGGCTGTTGGTGACGTTATGGTAGGGGAAGGCGAGGGTATCGTCCCACGGGCTGGCGTCGGCTGGGCGATAGGTGATACCCGCGAAGGTGTTGAGCTTGGTCCCGATCTCCGTGACGATGCGCAGCTTGTCCGGCCCGCGGGCGGCTGCATGGGCCGCAAAGTTCGGCCAATGACCCGCCGAGGACACCGGGCCCTCGGGGAACACACCTGCGAAGTCGTCGGCCCAGGAGTGAGTGGACCACCCCGCCATAGCCGCTACCGCCGCGGCGTCCATCGCCTCGATGTAGCGTTCCGGCGCTGACCAACTCGTGCTGGACGTGCCTGGCCCGATGATCCCGACCGCTGCTAGCCCCATGCGATCGAGCAAGCGACGGGTTCGGGTGACCAGAGCACCGTATTGGCCATAGGAGATGCCCGTACTCCATTGGCCACCGCTGTCTGGCTCGTTCATCAACTCGATGTACTCCACCGCAACACCATTGGCATGCGCTGTGGCTGTGTGGCGGGCCCACCAGCGAGCGAATCCGTTGACATCGAATAGCAGGCCAGCATCGGTCTGCAGTGCGCCCGGTGCTGCCCACACCGTGTACACCCACTCGATGCCAAGTGCATCGGTGATCGCGCGCAGGTTGCGCATCTCGTCCCAGCTTGCGGACTCGAAGAGGTTCTCCACGCGCACGTAGCGAATGGAGAAATCCTCTAGGGCCTGGGCGCGCACGATCTCCAGGTCGGGGTAGTCCGGGGTGGCCGGGTAAGCCCAGGCCTGGGTGCCGAAGCCGCGAAAGGTCTGACGCGTGTTGGCGAAGTTGAAGGTGAGGGTGGGGGAAGTGGGGCGTAGAGCGAGGTCATCGAAGTGCAGGGCACCACCGCCTAAGCCCACCACCACGGCGGTGGCTGTCGCGGTGCCGGCGGGGGCCTGACCGACAATGAAAAACCGTTGCCAGTCGGCGGGGGCACGCAGAGGGCGTACGTGTTCGGCCAGGCGTCGGCCCTGGGCGTCGGTGAACTCGAGCTTTAGTTCGCCCTGGCCATTGCCCTCTGCGCGCTTGGTCCAACCGTTGAAAGTGAAGGCGGTGCCGGGGGAGGCGGGCATGCTTTGGTAGAGCAATGCGTAGCCGTTGTTTTCGCTGCCTACGCGTGCGCCGCGGCTGTTGGCGCGTCCCTCGGTGAGCGTCCAGGTGAACTCGCCGCCCGCTGTCGCTGCCGCTGCCCATTGCTCCGGGGCGTCGGCGCCCGCCTCTAGCGTGCCATTTAGCAGCAGCTCCTGGCTATGGGTGGTCGTGGAGCACATTGCGGCGAGGGCGAGTAGGGCGACCTGCCTGGCTACGACGTGTGTGGCGTTGCTCACTGGCACTGTCCTTGTTGCTCTTTGGGCCGGTTTAATCATACAGCACAGACCGGCGAAATCCCCAAGGCGCAGGTCGAGCGTCTGGTCTTAACCGCTCAGCAAAAACGGTAAGCAAGCCATCTCGATTAGCTTTGCATAGGGTCGCATTAGGGTAGCGACAGCAGATACGCGTCAAGATCATCACCCCAGAGCGCCGGGTCGTTCATCACGAAGTGACCGTCAAGACCCGCCGCGCGCGTGTACACGTTGAAAGTCCCAAGCCCACCGGCGTTGGTGAAGGCATCAAAGTTCTGTTGGCTGTGGGCGACGCTGTAGAACGTGTCGTTGTTGGCGTAAAGCCAGAGCGTGTCGTCGGGGAAGGATGCGCCCGCACCCAACAACGTTCGGTTGACATCCAGATAGTCTCCGCAGCCTTCTCCTAACCATCCGCCGACAAAGTTGATCGCCCCCAGATAGACATCGGGGCGTCGCGCCAATTGGCCGAGCGACAGGACGCCGCCACGGGAGGTACCCGCGGATAGTAAACGAGTTGCCTCTACATCAGCTCGATTACGCAACCAGTCGACCGCCGCATCAAGATCATCCAGCGCCCGCTCCGCGCCCGCCAGCGTTACGTCTCGATCACAGGAGTAAAAGGAGCGCCCGGCGTTGAAACCCTCATCGTACAGGCCATCAGACTGGCCGCGACCGCGCCGCTGCGGAAAAGCGATTATCCAGCCACGGTCGGTGAAAAACCTAGCGAGCGTTTCGGAAACCACCGTAACGGTAAATAGTGACGGATCGGAGCCGTCGCCGGTCGACCCATGATTGAAAACAACCGTTGGAAAAGGTCCTGCGCCAACGGGCTTAAACATCACGACCTCAAGTTCAACCGGCGCCCCATTTTCGACAAAAGGCGTCGCGGCTCGCTCGTCCAGGCGTATACTGGTAGGCGTAATACTGTCGCTGGGTGGCGGTGTCGCACTCTCGCTATCGCCACCACCACACCCGGCAAGCGAAAGTGTTGCCACTGCACTCAGCCACAGTCTCCGGGCGCCGATACCGCCTCTACAGCAATTCAAACTCATAGGAATGCTTCCCCACCGTAGATCAAGAGGCACCTGGAGCCTAGTTGTGACTCCAGGCACTCGTTGCACTGGCCCCTAACGATCGTCCTCATCAACGCGAGCGAGCACGAATTCAACCGGCGGGTAGTTGCGGTCGTCCTGCAGTCGCACATACATCTCATCGCCCCTTAGCGTTGCTTCGTAGCGATTTATCACGGGTTGGGTTTTCTCGCCAATCGTTTCGGCCCAGCGTATTTCAAATGAGACCTCCCGTGCGCGGCGTTGCACATCGAACAGGCGGCGCGGCACCCCGAGGAATGAGCCCTTGCCGTTGACACTGTCGTGCTTTTTGACGAATTGAAACTGCTCCGTCACCACAGGCCCCCAACTGTACTGAACTTCTCCTCGCCACTGTCCGAGCCACTCCCGTTCAAGCTGTACGCTGGTCCAGGCTCTTCCGACGACGGCAAGCAAGGTCAACAAACCCGCAACACCAAGCGCTGCGATGACGCCGCGTTGGCCTCCCCAAGCGCGTTTGCGCACAGGTGCGATGTGCACGCCCGGCCGACCCAGCATGGAGGCAATGTCGCCCAACACCTCGTTTAGCTCGGGTGTTGGTCCACCCTCCCATTCGAGCAGGCGTTCCGCGTGGATTCGGCGAAACGCAAGCGGCGCCTGAACCTCGTCTACCATGATCGGCACCAGCACTTCACGAGACAGCCCTTCGCCAGCCTCGGCCCGGACCCACCGAGAACCCACTGAATGCGCCGACCACAACACGATAACGCAGCGCGCAGCGGCAAGCGCATCTTCGATCACCTGATCGAACGGCTCGCCAGAGGCGATGTTTCGGTCCCACCAGACGGACCAGCCCTGAGCCACCAGCACTTCGGCGAGCTGATCTGCGAGTGCTCGATCCTCACGTGCGTAGCTGATGAAAATATCACTCATGGGACGGCCGGCGATGACGCACGCGTGCGCCCTTGGTACGACCACTGTCCGTCGCTTGCTTGGCCTGGTCCGATTTGGTCAGTCGCTCCCTCACTAGTCCTTCTCATCCGAAGTGTC
>CBDUQI010000317.1:0-4475 GCA_965369325.1 uncultured Gammaproteobacteria bacterium
GTCTATCTATGAGTAAACACGCGGTGACGTCGGGTTGCGATGCCGTGCATCCATCACCATCGGGAGGGCTTCGCGGGCCGGACTTTCTGTGCATCGGGGCGCCCAAGTGCGGCACCACCTGGTTGTACAAGCAGTTGGCCGCGCATTCCGGTATCTGGCTGCCGCCAATTAAGGAACTGCACTACTTCGATCGGCGTTTTCCGTTTCCGTCCGTGTTCAACTTTCCAGGCCAAAAGACGGGCTTTGCCGGGCTTTGGCCGGATCAAAGCCGTCGTGTAGTGTTGCGCGCACTTAGCCAAAGCATGCGTCCGATGTACGGCTGCAATCCGCGGTGGGCACTGCGTTACCTCACGGCCGGCAACGATGACGCCTGGTATCGGCGCTTGTTTGCCCCCGCAGGCGAGCGCCTGGCCGGCGATCTCACCACGGCCTATTGCGCACTGTCGGGTGAGGCGGTGGCGCACATCCGACAAGCGTATCCGCAAACAAAGGTGCTGTACTTGATGCGCGATCCGGTGCAACGTGCGTGGTCGCATGCCAAAATGGTATTGCCGCTGATTCTGGACAAGCCACTTGAGCAAGTAAGCGAAGCGGACTTCGCGAGATATCTGCAGCGGCCAGAGCCGCAGCTGCACGGTGACTACCGTCGCACGCTGGCGCTGTGGGAGGCGACGTTGCCGGCGGATCACCTGCACATCGATTTTTACGATCGCCTCAGTGGCGCACCGGCTGCCATGCTGGAGGATATCTGGCGTTTTCTGGATGTCCAAGCACCCGAAGCGCTGTCGGCGAAGCGTCTCGGTGAGCGGGTGAATGCCAGTCGACGGGCCTCCGGTGGCGATATCCCCCCGACCATCGCAACGCAGCTGGCCCGCCACTACCTGCCCGATCTGGAGGTGCTGGCCGAGCGCTTTGGCGAGCCGGTGAGCGAGTGGTTAGCATTGGCTCGCGAGCGAGTGACCTGACCGGCTTGCCGGTGGTTGCCGGGCGCCGGGAATGGGACATTCGTCGCATTATGCAACCTGCCCAATCTTGTATAATCCGCGCAGCAGGACGTCCGTCTTCTGAGGCGGCGGCGTGAGTGGGTATTTATGTCAGCAGTACGGCAGCAGCATGCAGGGGTATGTTTGCGTCGGCGCGGGACGGGTTGTCACTAGACCATGGACAGGACTGTAAACGGACAGCATCGGGGGCCCGATTTTCTTTGCATCGGTGCGCCCAAATCCGGTACCACCTGGCTGTTCAATCATCTGGGGCAGCACCCGGATGTGTGGCTGCCTCCGGTGAAAGAGCTGCATTATTTCGATCGCGTTTTCCCACTGCCACGTGCGGGCACGTTTGAAGGTGAGCGACGTGGCGTACTGGGGCTGTTCGCTCAGTACGATCGCGACCTTATCTGGCGGGCATTCGCGCGCACGTTGCGCCCGGGCAGCGGCGCCAGCCCCGCCTGGGCCTGGCGCTATCTGAACGGGCAGATCAGCGATGATTGGTATCTTAGCCTGTTCCCGAGTGGCGCCCGCTTCAGCGGAGAGTTCACCACCGATTATTGCGCGCTTGATGATGAGGCAGTCGCCCACGTCTATGCGCTGCTGCCCGCCGCACGGGTGGTGTTTGTGATGCGCGATCCGATCGAACGCTCTTGGTCGCACGCCAAGATGGTGCTGCCCCGGTTGCTAGGCAAACCGTTGGCCCGGTTGAGCGTGGATGAGTATGAGCAGTTTTTAACGCACCCGGCGCCGCAGCGACGCGGCCAGTACGTCAACACACTGGCACGCTGGGAGGCTCACTACCCCAAAACGCAGGTACATATTGAATTTTACGATCACATTATCCACGACCCGGTGAACGTGTGGCAGAAAGTTCAGCAGTTTTTGGATCTGGTACCAATGGCTGGTGACGAACAGCACCTGCGCCAGCGGGTGAACCCGAGTCGCCAGGCGTCCGGTGGTGACATGCCCGGGCCCGTCAAAGCTCTCCTGGCGAGGCAACATCTGGGGCAACTGGAACAGTTGGCGGAACGGTTTGCTGGGCCACCGGCCCAATGGCTGTGCAGCGCACATCATGCGCTCTCAGATGTGGCGGCATGAACGCATCCGAGGCGACTAATGCGCTGGTGCTGGGCTCCGGTCGCAGCGGCACCACCTGGATCGCCGATGCGCTGGCCGAACCGAACCATATGGGTGTGGTGTTCGAGCCGCTGCATCCGGTCATGGGCGAGGTCGCAGAGCACTACGCCTACGGCTATTTGAATGCTCAGCAGCAGGCCACTGCGCTTCGGGAGTATTTGCAGCAGGCCTTTGATGGTCGCTTACCGCCGGTTTGGGCACGCTTCCGCACCCTGCCACAACGGGTAAGTCCGCACTGGTCGATGCTGTTCAGTCCTCGCAAGGCCAAGGCGCTGGTACGGCGCTATCGTAAATGGCAGGCCAACAAAAAACGCTTCCAACCGCAGCCGGGGCAGAGCGAACTTATCAAACTGATCCGCGCAAACCTGATGGACGACTGGCTGTTACAGGACCCGTCGGTTCGGTTGCTATGTGTCGTTCGCCATCCGGGCGCCGTCGTGGAGTCCCGCATGCGGCTTGACCGAGCTGCACTGGCGGCCGGGCTAGGTGATGGCACGGACGACTGGAATCCGGACGCGCGGTTAAACGCGTATCTCGCGAATCGGGATCTTATGCAGTCGCGCTTTGCTCACATCGCCGATCTGGGTAAGTTGCTGGACCACGAGTGCGCCCGCCACGCGGCATTGTGGTGCATCGAGAATGTCGGTTTTTTAGCGCGATACGCTGGCGAGCGTGAGCCGCATGCCCGTTCGCTCACGGTGTTGTATGAGCAGTTGCTGGGTGGTGAGCCCGGACAAGATGCGGCTTGGGCTCGCGTTGCACAGTTCTTGAACCTGACAGTGGTACCCGATGCACAGATACAGACGCGTCCCTCCCAGCAAGCTTCCGATGACTTTGCCAGCGGCGTGGCGCACGCGCGCTGGATGAGCCGTCTGAGCGATGAGCAAAAGCAGCACATCGATGCGGTGCTGCAGGCGTTCGGCATCCGCACCTATTGCTGCGCTGACGCGCGCCCTCAGGTGAATGAACTTCATGCGCCGAATGCGGCGCACAGTAACGCCAACAACAGGGGATCTTAAGCGTGTTATCGGATGCTCATACTATTCAGTTGGCGGTGGTGTTGCTGGCGGCGTTAATGATGTTCATCGGCGCGTACGTGTTTTCCGAGCGGCGTGTGCTGGCGGTACTTATTCTGTTAATACCGTTTCAGATCATCACCTCGCGCTACGGTACGCTCAACGTGGCGCTTATTTATCTGGCTGGGCTAGCGTTCCTTTTACAGGGGCGGTTTAAGCACTTTCCGCACATCTCGGCCGTCGCGCTTATTTTCGTAGTGTACCTGCTGTCGATGGCGCTGACGTTGCGCCCCACCTATCGAGATCACGCGTTTTATCTGGTCACGATCGCCAGTGACTTTGTGCTTTTTTATATGGTGTACAACTACTTCGCGCGTAACAACGATGCAGCGTACGCATTCAAGTTGCTCATCTGGATGAATGCGCTGGTCATCGGTTACTGCATTTTGCAGTTGGGTGTTGGCTTTAACCAGATGCAGCTGTTCGGTGTGTCGGAGTGGCAGATGGGCGGTAACCTTGAGGATCGCGGGCGCCTAGTCGGGCCGTTCGGGCCGCCCGGTCCCAATGCCGGTTACTTTGCGTTATCGATTATTTTGTTTGGCTATGCGCTCATTCATGCGAATTCGCGAATGATGCGCGCCGTGTTGATCGGTCTTATTTTGGGCAACTTTGCCTTCCTTGTGGCTACCGGTAACCGCGGCGGTTTTCTCAGCCTGATTGTCGGGGGCTTCGCATTCTTGTGGATTTTTCGGCGCGATATGGGGGTACTGCGCGCGTTGCGCCTGGCGGTGGGCGGCGTGTTTGGTGGCACCGTGATGGCGGCACTGATTGTCGTATTCACACCCTACAATGTGCTGTTCGAACGATTGAAGGAGACCGAGTTTGATGGCTACGCACCGGAGAGCCGCTCCAAGGCCTGGGAGATGGCCATCGAGGCAATTCCTGATCGACTGATGTTGGGGCATGGCCCGCAGATGAAGCTGATCGATTCAGCCGACCGGTACATTCCTGGCTACGAGACAATTCCTTATCCGCACAATCTGTACTTGTTCCTGTTGTATTCCATCGGGGTGATCGGGCTTGTTGTGTACCTAGTGTGGTTTGCCAAGCTGTGGGTCCGTTGGTGGGGGGGAAGGTACGTGCGCGGGCCGACCCTGACCGATGGGATGACCGACGGCATGGCGCGCATCGGCCTGTTGTTTATGTTCGTGTTCCTATTTGATCAGCTCAAGGTGGAGTTCCTGCGGCTGCGGCTGAGCGACTACCAACACTATGTGTTTGTGGTGTGGGCAATGGTTGAGGCATTTGCCGAGCATACGCGCCGGGCTAAACC
>CBDUQI010000318.1:0-4442 GCA_965369325.1 uncultured Gammaproteobacteria bacterium
CGCTTAACGCTGGGAGGCTTCGGACTCCGTTGAATACTGCAGGACGTACTTTGCTCACCCAAGTCGCATTGGGAAGCATGCTGGTGCTGGGTTTGAGCCTTTGGCACGAGCCGTCCGCCGCATTCTCGGCAGGTCTTGGCGCAACGATCTGCGTCATCCCACACACGTTTTTGGCGGCCCGGATGATGTCGGGGCCGACGGCGAGCCCGCGCGAGATTCTGCGCGCCGCCTGGATAGGCGAGATTGGCAAGATAGCCCTCACGGTGGCGCTTTTCATTCTGGCATTTGTGACTTTAAAGCCGGCGAACCCCGGCTGGTTATTCGCGGGTTTTATTCTGGCGCAGAGCGGCGCCTGGGTGGCACTCCTGCTAATGCAGGCTAAGGAAACAACGGCATAGCCCTATGGCAAGCGGATCAGGCGAACAGACAGTCACCGGCTATATTACTCATCACTTGCAGAACCTGCAGGTGTGCCGGGACGAGGGGCAGTGGGTTTGGAACCACTGCACTGGGAATTTTTACACCCTCAACGTCGACAGTATGTTCTTCTCCATACTGCTTGGCGGGCTGGCGTTTTTCTTCTTCCGCAAGGTGGCAAAGAACGCCGAGCGGGGTGTTCCGGGCAAGCTCCAGACCGTGGTCGAGATGCTCGTGGGCTTTGTCGACAATGCGGTGAAAGAAACCTTTCACGGTAAGAGCAACCTGATTGCGCCGCTGGCCCTCACCCTGTTCGTCTGGATTTTCCTGATGAACCTGATGGACCTCATTCCGGTCGACTGGTTGCCGCTGGCAGGTAAAGCCGCAGGCATCGATTACCTGAAGGTTGTGCCGACCACAGATGTGAATATTACTTTTGCGATGGCCCTGTCGGTCTTTGTGCTGGTGCTGTACTACAGCATCAAGATCAAAGGTGTGGGCGGCTTTGTGAAAGAGATGACCCTGCAGCCGTTCAACCATCCGGCGGCCATTCCGTTTAACCTCGTACTGGAGACAGTAGCGCTGGTGGCCAAGCCCATCTCGCTGTCGCTGCGCCTGTTCGGCAATCTGTACGCGGGCGAACTCATATTTATTCTGATCGCGCTCATCGGTGTGTGGCAGTTGCCACTGCACTTTCTTTGGGCGGTGTTCCACATTCTTGTAATCGTGCTCCAGGCCTTCATATTCATGATGTTGACCATTGTGTATTTGAGCCAGGCACACGATACGCACTGATTTGTTTATAGATGCAAGCTGATCTCACGTAAGGAGAGTATCTGATGGATATCGTTATTGGTCTCACCGCTGTCGCAATTGGCCTATTGATTGGCCTGGGCGCATTGGGTGTCGGTGTAGGCATGGGTCTGCTGGGCGGACGCTTCCTGGAAAGCGCGGCGCGCCAGCCGGAGTTGGTGCCGATGTTGCGCACAAACTTCTTCCTGAGCGTGGGCCTGCTTGACGCCGTGGCCATGATCGGTGTCGGTATCGCGTTGTTCTTCGCTTTTGCCAACCCGTTTATCGGCCAGTACCAGAATGCGACTGGCGGTGCACAAGCTAACGTCCCGCAGGCGCAGGGCGAGTACCTGGCAGAAAGCAACTAAGCGGTCTTAACGCGCGGTTTTTTCGCGTGAGTTTGCCTAGGAGAGTTACGTGGATTTTAATCTCACGTTAATTGGTCAAAGTGTCGCCATGCTAGTCTTCGTGTGGTTTTGCATGAAGTACATCTGGCCGCCGATGATCGCCGCTATTGATGAGCGGCAAAAGTCGATTGCTGATGGCATTGCAGCCGGTGAGCAGGGCCGTAAGGACCTGGACACCGCGCATACCACAGCGCAGAACATCGAAGCGGAGGCGCGCGAGAAAGCCGGCAAGATCGTCGGCGAAGCCGAGTCGCGCTACAACGACATCCTGGATCAGGCACGCACTGATGGTCAGGCGGAGCGCGAGCGTCAGGTTAAGGCGGCGCGCGATGAGATCGATCAGGAACGCAACCGAGCGCGCGATGAGTTGCGTGGGCAGGTTGCCTCGCTGGCCGTCGCTGGCGCTGAGCAGATCATCAAGCGAGAGATCGATGCGTCCGCGCATCAGGGCCTGCTTGATGAGATGGCCGCGCAAATCTAACCCGGTCTGATACTTAGGGGAGCCTTCGGCTATGGCCGATAACATTACGCTGGCCAGACCATACGCCCGAGCTGTATTCGAGCTTGCCCGAGAGGGCAATTCGATGGCGGCATGGAGCGACGTGCTTGCGCTGGCCGCAGCGGGCGTGGGTAACACCCATCTGCGTGCGCTGCTGGACGATCCCACCCGCACGCCCGAAGAGCAGGCCGAGCTCATTGCTCGGTTGTACACCGATGGTTTCGGTGAGCCACAGCGCAATTTCGTACGCCTGCTGGCTACCAATGATCGCTTGGGCGTGCTGCCGGAGATCCTGGAGCGCTACGAAGCGTTGCGAGCTGAAGCGGAGAACACGCTAGAGGTTGAGTTGCGTTCAGTGCAGCCCATCGGCGAGGCCGAGTTAGCCAAGATCGTCAGTGCGCTGAAGGCACGTCTTGGCCGCGAGATAAACGTTGAAACCGTGATCGACGAAAGTCTGATCGGCGGTGTTGTGATTAAGGCCGACGATCTGGTGATCGACGGCTCAGTGCGTGCGCGTCTGGACGCGCTCGCCACCAGTTTGAAGCATTAATTTAAAAGATTTGCGCATCCAAAGAGGTTTGCCATGTCGTTAAAGGCATCTGAGATCAGTGATCTCATCAAGGAACGTATCAAGAACTTCGACGCTGCTGCGGAGGCCCGCAATGTAGGCACCGTCACCCTGCTGACCGACGGTATCGTGCGTGTGCACGGTCTTACCGACGCGCAGTACGGCGAAATGTTGGAGTTCCCGGGCGAAACGTTCGGACTGGCGCTGAATCTCGAGCAGGATTCGGTTGGCGCTGTGGTACTCGGCGACTACAAACACATCACAGAAGGCGACACGGTGAAGACCACCGGGCGCATTCTTGAAGTGCCTGTGGGTGAGGCCATGCTGGGGCGCGTCGTTGATGCGCTTGGCAATCCGATTGACGGTAAAGGCCCCATCGCGACCTCTGAAACCTCGCCCATTGAAAAAGTGGCGCCGGGTGTGATTCAGCGTAAATCAGTCGACCAGCCGGTGCAGACCGGGCTAAAGTCGATTGACGCGATGGTGCCCGTTGGCCGCGGCCAGCGCGAGTTGATTATTGGCGATCGCCAGACCGGCAAGACGGCTGTGGCAGTGGACGCCATCATCAACCAGCGAGGCACCGGCGTTAAGTGCATCTACGTGGCGATCGGGCAGAAGGCATCGTCCATTGCCGGCGTGGTGCGCAAGCTGGAAGAGCACGGCGCCATGGAGCACACCATTGTGGTGGCGGCTACCGCAGCCGACTCGGCGGCGATGCAGTACATCGCGCCTTACTCAGGTTGCTCGATGGGCGAGTTCTTCCGCGATCGCGGCGAAGACGCATTGATTGTTTATGATGATCTGACCAAGCAGGCCTGGGCCTATCGCCAGGTATCGCTGCTGCTGCGTCGCCCGCCAGGTCGCGAAGCCTACCCCGGTGATGTGTTCTACCTGCACTCCCGTTTGCTTGAGCGCTCCTCGCGGATTAACGATGAGTATGTGAGCAAACTGACCGACGGCAAGGTGACCGGCCAGACCGGTTCACTCACCGCGCTGCCGATCATTGAGACCCAGGCCGGTGACGTCTCCGCGTTTGTACCCACCAACGTGATTTCCATCACCGACGGGCAGATCTTCCTTGAGACAGATCTGTTCAACGCGGGTATTCGCCCGGCCATTAACGCGGGCCTGTCGGTCTCGCGTGTGGGTGGTGCGGCACAGACCAAGATTATTAAGAAGCTCGGCGGTGGTGTGCGTCTGGCGCTGGCTCAGTATCGTGAGCTGGCGGCGTTCTCACAGTTCGCGTCCGATCTGGATGAGTCCACCCGCAAACAGCTGGAGCGTGGACAGCGTGTGACCGAGCTGATGAAGCAGCGCCAGTATGCGCCGCTGACGGTGGCCGACATGGCCGTCTCGCTGTTTGCTGTGAACGAAGGCTTCCTTGATGAAGTGCCCGCCAACAAGGTGGTGGACTTCGAAGCCGCTCTGCACGCCTTCGTGCGCGCGAATCACGGTGATGTGCTGGAGCAGATTAACCAGACCGGCGATTACAGCGACGAGATCAAAGCGGGCCTGAAGGCCGCGCTGGAAGCATTCGGCAACACTGGCACTTACTAGTCGCCAGCTGCACCGAGTCGGACAGCCCCGCGAGATAGCGAACAGGAAAAGCAATGGCAGTCGGTAAAGAGATCCGCACCAAGATCAAGAGTGTTCAAAACACTCAGAAGATCACCAGAGCGATGCAGATGGTCGCCGCCAGCAAGATGCGCAAGGCGCAGGAGCGCATGCAGGCATCACGCCCGTATGCGGATCGTATCCG
>CBDUQI010000319.1:0-4434 GCA_965369325.1 uncultured Gammaproteobacteria bacterium
GGTATTGCCCCGGAGTTGCAGGCAAGTATCTTTGCGGCTTACCAACGCGGTGGCCGGGAAGATGTAAAAGGCACCGGACTGGGGCTTTCCATCACGCACCGCATTGTGCAAAGCATGCAGGGTGAGATTACGCTGCTGTCCTCGTTGGGCGAGGGCAGTGAATTTGTCGTGCGCCTGCCGGCCCCGCAAGGCGAGGGCGAAGCTGGTGCGGGCGCGGGCGCCGCAGGGGGGGCAAAAAGTGTGGAAGGGGCGCGCATTGTCGTGGCGGAAGACGACGAGGACATTCGCGTGCTGATCCAGAGCTTTCTGGCGCGCGTGGGTGTGGTGACAGAATTTGTAAACAACGCGTCTGATGCGATTCGTTGCGCTACCCAGCACCCCACGGATCTGCTGATCGTCGACATCAACCTGCCGGGCTCGATGAGTGGTATTGAGGCAGCAAAGGTCCTGCGCGATGAAGGATTCGCGGCCCCCATCATGGTGCTGAGTGCGTCCGGTCTGGACGAGGACAAACAACGCGCCCGCGAGGCGGGGTGTTCGGATTTCCTGTCAAAACCCTTCACCCCCGAAGACTTAATCGCGGCGGTCAGAACGCTGGTCCGGCCGGGCCGAGCGGCTGCCGGATGAGCCCCGGATGAGTGCGCAGGAGTACACCTCGGCGATCGCCACCACCTTGTGGTCCCAGCCGATGGATATCCTGGCCTGCCCGACGCCGCCAGCCTGGATAGACTGGGCAACCTCCCGGCTGCCGGAGCTATTGCTGGACCATGCCAACTGCGAAAAAAAGGCCGCATCTACGGCGCTGGCGTTAATGTTTCGCTACCCACAGTACGCACAGTTGTGCCATCGCATGTCGCGCCTGGCGCGCGAGGAGCTACGCCACTACGAGCAAGTGCAGAAGCTGATGCGTGAGCAAGGTATCGAGTACGCGTTCATGCCGGCCGCGCGCTACGCCAACGGTTTGCGCGAGCACATTCGCCGCGAGGAGCCGGGTAAGCTGGTTGATACATTGATTGTTGGCGCGCTGATCGAGGCGCGAAGTTGCGAGCGCTTCGAAGCGCTGGTGCCGCACCTGCCGCCGGCCCTGGCGGAATTTTATCGCGGGCTGGCGGGCTCCGAGCGCCGACACTTTATCCACTATATTGAGTTGGCGGCAAACTTCGCCGCTGGACCAATCACCGAGCGGGTCAGCGTCTTCGTTCAGGCAGAACAGGCGTTGGTACAGGCGCCTGATCCGACCTTCGCCTTCCACAGTGGTCCGCCTGCCGGCTGAGAGTTTTCAACACACTGCTAGCGTGGCATCGCGCTCAGCGTAAACCCTTCTTCATCCCAACGGACCATGCTGCCCTGGGTGTACCAGTCGCCCAGCACAATGCGAGTGGCCGCTTGCCCGCCGAGCTGAAAATGATGCACGTCAGGGCGATGGGTATGCCCGTGCAGCAGCAGGCTGACGTTGTGATGCGTCATTGCCTGCTCCACCGCCTGCGCATTGACGTCCATAATCTCGGCGGCTTTGTCTGAGACGGCCGCCGCCGTCTGGGTGCGCATACTTTTGGCCAGCGCCACCCGTTGCTCGAACGGCATGGCGCGCATCTGCGCCTGCCACTGTGGGTTGCGCACCATGAGGCGAAACTTCTGGTACTCCACGTCGTCGGTGCACAGCGTATCGCCGTGCATCAGCAATACGCTTTGCCCGTACAGCTCCGTCACTAAGTGTTCATCCAGCAACTCGCAACCGGTGTCCTGCGCAAACTGCTCGCCCACCATAAAGTCGCGGTTACCGTGCATGAACGCGCAGCGCGTGCCGCTTTGAACCAACTCGGCCAGCGCTGATTTGATCTGCGCTGAAAACTCAGTGGGATCGTCGTCGCCCAGCCATACCTCAAATAGGTCGCCCAGAATGTAGAGCATCTGAGCTTCACGCGCCTGATGGCGCGTGAAGCTCAGGAACTGCTCGGTGATTTGCGGTTGCCCAGGTTCCAGGTGCAGATCGGAAATAAACAGCGTGCTCATGCGGGTGCCGTTAATCTTCCACCAGGGTCATTTTCTCGATCAGAATATTGGATTGAGGTACATCGGAACGAAAACGGCCTTTGGGGCCGGTAGGAATCTTAGCGATGCTGTCGATCACCTCCATCCCTTCAGTGACTTCACCAAATACGGTGTAGCCCCAGCGTCGCGGGCTGGGATTAAGCGCATCGTTGTCTACCAGGTTGATAAAGAACTGCGAGGTGGCTGAATGCGGATGGTTGGTACGCGCCATCGCAATCGTGCCTCGGCGGTTGGTTAACCCGTTGCCCGATTCGTTTACGACAGGGTCCAGTGTTTCTTTCTCGCTGAGGTCGGCCACGTAACCGCCTGTTTGGGCCATAAAGCCCGGGATCACACGGTGGAAAATAGTGCCCTCGTAATGGCCGGATTCCACGTACTTAAGAAAGTTCTCCACCGTCAGCGGCGCCTTGCGCCCGTCCAGTTGCATGACGAATTCGCCAACGCTGGTCTTAACCTTAATGGTGGGAAACAACGGGGTGGCGGCAAATGCGCCAGGCACCCATAGCAATGCGGTGGCCGCGAGGCTGAGGACAAAACGATGCATTGAAATCTCCTTGGGGTTCAAATGCGGGAGGGTGAGGGGGCGTGCGCAGCGCACTGCCCTGTCCCGTGTAGGAGAGGGCGGCCAGCCGCCTGCGGGGATCACCCGATTGATAGCGTGACCCTAATAATAATCGTTGCCGGGCAGCGGCGGAAGGCTGGCGGATGCACTACCATACGCGCATGAGTAAAACATCGTCGACAACGCCCGCCGTACGCACCCGCTTTGCCCCCAGCCCCACCGGCGACCTGCACCTGGGCAATGCCCGTACCGCGCTGTTCTGCTGGCTGCTGGCGCACCGTGAGGGCGGGCAGTTTGTGCTGCGCGCCGAAGACACCGACGCGCAGCGCAGTACTGAGGCCTCCCTGCGCAGCTTGCAGGGCGACCTGCAGTGGTTGCAGATGCCGCTGGATGAGGGCCCCGGCGAGGGCGGGGCGCACGGCCCCTACCGCCAGTCCGAGCGCAGCGAGATCTACGCGGAGCACTACGACGCCTTGCAGGCGCAGGGCCGGGCCTACCCGTGTTTTTGCAGTCCGCAGAAGCTCAAGCGGGCACGTGCGCGGCTGCGGGCCGCGGGCAAGCCACCGCGCTATCCGGGCACGTGCCGTGGGCTGGATGCGCGTGAGGTGCAAGCGCGTCTGGACGCCGGCGAACAGGCCTCGCTGCGCTATGCGGTAGCGGTGGGTGAGTCGGTGATGTTTGATGATTTTGTGCGCGGCGAGCAGCACTTTTCCAGCGATGATATTGGCGATTTTATTATTCGCCGCTCCGATGGCACGCCGGCGTTCTTCTTCAGTAACGCGATTGACGATGCCATGATGGGCATCACGCACGTGCTGCGCGGCGAAGACCATCTGACCAACACCCCTCGTCAACTCATGCTACTTAACGCACTGGGTCTGGCGGCGCCTCGGTACGGGCATGTGTCGCTGCTGGTGGGCGATGATGGCGCACCGCTGTCCAAGCGCCACGGCAGCGCAAGCGTGGGCCTGGTGCGAGAGGAAGGCTATCTGCCGTTGGCGCTGAACAACCATTTGGCGCGCCTGGGCTGTCATTATCCGGATAGCCAGTTCATGGGGATGGATGCGTTGGCGCAAGCGTTCGATCTGGCGCGCCTGGGACGCGCGCCTGCGAGGCACGATCCGGCACAGCTGGAGCACTGGCAACGCGAGGCGCTGGCGGCCGCCAGCGACGAGGGGTTGCTGGCGTGGTTGCAGGCCGCGCTGGGCCCTGCGCTGGGGCCGGTCGGCGAGGCGCGGGCCACGGCGTTCGTGGGCCTGATACGCGAGAATATTCTGCTGCCGCCCGATGCGGCGAAGTGGGCCGTACAGTTGTGCGAGACGCCTGCGCCCGGCGCGGCTGCGCACGAAGCCATGGCGCAGGCAGGCAGCGCGTTTTTTGATCACGCGCTGGCGATACTGGCCGATCAGCAAGTTGGTGATACGGCCCCCGAGTACAAACCGTTTACCAAGGCGCTGGGCAAGGCGGCGGAGGTGCGCGGCAAGGGGCTTTTCATGCCGCTGCGCGCAGCGCTAACCGGCGAGACGGGCGGGCCGGAACTGGTGCGCTTGTGGGGCTTCCTCGGTACAGAGCAGATCCGCCAGCGCTTGCAGGCCACGCGCGATCGTCTGGCAGGCAGCTAGCCTGGCCGAATGCGGCGAAGGGCGTTGGCGAGAGCCATTGCCGCACGTAGAATACGGTTTTGCCGCTTAATTTAGTCTCAGAGAGCCCAACATGCTGCAGGTCTACAACAGCCTCACTCGCACCAAGGAACCGTTCGAGCCACTCGAACCCGGCAAAGTGCGCATGTATGCCTGTGGCATTACGGTGTACGACTACCT
>CBDUQI010000320.1:0-4401 GCA_965369325.1 uncultured Gammaproteobacteria bacterium
CGCGCTGGCGCCCGCGCCCCGGCGACAGGCAGGGCCTCTGGGCACCGATTAGCCCCGGCAGCAGGCCTTGCCCGCCCCCGTCAATGTAGCGAGCCCCTGCGGCATCCTCCGGCCCGGCGGCGCCCCCGGTGCCCAGGACCCGCCCCTGCGCATCAAATCGGAGGCTGTGAAAGTGCGCCAGACCGCTCGCTGCGCACCGGTAGCCGTTGATGTTGCCGACCAGGGTGTCCGCCATAACGTGAGCCGGCAGGCACAGGCAACACACAATAAAAACTCGGTAAAATACTTTAATAAACATTGATTTGAATAATTCACTTCATGTAAAATGTACTTACGGTGTAATTAGACTGACATACGCTTTCTGCTCGGTTACGGTTGAGCGCACACACCAGACTGCAACCACGACCGAGGTCGCGCTGAGACAGCATCCGCACAATACCCTGTGCGGGTCACTATCGTCATCCTTCATCGGGTCAACGGTTTGACTCACCACACGTTGCTCTGTGCAAGACCGCTCGGATCGGGTCGCCGGTTGTGGGACAGGAATCACGGATCGAAAGCTTACGTAGAGGGACACTGCGAGCGCTCATGCGAAACCCCACAGCCATTATGTACCTGACCGCGATCGGCATCCCCGCGATGCTTAGCCCCCATGCTGGGAGTTGCGACAACGCGGAGCCAGTCTCCAGTACCAGCAACCCGCAGAGCGAGGCGAAAGACGCCCCCGCCCCCCCGACCCAGGCGCATAACGTCCAAGGGCACAAACTGGTGCTGGAGCGCAAACACACCGCCAGCTATCCGCACCAATTTCGGCTGCCCGCGCAACCGGAAGCTGGTCCGATGGCGCCGTATTCGGCGGGTGCGCCTGACCATGCTAATCAGGGCTATCGCGCGCCCGGACTGGATGCCCGCCAGCTTAAGCCACACGATGACTTCATTGAAAAAGCGCTGGCCGAGAAACGACTGGAACTGCTGAACCTGGTGGACGACGACGACCAGCAGGTATTCCTGGGCGTCACCCGCGAGGGCTTTCTGGGCGTACAGGTGCAGATGCGCGATCGTAAGCGCTAGTCGCCCCCCGTTGTGGTAGCGCTGCCCTGTCGGCATCCCGTATGCCACCGTGACCCGACGCCCGTCGGGAGCTAAGCTTATTGTTCACGTGATGGTTTCGTGAGAGACCAGCAGTAGTATGCTCACCAAGTCCTGTATCCAAGCTGAGCAGAGGATATGAACCGACAAATTCTCGTGATCGAAGACGAACGCGATATTGCACAGTTGCTGGAGCTGCACCTGCGCGATCTGGGCGAGGTCGCCACCGCAGGTGACGGGGCCACCGGACTGGCCCGTGCCCGCGAAGGCAACTGGGACCTCATCGTGCTGGATCTGCGCCTACCACAAGTGGATGGCCTAGAGGTTTGCCGCCAGATTCGAAGCGCTGAGGACTACACACCTATTCTCATGCTCACCTCTAAATCGTCCGAGCTCGATCGGGTGCTGGGGCTGGAACTTGGTGCCGACGATTACCTGACCAAGCCGTTCAGTATCCTGGAGCTGATGGCCAGGGCCAAAGCCATTTTCAGACGCATGGAAGCCGCCGAGCATCAGGTGAGTGAGAAGAAAGAGACGTGCATTAGCATTGGCGAGCTCAGCATTGACGGCGACCGCCGCGAAGTCTCCGTGGCTGGCAACAGGGTGGAACTCACGGCCAAAGAGTTTGATCTGCTGACGCACTTCGCCCGACATCCTGGCAAGGTGTACTCGCGCGCCCAGTTGCTCGACAGCGTGTGGGGCTACGGCCACGACGGCTACGAACACACCGTCAACTCCCACATCAATCGCCTGCGAGCCAAGGTGGAGCCCAACCCGGCCGATCCGCGGTATATCGTGACCGTATGGGGCGTGGGCTATAAATTCGCCGAGCAGGCCTGAGCCCAGAGCGCCCGCATGCAACAATCACTTTACGCGCGCCTCGCCGTTGTTCTGTTGGTGGTCTTTGCCCTGATAGGGTTCGCTTTTATGGCGATCGCACGCTTCTCGACCGAAATGTACTACCAGGAGGTTACCCAGAAGCTCAACGCCGATATCGCCATGTACGTGGTGCAGGAAGAACTGCTGATTCAAAATGGTCGGGTGAACCGTGAAGGCCTGGGCGATCTGGCGCACACGGTGATGATCGTCAACCCCAGCGTTGAGGTGTACTTGCTCGATCTGGCCGGCAATATTCTGGGGTACGAAGCGCCCGACGAGAAAATCCTACGACGACAGGTCTCGCTGCAACCCATCGGCCAGTTTCTATCTGCAGATGGCGTGCAGCTCCCCTTGCTGGGGGACGATCCTCGCAGCCAGACGGATAAGAAAATATTCACTGTCGCGCCGGTGATCGATAACGGCGCGCATGTTGGGTATTTGTACGCCATCCTGGGTGGCGAAAAATATGACGCCACCGCCAAGGCGTTTCTCTCAAGCTACATTCTAAAACTGGCCGCCTTCGCAATTCTGGCCAGTTTGCTGTTTGCCTTTATCGCGGCGTTGCTGATGTTCGGGTTCCTGACCCAGCGCTTGCGCTCGCTCACCGCTAGCGTCGAAGCGTTTGAGCACAGCGAAATCCTGCCGGACACGGACACCACCAGCAGTGGCGATGAGATCGACCGACTGGACGATGCGTTCCGCCGCATGGCGTCACGCATCGCGCATCAGATCAATGCCATCCGCCGCATGGACGGGCTGCGGCGTGAGCTGGTGACCAACGTTTCGCACGATCTGCGCACACCGTTGGCCTCTATGCAGGGCTATATCGAAACTCTGCAGCTGAAGGGCAATAGCCTGAGCGAAGCCGAAAAGCAACATTACCTGCAGATTGCGGCACGCCACGGCGAACAACTTAACCGGCTGGTAGCACAGTTGTTCGAGCTGTCGCGGCTGGACTCGGAGAGCATCGAGCCGGTGCGTGAACCGTTCTCACTGTCGGAGCTGATCCAAGACGTCGCGCAGAAGTTCCAGCTAGAAGCTGACAAGAAAGGCATCTTCCTGCAGGTGCCGGCGGAGCCATCTCTAGGGTTGGTGAACGCCGACATTGCAATGATCGAGCGAGTATTCGAGAACCTCATTGAAAACGCGCTTCGCTACACACCTGAGCAAGGCAAAATTCAGGTGCTTGCCAATTCCGACGCGAATCAGGTCACGGTGGAGATCGCCGACACCGGCAGTGGCATTGATGAGGCCGAGTTGCCGCATGTATTTGACCGCCTGTATCGGGCAGACAACGTGGGCTCCAGCGGCAGCGGCATGCGCAGCGGTCTGGGTCTGGCGATCGTTAAACGCATTTTGGAGTTGCACGACTCAGCGATTACCGTTGCCAGCCGCGCCGGACGTGGCACCTGCTTCCGCTTCGCGCTTACCCGGGCTGATAACCCGCGGTAAACTTTTTCCACCGGGTCGCGCGCAACGCCTGTTCCCGGCAGCTGGCATAATCGGTATGTCAACGACTTTTACAACAAGCTGCTAGACTCTGTTGGCATGGGGCTGAAAGTTACATTTGAGTTGTCCAATGAGGACTTGCGCCATTTCAAGGCGGCGATGCGCCGCGCTAGCGATCGAGCGGCAGCACACGGTCGCCAGCGTGTACTGACAGATGCCAAAGCATTGCTGCAGGAGATGGACGAGACCACGAACGTACCTCAATTTGTCGCGGTGCGCATGGCGCGACTGACCCAAATGATCAGAATGCTTGAAGACAGCCAGTGGAGCCTGCCGGCACCTGAGAGCAAGCGCGTGTTGAGCGCACTTGCTTATTTAACGAATCCGCATGACTTGATCCCGGATCAGGTCCCCGGACTTGGTTACCTAGACGATGCCATTATGGCGGAGTTAATTGGGCGCGAGTTGAGCCACGAACTGGAGGCCTACAGGAGGTTTACCGCCTACCTTGGGCGGCTTGATTCAACCCCGAGCCCAGTGCAGTTGGCCAGCAAACGCAGTGCCCTGCAACAAAAGATGCGGCAATGCAGCACGGATGCGGACATCGATAACAGGCAGGATGCCCCCCGGTTAACAATTTTTTAGCGCAGATCAGTTGGGCCAAAAATGCCAGCCAACATACAGCAATGCACTCCACATGATGGCCTGCGCTGTTGAGGCCCAAGGTTTTCTTCTTAACACGCCGAGGAACCCAAGCGCACAAAACGCGGTCAATACACTGAATATTGCGACATTAATCAAAAGTGGACTAAGTTCAGAGGCTAGTTGTGGCGCCTCATCGCCAATTAGCACGGTGATAAAGGCCACGATCAGCAATCCAAATGCCAAAGAGGCCGTGGTGCCGAGCAGAATCCCGGTGATGATGGTGAGAGGTTGCATGGATGATAATTCACTATATGCCAAGGAGGCCCTTGATCGTGGCGG
>CBDUQI010000321.1:0-4369 GCA_965369325.1 uncultured Gammaproteobacteria bacterium
GACAATTGCGTAGCCGCGGTCCAGTGTGGCGAGCGGACTGACGGCCTGCAGGGCACGGCTGGTGTTGGCCAGTCGCAGCGAGTCATCGCGCAGTTTGTGCTGCATCGCCTGAGCCAGTCGGCTGCGCAGGCTGTCGGTACGTTGTTTGAGATTCGGCAGCAGACGATCCGGTGAGTGGGCCAGCAAGCGGGTTTGCAATTGCTCCACCCGGCTGCGCCACTGGCTAAGTGCCGTGCGGGTTGCTTGGTGCGCACGCGCGGATAACTCATCCAGCCGTTGCATGTGCTGGTGCAGGCGCGCGCCGGGGTGCTGTTGAGTCAGCCGTTGTTCCAGAAAACTCACCCGCTCCGCGTCGCGCTCCAGTCGGACACGCATCAACGTGGCCAGGCGCGCCGTGTGGGCGGCGAACGCCGCGCGCACCTGCGCCTGCTCCGGCACCGCCAGCTCTGCCGCTGCGGACGGCGTGGGGGCGCGTTGGTCGGCCACAAAATCGGCAATGGTAAAATCCACTTCGTGGCCGACGGCGCTGATAATGGGGATGTCGCAGTCGGCGATCGCGCGCGCGACGATTTCCTCGTTGAACGCCCATAAGTCTTCCAACGAGCCGCCACCACGGCCCAGAATCAGCAGGTCGCAGTCGGCTCGTCGTCGTGCCATCCGCAGCGCCTGCACAATGCGTGGCGCAGCCTCCGCGCCCTGCACCGGAATGGGATACACCCGCACCGGCATCGCAGGGAAGCGGCGCCGAAGCACGTTAATGATGTCTCGCACAGCCGCCCCGGTGGGGGAGGTGAGAACACCGACACGACGCGGGAACGCGGGCAGTTCGGCTTTGCGTTGCGGCGCAAACAAGCCCTCATCAGCTAACCGGCTTTTCAGTGCTTCAAAGGCGGCGCGCAACCGCCCCTCGCCCGTCTCCTCGATATGCTCGGCGACCAGTTGAAACTCGCCCCGCGCCTCGTACAGGGTCACCCGCCCGCGGATCAGTACTTCCATACCGTCTTTGGGTTGGAGACGGATTCGGCTGCGGCTGCTGCGGAACATCGCCACCCGTACCTGCGATTGGGCGTCTTTAAGCGAAAAGTACCAGTGGCCGGAGGCGGGTGCGGAAAAGTTGGAAATCTCGCCCTCGATCCACACCGACGCGAATGTGCTTTCCAGCAGGCTGCGCCCCTCCCGGTTCAGGCGCGAGACGGTTAGGACCTCGCGATCAGGCGCATCTGGCCCGATGGCTACGGAGGTGGTTGCAGAGGTGCTCGCGCTCGCGCGGCGTGAGGGCATGCGGCTAGCACGCGGTTTCCTGGGTGCTTTGGTCGATGGTTGGGCCGATGGTTTGGCCAATGGTTTGGCCAATGGTTTGGACCGGGCCGCACTCGTCGCCGCCTTGCGCGGGCGCGAGCTGGCGGGGCGTGTTGGCCGGGCATCAGAGCGGGATGGGACGCGCTCAGGTGCATCACCAAACAGGCTCCCCTGGGTGCTTTTGTCATCGGACTTGCGCATGTGCGCATGATACGGGATCGCGCTGCGGCGTGCTTCCCAAGGAGTCCTACGCCAGGCGCGTACCGTCACGGTGTACCGCACTTAACCGGTTGACGTACACGCCAACATAACCGCGTAACCCGGAGACCTCATCAAACGGCTCGCGGTACTCCCAGAACACGTCTGCCGTCACTTCGCCGCCCAGGCTCACCGACCAATAGCTGGCGTCCCCTTTGAACGGACAGTAGGTGCGGGTGTCACTTGCCTGCAGACGGGGCGTATCAAGTGCATTCAGCGGGACGTAAAGCGCGGGCGCGTGTGCTGTCTCCAGCACGTGTATCGCCTGCTCCGTCGTCCCGATCAGTTGCCCACCCGCAAACAACTCAATCTTACCGACGAGCGGCTCGATCTGAACCTGATACTCAGGGTGGTGGCGATAACCGGGACCGGCATTGCTGGGCATGTTGCTTCTCCGTGGTGGCCTAACGCCATACTAGGATATCGTGCCGCCGTACGCCTATCCGCGATTTTGCGACGCCCCGGTGCAAATCAGGCACATGCGGTTGCTCGCATGCGCCGGGCTAGATAAGGGATACTGCTGCCAGGTAGCGGTGCGCGCAGAGGGTTTCCGATGGACTGGGATGACATTCGCATTTTTCTGGCGCTTGCCCGCGGTGGATCGGTGCGTGGTGCTTCCGCACGATTGGGTATCAGCCACTCCACCGTTGGTCGGCGCATAGAGCGCCTGGAGACGGCCTTGTCGGTCAAGCTGTTTAATCGCTTGCCGGAAGGTTACAGCTTAACCGCGGAGGGCGAACGGTTTCATCGCAGGGCGGAAACCGTGGAGAAAGATGTGCAGAACCTGGAGTTGGATCTGCTGGGTCGGGACGCACGTCTGGAAGGTTGGATACGTGTGACGCTGCCGGACATTCTGGCCAGTCATCTGCTGATGCCCGCCTTGATTGAGTTTCGCGAGCGTTACCCTGATATCGATCTGGAGATATTCCCCTCGTACGATCTGCTGGATATCAGCCGCCGCGATGCGGATGTGGCCATCCGCTTTGACAACCGGCCGCCGGAGCATTTGGTGGGCATTCGTCTGCCGCCGTTTGTCTCGGCAGTGTATGCCTCGCCGCAGTACCTGGCCAGCCACGACATCAGCGCCGAGCCGGCCTCTGCCAGTTGGATCGGCTGGCGCGACGCGGTGCCATTTCCCGCGTGGACCGCGAGTACGCCGTTCGCCGACGTGCCGGTGCGCTGGGCGGTGGACGATCCTTTGTTGCAGTTGAAGGCGGCTCAGGCGGGGTTGGGACTCGCCTGGCTGCCTTGCTTTCTCGGTGACCGCGAGGCCGGTTTGGTGCGCGTGCCGCCAGGCGACGTGATCCCCGGGCGCACCGCGTGGATCCTGCATCATCCGGAGTTGCGTACCACCGAGCGGGTGCGCCTGTTTGTGCGTCACATACGCGCCGCCATCCAGGCGCAAGCGGAACTGGTTCGAGGGGATCAGCCTGCGGTCAGCAACTAAAGGCAGGCAGTCACCAAAGCATAAGAGACTTCGCCATTGGTTGCATCTGGGTGAATGACGGGGAGTGTCGGACGGGACGGCCATGACGGAAACAGACAACGACGGGAACTCCAGCGGCAAGCGCTACGTCGCGTTTTTGAGTTACGCGAGTGCTGATCGGAAGACTGCGCGTTGGCTGCACCGCAATCTGGAGCGCTACCGCACGCCTAAGCGTTTGCAGCGGGAGCATGGAGCGCCCACGCGGCTGATCCCGATTTTCCGCGACCGGGATGAGTTGCCTGCCGGCGGTCATCTGCCAGACCGGCTGACCGAGGCGCTGAAGCGCTCCGAACACTTGATCGTCTTGTGCAGCCCAAACGCCGCCGAGAGTAAGTGGGTGTCGATGGAGGTTGCGACCTTTAAGGCCCAGGGCAAGGGCGAGCGGATCATCCCCGTCTTCGCCGATGACGTCGCGATAGACAGCGGCGCAGCCGAGACCTTCCCCCCCGCTCTGCGTTTCGCAATGGATGGCGATGTTGTTTCCGACCGGCCGGACCCGGAGGAGCGCCTCGTCGCGGACTTGCGCGAGGTCGGCGATGGCAAACGCGGGGGCCTTCTAAAGATCGTGGCGGGCCTAATCGGCGTCGGCTTCGGCGAGGTGAAGCAGCGCGAGGTGGCGGCGCAACGGCGGCGTACGAGGTTCGCCTATGGGTTGGTTGGCATATTCGCACTACTGACTGTGGTGGCGAGCGTCAGTGCATGGCGTGCAGTGGAACAGACGCGCATCGCGGAGAATGCCCAGCGCAGCGTCGAAGAACAGCTGACCCGCGCTGAGGCGGCGCTGCTTACGGTGTTAAACGGCGTGTCCGACATCGTTAACCAGGTCTCTGCCGGAGCTGAGCGCGGTGAAATTACCACAGCCGTGGCGAACGGGCTCCTGCAAATCGCAAACACGATGGTGCAGGGCGTTGGCGAAACCGCCGCGGCCGACCCCCGGCTTAAAATGCGACAAGCGAGCCTCCAACAGCAGCTTTCTCGGCACTACGCTCGCGTGGGCCAGAGCGACAAAGCGCGTGAAGCCGCCGCCTACGCGACCCAGCTTGTGGAGGAGTTGGCTGGCGTATCGGGTTACGAGCATTGGGCGTTTTCTGCGAGGGCCTCCGTGCTTGTCGACCACGGCGATACGCTGTTGCGGCAAGGCCAAGTCGAGGAGGCGCTGGCGGCCTACAACGAGGGCCTGACCCTAAGGCGGGACCTGGCCGGGCGCGATCCCAACAATCTGGGCTACCAGCGCGACGTCTCCGTCAGCCTCAACAAACTCGCGGACGTTTTGTTGCGGCAAGGCCAAGTCGAGGAGGCGCTGGCGGCCTACAACGAGGGCCTGAC
>CBDUQI010000322.1:0-4361 GCA_965369325.1 uncultured Gammaproteobacteria bacterium
CGACTGCGCTGGCGACTGCGCTGGCGACTGCCCGATGTGCTGCTCGCCGCGCGCCTGCGCCAGCAACACCTGGCGGCGTCGTTCGGCAAACCCCGCCCGCTGCGTTTGACTAAGCTGATCAAAACAATGTGCGCAGCAAATACCCGGCGCGTAGCGCTCGGACAACGTATCTTGCGGCGACAGCGCCCGGCGGCAGGCGTAGCATTGCACATGATTGCCAGGGTCCAGCGAGGTATCCACCGACACCCGGTTGTCGAACACAAAGCACTCCCCTTCCCACAATGACTGCGCGGGGTCCACATCCTGCAGGTAGCGCAAAATACCGCCTTCAAGCTGGTACACCTGCTCTACCCCTTGGGCCAGCAAAAAGGCGCTGGCCTTCTCGCAACGGATGCCGCCAGTGCAGTACATTGCCACGCGTTTCACCTGCGCTGGGTCGATTGCCCTGCGGGCGTAGTCCGGGAAATCGCGAAAGTTGCGCGTGTGCGGCGCCACCGCATTGGCGAACTGGCCAATCGCGGTCTCGTACTCGTTGCGCGTATCTAGCACCAACACCTGCGGATCCTGTATCAGCGAGTTCCAGGTCTGCGGATCGACGTGGGTGCCGGTGCGCACGGAAGGTGCCGCATCCGCCTCGCCCATGGTGACAATCTCGCGTTTAAGCTTGACCTTCATCCGGTGAAACGGCGGCGCGGACGCACGGCTCTCGCGCAAACTCAATCCGGCGAATCGCGGATCGGCGTGCAGATACGCCAGCAATGCATCGATACCAGTGCGCGAACCACTCACGGTGCCGTTAATGCCCTCGTAGGCCAGCAGGATCGTGCCCTTGAGCTGATGGGTGTCACATAGATGCAGCAACGGGTCGCGCAGCGCCTCGAAGTCCTCAAGCTCAACAAAGCGATACAAGGCTGCCACCACCGTCGGTGTTGCAGATGCATCGGGGCGTGTATTACTCATGGGCGCGATTGTCGACGCAAATCCCGCGTCGGTCCAGCCCACGGCGCATCTCGCCGGCGCGTTGCATACCCCTCGCCCGCTTACCCCCGGTCCGGCGCGGTCGCAATAACCACGGCGCGGCGCGGGGCTGGGTGTCCTTCAACGGTGAGATCAGGGTTGTGCGGATCTAGGAAATCCGCCAGTGACCGGAAGGGCATCCACGGCGTTGTGCGTTGCTCGCTGGTGAGGGTGCGGGTAACGTCGATCACGCGTGCCTCCTGCCAACCACACTGCGCCAGCCAACTCAGCAGACGTGCGGTGCTCGGCAACGCCCAGACATTACGCATCTGTGCATATCGCCCCTCCGGCACCAGCAAATCATCACGCTCCCCATCCAGAACCAGTGTCTCCAGCACCAGTTCTCCGCCACTACGCAAGGCATCACGCAAGGTGCGCAGATGCTCCAGCGGATCGCGGCGATGGTACAGCACACCCATACTGAACACGGTGTCGAACGCGTGGGTAGCGGGCGGCAATGCCTCAATCCCCAAAGGCAGCACACGCATCGCCAGGCCGGGCGCATAACGATGGACGGCGGCGAACTGGCAAACGAAGAGCAACGAAGGATCCAACCCCAGGACAAAACCAGCGCCCTGCCCAAGCATCCGCAGGCCGTAGTAGCCATTGCCGCACCCCACATCCAGCACCCGCCGGCCAGCCAACGGCGCAATGTGTTGACGCAGACGCGCCCACTTCCAGTCCGAGCGCCATTCGGCATCAATGCTCAGATCAAAAAAACGCAATGGCCCTTTGCGCCAGGGCCGCAGTTGCATCAACGCCTCATGCAGCGCCCGTGACTGCGCGTGCGATGGTGCCTGGCGCCCGGCGATAACAACCGCCTCGGACAACTGCACGTCGTCGGCAACGATCAACGGTAGTGCCTCTACCGCGCGCTGCCAGCGCGGCAGATCGCCGTGGCGCGTCGGGCTGAACGCCTCACCGCACAGTCGCGTCATCTCCCGAGCCGCCGCCCCTGGCAACAACGAGACAGGCAACGCCCACAACGCGTCCCAATCCGTCACCGCGTCAGACATAACAACAACCCGGTACGTCGCACCGAGCGCACGCCAGCCCCCTATTGCGCTGCCGATGAGGGCAGCGACGCGATACAATGGGGCAATCAGAGCAATCGCACACGTGGGAGTCCGGGGTGGCTGAGGTTGGCGACATTATAGAGGCCGCAAACGCAGCCTGGAGTTTTGGTGGCAATGTGAGCGAGAACTTCGACGAACACGTGAACCGCTCAGTGCCGATGTACCAGCAGGGACACGCGCTGGTGACCGCCTTGTCCGACTTCTTCCTGGCCGACGGATCGGTCTGCTATGACCTTGGCTGCTCCACCGGCGCGCTGTGCGAGCGCCTGGCCCGACATCATGCGCACCGCGATCTACGCATTGTCGGCATTGATGCGCAACCCTCCATGATCGACAAAGCCCGCGAGCGGTGCACTGACCTTGGCACCGTGCAACTGCAATGCGAGGATGCGCTCACCTGCGAGCTCGAACCCTGCGATCTCATTGTGTGCTATTACACGCTGCAATTTGTTCGGCCGCAACAACGTCAGGCGCTATTCGACCGCCTGTACGACGCGCTCAACTGGGGCGGCGGGCTCGTTATGTTTGAAAAAGTTCGCGCCCCGGACGCCCGCTTCCAAGACATGATGAGCACCCTGTACAGCGACTACAAACTGAGTCAGGGCTACACTGGCGAGCAAATCGTCGCCAAGACCCGCAGCCTCAAAGGGGTGCTTGAGCCATTTTCCACGCAAGGCAATCTCGGGCTGCTGCAGCGGGCAGGGTTCACCGACATCATGACCGTGATGAAGTATCTCTGCTTCGAGGGCTTTCTAGCGATCAAGTAATATTGGAGGCTGATCGCTAACGGCTACTTACTGTCGACGTAGCGCTTTACCTCGCGCTCCAACAGCGTCAGTGGGATATCACCGTTGCGCAGCACCACATCGTGGAACTCGCGAATATCAAATGCGTCGCCAAGCTCTGTCTGTGCGAATTCGCGCAGTTCCAGCAGCTTCAACATGCCAACCTTGTAGGCTGTCGCCTGCCCTGGCCAGACCATGTAGCGCTCAATCTCTGCCACCACGTCAGACTCAGCACTGCCGGTATTGTCCCGCATGTACTCAATTGCCTGCTCACGAGTCCAGCGCTTCTCATGCAGCCCGGTGTCGACCACCAGGCGCACGGCGCGAAACAGTTCGGCCTGTAAACGCCCTAAGTTGTCGAACGGGTCGTCCTGCAAACCCGCCTCCCAGGCCAGGCGTTCCGCGTATAGCGCCCAGCCTTCGGAGAACGCCGTGAACGGAAGAATACGACGGAACTGCGGCACTCCTGTCAGCTCGGTTTGCAGTGCGGTCTGCCAATGATGCCCCGGGATCGCCTCGTGATATGCGAGCGTGCGCATACCAAACTTTGGTTGCTCTTTAAGATCGCGCAGGTTTGCAAAAAACGTTCCAGGGCGGCTGCCATCAAATGACGGCCCGCTGTAGTACGCGCCCGCGGACCCTGCCTCGCGAAACTCCGGCACGCGCTCAACCTTCACCCCAGCTTTCGGGCGCACCAGAAAGTACTCATCCATGCGCGCATCAATTTCCTCGATGATGCGTCGGAACTCCTCCAGAATCGCCGCACGGCCGTCATCAGTATTCGGATACACGAAGCGTTGCTCATCATTTAGCGCGTTCATGCGTTGCGCGACAGTGCCTTGCGCGTATCCCTCGGCCAGCAGAATCTCATCCATCTGCATCTGAATCCGGGCGACTTCCTGCAAGCCGATTTGATGGATCTGCTCGGCAGTCATCGACGTCGTGGTATGCGTGCGCAGTTGGTGCGCATAGTACGCGGCGCCGTTCGGTAACTTCCACACGCCATGATCGGTGGTCGCCTTGGTTCTAAGGCCCTCAAAATAGCTAATGAGACTGGCGTAGGCCGGATAGACCTCCAGCTCTATTTGCCTTTGCGCCTGCGCCAGCAAATCCTCACGGGTGCTCTGATCCAGGTCTTCCAGCTTTTGCAACCGCTCGGCAAAGGACGTGTACAGTATGTTCTGCTGCGGCGGAACACTCTTGAAACCAGTCATCTCCTCAATCACCCGATTCACCGCGAAGCGGGGCGGAATAATGTCCTGCTGCTCGCGTATGGTGAGGTCATCAAGTAACTGATCGAACGCAGTACCAAAACCCGACAGACGCGAGATGTAGTGCTCGGCATCCAGTTGATCGCCAATGTGATGAGTGCTGGCCATAAAACTGGGCAGAGCGTTTTGCACGCCGCCCATTTGATTCACCGGATAGCCATGCCAGGTGTAGTCCAGGCCATCCACCTGCTGCGCAAGAAACCACTCCAGCA
>CBDUQI010000323.1:0-4329 GCA_965369325.1 uncultured Gammaproteobacteria bacterium
GCAGCCAGAACGCGAATTGATAAACTTCGTATTGTGACAAGGATCACAAAATAACCTTTTAAGTTACAGATTTAGCTGTCGATTACAGACCCCCCTACCTCACTGTCGGTTTTTGGCGACAACGGGGTTGCGCGAAATAATGCAGCGGCAGGTTTGTCGGCGATCAGTTTCATGCCAAACCGTTGTGCCGCAGGAGTGGCTCCGGATCGGGCTTACGGCCCCGGAAACTTACAAAAGCGTCCATCGCGTCACGCGTGCCGCCCACCTCCAAGATACTTTGCATCAGACGCTGGCCGGTCGCGGTATCCAGCACGCCCGCCTGCTCGAAGGCTGAGAACGCATCGGCCGAGAGCACCTCTGCCCACTTGTAGCTGTAGTACCCCGCCGCATAGCCACCGGCGAAAATATGCGAGAAGCTGCAGTGGAAGCGATTGAACGGCGATACTGGCACCACGCTCACCTGCTCGCGCACCTGAGCCAGAATGTCTGCTACCTGCCCAGAATGCTCGGGGTTGTACTCCGCGTGCACACGCATATCAAACAGGGCAAATTCCAGTTGCCGCACCATGGCCATGCCGGCATTGAAAGCGCGCGAGGACAGCAGCCGCTCAAACAGATCCTTCGGCAGCGGTTCGTCGGTTTCGAAATGGCCGCTGATCATGGGCAGAATTTGCTCGGTCCAGACGAAATTCTCCATAAACTGGCTGGGCAGCTCGACTGCATCCCACGGCACGCCATTGATGCCGGCCAGGCTGGGGTAGTCCACCCGGGTGAGCAGGTGGTGCAGCGTATGGCCAAACTCATGAAACAGCGTGACCACCTCCTGATGGGTAAGCAGCGCTGGTCGGCCCTCACCTGGCGGGGTAAAGTTACACACCAGGTAGGCCACCGGTAATTGCGCCTCGCCGTTCAGACCGTTGCGCACGATGCACTCGTCCATCCAGGCGCCGCCGCGCTTTTTCGGCCGCGCGAACAGATCCACGTAAAAACCGCCGCGCCGGTTGTCGGTGCCTGCGTCGTAGATGTCGAAAAAGCGCACATCCTTATGCCAGGCGTCGATCTGCTCGCGCTCGCGAACCTCAATACCAAACAGTTCGCGTACCAGCGCAAACATGCCGCTGGTGACCCGTGTTGCGGGGAAGTAAGGCCGTAGCATTTCATCCGAAATGTCGTATTTTTCCTTGCGCAGCTTCTCCGCGTAATAGCCCACGTCCCAGGGCTCAAGCGGCCGTCCGGCAAAGGCCTCCAGCGCGGCCATTTCAGCCCGCGCTGCCTCGACCGAACGCGCTGCCAGCTGCTCCAAAAAGCCAATGACTTCCTCGACGTTCGCGGCCATTTTGGTGGCCAGTGAGTATTCGGCGTAGTTGTCGAAACCCACCAATTGGGCTAGTTCGTGGCGCAACGCCAGGATTTTGTCGATGTTTGGAGTGTTATCCCAGGTTTGAGTGTCTGTCGGGGCGTCGGCGGGGCCGAACCCCTGATCCGAGGCGCGCGTGCTCCAGGCCCGATATAGCGCCTCGCGCAAACTAGCGCTTTGCGCGTGGCAGGCCACGGCGTGGTAGGTGGGGAAGTCCAACCTCAGCAGCCAGCCGGGCAGGCCCTTGGCCTCGGCTTGGGCAGCGGCGCGTTCCAGCACATGCTCCGGCAGCCCTTCAAGCTGCACCTGCTCGGTGATGTGACGGCTCCAGGCGGTCTCGGCATCCATCACGTTTTCGCCGAACTTTGATTGCAAGGCGGACAGCGCCTGGCGCACTTCGCCGTAGCGTTGCTTCTGCTCACCCTCCAGGGTGACCCCGCTCAGTCGGAAATCGCGCAGCGCCTCTTCCAGCAAGCGCCGTTGGGCCGGATCGAGTGATTCGGCCTGCCCTTCGTGCACGCGCTGGTAAGCCTGGTACAGCGCCTGGTTTTGGGCGAACTCGGTGGAGTATTCGGTCAGTTTGGGCAGGCAGGCGTTGTAGGCCTCGCGCAGCGCATCGCTGTTTACTACCGCGTTCATGTGGCTGACTGGAGACCACAGGCGGTTGAGCCGATGGCCTAACTGCTCCAGCGGCAGCGCCAGGTCTTCAAACGTGTTGACCTGGCTGCTCTGCGTCAGGGCTTTGAGTTGCGCGCGACCGGCTTGCAGTTGAGCGTCGATTGCCGGCTCGATGTGCTCGGGCTGGATCGCGGAAAATGGGGGTAGGCCGGCCATCTGTTGCAGGGGGTTATCAGCGTTGGGGTTCATGAGTATCCGCACGGTTTGCTCGAAATAAGACGGAAGTCTAGCAGCGCCGGTGCCGCGGTAAAGCGCTAAGGCTCGCATTTTGGCCAGTTTTTGGCACCAGCGAGTGTCAAGGCGGGCCGAAGATGGCAAGATTCCGGTTCTTTCAAGGCCGGGCAGGCCTGCGGCCCGCGATGAATTACCAATGGAGTGTCTATGTCCGACCAATTCGATTACCTGGCTATTGGCGGTGGCAGCGGCGGGCTGGCCTCGGCCCAGCGGGCGGCGCGACACGGTGCGCGCGTGGCGGTCGTTGAGGCGGGGCGTCTCGGTGGTACCTGCGTCAACGTGGGATGTGTGCCTAAAAAAGTCATGTGGCACGCCGCCGATCTGGCCCACCACGTGCGTCATGATGCAGCCGGCTATGGATTCCGTGTTAGCTACAACGGCCTGGACTGGCCGGCACTAAAGGCCGCGCGCGACGCCTACGTCGCCCGCCTGAATGGCATCTATGCGAGCAACCTGGCCAAGCTGAACATCAAGTTGTTTGAAGGCTGGGGACGCTTTACCGGGCCCAGTACGGTGCAGGTCGGCGATACGCAGGTTCGCGCTAAGCACATCGTGATTGCGACCGGTGGAAAACCGGTGGTGCCGGGTGTTCCGGGCGCTGAGCTGGGCATTACCTCGGACGGGTTTTTTGATCTGAACTACTGCCCGCCGCGAGTGGCGGTGATCGGCAGCGGGTACATTGCGGTTGAACTGGCGGGCATGTTGCAGTCGTTGGGTTCCAAGGTGACGCTGCTGGCGCGCAAAGCGGCGGTGCTGCGCTCGTTCGACACAATGTTGAGTGAGGCGCTGGCCGATGAGATGGCGCGCGATGGGCTGGACCTGCGACTGAACACGCCGATCGACAGCTTGCACAAAGGCAACGATGGCATTGAGGTGCAGGCCTCCTCAGGCGAGCGCCTGGGCCCGTTTGATGAGGTACTGTGGGCGGTGGGCCGGGCCGCGAATACGGCCGATCTGGGTTTGCCGCTAGCGGGCGTCAACACCAACGGCGCCGGTCAGGTGCCGGTGGATGAATGGCAGAACACCAACGTACAGAACATCTACGCCATTGGCGATCTCATCGGTAAGGCGGAGCTGACGCCGGTGGCAATCGCGGCGGGCCGACGCCTGGCCGACCGTGTGTTTGGCGGACAGCCCGAGCGCAAGCTGTCGTACGAATGCATACCGACCGTCGTGTTCTCCCATCCGACGATTGGCACCGTGGGCATTACCGAAGCGCAGGCGCATGAGCAGTACCCAGGCGAGGTAAATGTTTATCGAAGCAAGTTCACACCCATGTATCACCACCTCACCGAGCGCAAGCCGCAGATGAGCATGAAGATGATATGCGTTGGCGAGGAACAACGTGTGGTAGGGCTACACGTGATCGGCATGGGCTCAGATGAGATGCTGCAGGGCTTTGCGGTGGCCGTGCGTATGGGCGCGACTAAAGCGGACTTCGACAACACCGTGGCAATACACCCAACGGCGGCTGAAGAATTTGTCACGATGGTTTAACACCACGGCCCGTGCAGGTCGCCGGGCTGCCCCCGCAGGCGCGCCTACAACCATCAGGCGCGCGCTGTGCTTGTCTGCGGTATTGGCGTTTCCGCTTGCCGCCTGCACGGGCGAGCAGGTGACGCAGGAGCATGTCGAAGACGCGCCGGCACCGTCAGTCGCAGAGCTGGCGGACGATTGGGAGGCGCTGAACCGCAACGCGGCCAACGGTCAGCTTGAGGTGTCACCCAGCGGCGTGCCTGCCGGTCTGGATCTGTCTGCGCGCCGTCGCTCCCGACGGGGTGATTTCGTCGCTACCTTTCACCCGCAACAGGCTCCAGCTCCGTTCAATCGTATCCACAATTGGGTGGTGAGTATTACCAATCAGGAAGGGCAACCGATTGAAGGGGCGAGGTTGCGGGTGGATGGTGGCATGCCGCTGCACAACCACGGGTTCCCCACCGATCCTAAAGTGACTGCTGAGCTGGGCGGCGGCGGCTATCAAATCAGCGGCGTTAAATTTGGCATGCAGGGGTGGTGGCAAATATCGCTGCAGATTGAACACGAAGGATTGGTCGATTCGA
>CBDUQI010000324.1:0-4276 GCA_965369325.1 uncultured Gammaproteobacteria bacterium
TTACACAAACGAGGTGCCGCTGGTGCGTGCAAACAGGGCGAAGTCGCGCCCGCTGCTCGGGTCGGCCCAGCCCCAGATGTCGTTGCCGCTGCCGCTGCCCAGTTGCGAGAGGGGCATAAAGGACAACAAGTCGACATTGCTGCAGGGGTAGATATCGGCCATGCCGTCGACACAGGGCGTCGCCGCCATGCGCTGGGCGGGGGCTGGCGCGCGCCGCTCGGTGGAAGACAACTGCATGAGCGGCGAGAACATGGCGCGGTCGTGCAGGCCACGTGTGGAGTCTGCGTCAAGCACAGTCACCGGGCACGCCATGGCGCCGACGCCATAACCCAATAGTACGGCTGCCAGCGCGATGCGACAGCGATCAAACGATGTGATGTTCATGGAAACCTCTTTGTATCGGGGGCCGCCAGAGGCGCTGCTGGAAAGTCATTGTGTTTTTGGGCATCTGCGATGCCGGTGACCGCTGGCTTACTCTTTCTATTGTAACCATCCGGCCGGGTGCGTGCATTGCGCAATGCGACGTGGGCTGAAGCGGGGTGTTCCGGAGTGGTTTTTTGGGGGCACTGATAGCGAATTCAGGAGAATTCGGTCGTCGCTCCTGACGGGGCCGAAAAGTGGGACTGGCGACGCATATTATGTCTTGTTCTAGCGTCGCCTAAGGTCCCGGCACACTCCCTCTTTGGGTTGCCTAATTTATCGCTTAGTGCCCGCGGGTCAAGCAAGGGACAAATCCGGCCACGGCCGGATTTTGGCCACCAGGCCAGGCAAAAACACCAGTGCAATGGCGCGCACGGCATCATCGCGCCGCACCCCCGCCCTAACGCCAATTCCGTGGGGCGCGCAGTTCGCAGCGCGCCGATGGGGTGGGTACACTACCTCCTTACAAGACTTTAGGGGAATTTGATGAAGTCATGCCTTGCTGTTGTTCTGGGGGTGTTGCTGGGCAGCGCGCCAACGGCGTTCGCCGCCAGCGTGCACCAGGACGTTAACCAGGACTATCAGAGCCACCTGAGTGGCTTGTTCGATTATTTCCACCGCAATCCCGAGTTGTCCACGGTCGAGACGCAGACCGCCGCCCGCATGGCTAAGGAACTGCGCGATGCCGGCTTTGAAGTGACCGAAGGGGTGGGTGGCACTGGTGTGATTGCCATGCTTAAAAACGGCAAAGGGCCGTACGTGATGATGCGCGCCGATATGGACGGGCTACCGGTGGAGGAGAAATCCGGCCTGGCCAACGCCTCGACCAAAACCCAAAAGGACCCGATTACCGGCAACATGGTGCACACCATGCACGCGTGCGGGCACGATGTGCATATCGCCAGTCTGGTGGGTACCGCGCGGCAGATGGTGGCGCGCAAGAAGGAGTGGTCCGGTACCCTCATGTTGCTGGTGCAGCCGGCCGAAGAGCGCGTGCTGGGCGCCAAGGCGATGAAGAAAGATCGTTTATGGGAACGTTTTGGCCAGCCGGATTTTGCGCTGGCATTCCACGTCTCCTCCAGCGATGTGGCGGGCAAGATCAACGTGTCCGAAGGCAGCCCTTATGCGGGTGCCGATACGGTTGACATTATTATCCACGGCGTTGGTGCGCACGGCGCCCATCCGCATCGGGGTAAAGATCCGATCGTGTTGGGCAGCCAGATTGTGCTGGCGCTGCAGACCCTGGTCGCCCGCGAGCTGTCCCCGCGCGATCCGGGCGTGGTGACCGTCGGCTCGTTCCATTCTGGGACCAAGCACAACATCATCTCTGATCGGGCTCATCTGCAGCTTACCGTGCGCAATACTAGTCTGGAAACGCGTGCAATATTGCTGGATGGCATCCGGCGCATCGCCGAGAACATGGGGCGGGTTGCGGGTTTGCCGGAGGACAAGCTGCCCGAAGTGATTGTCTCCGAAGAGAGCGTACCGCCGACCATTAACGATGCTGCGCTGGCGCGCCGGCTCAAAGGGGCCTGGGTACAGGCGATGGGCAAAGATAAAGTTATCGACAAACCTACCAAGGGGATGGGCGCGGAGGACTTTCCTTTCTTCACCGTAGATCCGCAGATTCGCAGTGTTTACTGGGCGATCGGCGGCACACCTCAGGCAGACTTTGATCGGGAGGACGCGGGCGGTGAGCCGGTCCCCAGCCATCACTCGCCGTTGTTTAAGATCTCACCCGAGCCGGCGGTACGCGCCGGTGTGGAATCTACCGTGGTTGCGCTATTGGAGCTGATGGGGCGCTAACGCGCTGGCCTGATCCAGGAAGCCATGCAGGTGCCGGGTGATGTCGCGCGCATCATCTTCGGCACCGTGGATAAAGCTGGACTTGCGCCGTCGCAGCACCGGTAGCCCGGTGACGTAGAGTCCGGCCGCCGCAGTGATCCCGCCGTCGTGCGCAATGCGTCCTTTGCGATCCAGCACCGGTGCCTGCAGCCATGAGTACTCGGGTCGGAACCCGGTAGCCCAGATGACGGTGCGAATATTCTCCCGTGCCAGATCAAGGGTGAGCCGGGGCGCGGCGTCAATGCGAGTGGGTTGGTAGCGCTGCGACTGGTTAAAGCTATCGCCGTTGGCATTGTGAGCGGCCCATTCATCCACGGTGTCCAGCAGCCGTCCCAGCTTAAGATCGGCCAGCGCGCAGACGTTGGCCAGCGAGCCTGAGAATTGCGCGGTGCCCTCGCGCACACCCATCAGCCGGCCCGTTAGCTGCACGCCCTGGTCAGTCAGCGTGTTTAGATCCAGTGCGTCGCGTTCGCGGCTGCCGATCAGTTGCGGAGAAGGCAGACGCCGTGCGCGTGTGATGTCGTCAATTTGATCGTAACGCTCATCCAGCAGGCCGCAGGCATCCAGCCACCATTGAATATCCCGCCCGCGATAGGTGCGCGGCATGCGTACATGCTCACCTGTGGCGACCGTGACGGCCCGTCCCGAGCGGTGGATTTCCTCGGCCAGCTGCAGGCCGCTGGCCGAGGCCCCGACCACCAGCACGCCGGCATCTTCCAACGCCTGCGGCCCTCGGTACTGTAATGGGGTGAGCTGCCGCACGCTCGCGGGCAGATCGCTGGCACAGGCCGGGATGCTGGCGGCATTACAGGCGCCGCTGGCGATCACAACACTGCGGCAGGCCCAGGTGTCGTAGGGCGTGCTTATCAGGTACCCACTCTCGTGTGGGCGTACTGAGGTGACAGGCGTGTTGGGGTGGACGGGCGCGTTGGTTGCTTGTGCGTAACCACTAATAAAGCGTACCACCTCGGGCATGGACATAAAGCCATCTGGATCATCGCCCGCGTAGGCGTGCCCGGGCAACCGGCTTTGCCAGTTGGGCGTGAGCAGCTTGAGCGAATCCCAACGCTCGTGAAGCCAGGAGTTGGCGACCTCGCCTCGCTCAAGCACAGCATGCTCGATGCCCCGCTCCGCCAGGCAGTAGCTGATGGCAAGCCCGGCGTGGCCGGCACCGATCACGATCACATCAACGGTGCGGCCCGGTTGCCGGTGGTGGGTGACCTGCGCCATGCGGTTAGTTCACCTCAACTGTGACGTTGGTGGGATTGGCCAGGATGTCGAACACCGCCGAGCGCTTTTGCGACTGTGCTACCAGTGCTTCGATGTCTTCCTGCGAGGCATTGGCATCTACGTCGTAGTGCACCTTGATGCCATCAAAGCCGTTGCGTACATCCGCATCAACGCCAAGGATGCCCTGAATATCCATACCGGCCTCCAGCGTGGCTTTCACCGAATTCAGTTGAATGTCCCGGTTCTGCGCCACCGCGGCAATGCCAGCCGTAAGGCAGCCTGCCAGGCCGACGAGCACAAATTCCACTGGCGTTGCGCCCTTGTCTTCGGAAGCGAACACCTCGGGGTGGTCGGCATCAAACTTGTACTCGCTCACATGTTTGTGCTCCTCGCCGAGGCCGTAGAAGCCCTCAACCGATGAGGTGCTGTGGGTGCCGTTGCGCCATTCGCAAGTGGCGCGCCACTTGAACTGAGCGGCCTCGGGGGCTTCGGTCAGCGCTTCGCGGGCGCCCAGCAGCGCCTCGACGTTTACGCCGTTGTCGACGGTTTTTGCAGTCATCTCTCTCTCCTGTTGCAGGTTGTATGCCCGGCCCAAGTTGAACTTGCATGGCCTGCCGGCGGTATTCAGCTTGGAGCGAATAATGCCGGTGTCCCTTCGATTGTGCCTGATCCGGGGATGACTGAATGATGACCTATCTGTGACCTTGTGCGGGGCAGGTGGAGGGCTCGCGTGCGCCTCGATCGAGATGATGAGGGCCTTATGTAAGACCTATATATACCA
>CBDUQI010000325.1:0-4265 GCA_965369325.1 uncultured Gammaproteobacteria bacterium
ATAGCGAGAACCGCCGTGATGAGGTTGTGGTGACAAAGCTGATTGGTGCAACTAACGGCTTCATCCGGCGTCCATTGCTATATAGCGGCTTCTGGTATGGCCTGGCGGGCGGAGTGCTGGCCGTCACCTTGGTGACCGGTGGGCTGGCATTGCTGGCCGGGCCAGTGCAACGTGTGGCCGGGCTCTACGGCAGCGGTTTCACCCTGCATGGGCTCAGCCTGGCCTCTGCCGGGCTGTTGTGTCTGAGCGGTGCACTCCTGGGATGGCTGGGTTCCTGGATCGCCGCTGCGCGACACATGCGCTCTATCGAACCGGAATAAAATCTACTAAGTCATTGTTTTTCCTACCAATCAATGTGAACCAGGTCACGGAACTTGGCGCTGGTTTAGCACTCTAACCTCAGGAGTGCTAAAATCCCCCTCAGACACTTCATGGGAGTCGTAATGAACGCAGCTGTGGTTGCTCGCAATAACGAGCTTATGCTCGCCGGTCCGATCGGAAATCTTGATGCCTATATTCAGGCGGTCAAGGAGATTCCGGTGCTGGAGGCTGAGCAGGAAAAAGCGCTGGCGGAAAGATTCCGGAATAACAACGAGTTAGATGCTGCCAAACAACTGGTGTTCTCGCACCTGCGGTTTGTCGTGCACATCGCCCGCGGCTACTCAGGCTACGGGCTGCAACTGGGCGATCTGGTGCAGGAAGGCAACGTGGGCCTGATGAAGGCGGTCAAGCGCTTTGATCCAGAGGTTGGCGTGCGGCTGGTGTCTTTTGCTGTGCATTGGATTCGCGCCGAAATTCACGAGTACGTACTGCGTAACTGGCGGGTGGTAAAAGTGGCCACCACCAAAGCGCAACGCAAGCTGTTCTTCAACCTGCGTAAAGCTAAAAAGCACCTGGGCTGGCTGAGCAGCGCCGAAACGGCTGCGGTGGCCGAGGATCTGGGCGTAACGCCGGCCGAAGTCAACGAGATGGAGCGACGGCTGTCCGCGCGCGACCTATCGTTCGATCCGGCCCCCGCAGGCGACGACGACGACAACGACTACTCGCCGCAGGCCTACCTGCCTAGTCCGCATGACGATCCGGCGCAGCAGGTGGAAGACTACGACTGGGATACCGCGGTGCAAAATGATCTGGCCAACGCGCTGTCCACGCTGGACGAGCGCAGCCGCGACATTATGGCCAGCCGCTGGCTCACCGACACCAAAGCCACGCTGCATGAGCTGGCAGATAAATACGGCGTCTCGGCTGAGCGCATCCGCCAGATCGAGGCCAATGCCATCAAGAAGCTCAGAAGCGGTATGGCACTGGCGAGCTGACGCTCACCACCCGCCTCACCTAGCCCTCAATCAAGGCCCGTGTTGTGAAAACAACCCGGGCCTTTTGCGTGTGTGTCTCCGCTAGGGACCATCACTTGGTCTTCAGCGGCGTTTTGAAACAGTCACAAAGCTTTACCCAGCTTGTACCGGCGCCCACGCAAGATCGTTGGTAAACTGATTAGGTTAAACACACCTCATTATTTGGAGAGTACCTATGTCAGTCGCACGCGTTACCGAAATCACTTCCTCCTCGACCAAAAGCTTCGAAGATGCCGTCCAGAAAGGCGTCAAGCGCGCCACCCAGACGTTGAAGAACGTCACCGGCGCCTGGGTTGACGGGCAAAAAGTGGTGGTGAACAAAGCGGGCAAAATTACCGAATACCGCTGCAACATGAAAATCAGCTTTATCCTTAAAGACTGAACACACTGCATTGGCATGGCCGCCATTCGCACCGCGCGACTGGCGAGCCCGCAGATGGACGGGCGTGGCAACTTAGCCAGGCCCGTTTTTTTATCCGCCAGCGATGGAGTTGGCTTCCTTGGGCATGCCCATCCCGGTATTATTCAGCCCCCAAATAGTAATACGCTCCGGAGAAGTTGCGATGGCCAGCCCAGCAAGCAGCACACCACCTGCCCGACGCCGCCTTGATCCCATGGACCTGTTCGACGTGCGCGGTGAGCTCACCGAAGATGAGCGCATGGTACAGGACACGGTTGGGCGCTTTGTGGATGAGAAAGTCATCCCACTGATGCGCGAAGCGTTTGAAAACCACCACTTCCCGCGTGAGCTTATCCCGCAGGTGGCGGAGCTGGGCTTGTTTGGCAGCTCGATTGAAGGCTACGACTGCGCCGGACTCAACGGCGTCTCCTACGGCTTGATCTGCCAGGAACTGGAACGTGGCGACAGCGGGCTGCGTAGCTTCGTCTCCGTGCAATCCAGCCTGGTGATGTACCCCATTTACACCTACGGCTCCGAGGAGCATCGCCAGCGCTGGCTGCCCGCGATGGCACGCGGCGAGGCGATTGGTTGTTTCGGGCTTACCGAGCCGCACGGTGGCTCCGACCCGTCCAACATGAAAACCCATGCCAAGAAAGATGGTACCGACTGGATTATCAACGGCGCCAAGATGTGGATAACCAACGGCAGTATTGCGGACGTCGCCGTGGTCTGGGCGCAAACCGAAGAAGGCGTGCGCGGCTTTCTGGTGGAGAAGGGCACGCCGGGTTTTGAGGCACCCGAGATCGAGAACAAGTTCTCACTGCGCGCATCGGTCACCTCCTCGTTGTTCTTCGACAACGTTCGAGTACCCGCGCAGAACGTACTACCTGGCGTTGCCAGCCTACGCGGTCCGCTAAGCTGCCTCACCCAGGCGCGCTTTGGCATCTCCTGGGGCGTCATTGGCGCAGCGCAGGCGTGCCTGCGAGAACTGCTGGAGTACACCGAAAGCCGCGAGCTGTTCGGGCGCCCGCTGAACACTACCCAGACCGTGCAACGACGCCTGGCCGATCATGCCCGGCGTATTACTACCGCACAGTTGCTGGCTCTGCGTCTGGGGCGGCTGAAAGATAAAGGCGAGATGACGCCCTCGCAGGTGTCTGTGGCTAAGTGGAACAACGTGCGCATGGCGATTGATATCGCCCGCGACTGCCGCGACCTGCTTGGCGGTGCCGGCATCAGCGCTGAGTACAGCCCCATCCGCCATATGCTCAATTTGGAAAGTGTGATTACCTACGAGGGCACCGAGACAGTGCATGAACTGGTGGTGGGCCAGGAGCTGACGGGCGTTAACGCATTTTAGCTGACGCCCGACGCGTTTAAGCATCGACCGGCGGGCGTTTCGCGCCCGCTTCGCCAAACTTGCTTTAGTAGCCTTGGCGCTGTGCCACTTACAACGCGGTGCGTGAAGCGCTCTCAGGGCAATCCAACGACCCCAGATCCAGCAACAGATCTGACGCGCGCATACGCTTGCTTTCCGGCGCATGTGCCACCTGATACGCTTTCAGCGCCGCCTGTCCGTCCGGATCGGTAAGAGCCCGGTGAGCAGAGTACAGTCCGATCGACCCCAGATACACCACGCCCAGGAGTAAAGTGAGCACAGTGGCGTATCCGCGATTGTTGAAGATACTGGACATGTTTCTACGGCCCCTTCCAAGCTAATTTGTGAACTTGCATGAACTTAGATACACGGCCGCCGAAAAAGGTTGCGTCGCCGTCGATGATTTAATCCAAATTAGAATCACTCTAGCCATATTACGTTCAGAGATAACATCGCGCGCTGCCTAGCAAGCCGCCTGTGCCACCCCTGGCCGATGCGTCATAACCTTATAAATCTCGTACTTAGGCCGCTTTGGCTGGACACGATACAAACCCGCTCGTTAGTCTGTAGTGGCTACGGACGAGTCGAAATAACAATTAAGATCCAGGCTGATGACCCATAAAAACGAGAACTCCAAGCAGGTGCTGGCACTGTGCGACCAGGCGCTGCAGCTTCAGGACACCCAGCGGCAGGCCTTTCTGGGGCGCGCCTGCAAAGGCGACGAACGGCTACGTGCCTCGGTCGATTCTGTGCTCATGGCGATCAACCAGGCAGGCCGCTTTCTGGAGGCAGATGCACAGACCCCGGCCATCTGCGTCGAGCTGACGGGTCGGCGCATCGGCAACTACCAGATTTGCCAGCGACTGGGTGAAGGCGGAATGGGCTCGGTATACCTTGCCGAGCGTCAGGAAGATGGCTTCGAGCAGCAGGTGGCGATCAAATTTGTGCACGCGCATCTGCTGGCCAAAGAACTGGTGCAACGCTTTAACGCCGAGCGCCAGATACTCGCCGGGCTGAATCACCCTTACATTGCCGCCCTGATTGACGGTGGCACCACTGAGGATGGCATGCCGTACATCGTGATGGAGTACGTGCAGGGCAAGCCGATTGATGAGTACTGCGATGAACATCG
>CBDUQI010000326.1:0-4261 GCA_965369325.1 uncultured Gammaproteobacteria bacterium
CTTACACGGTGGCGGGCTTTGCAACGGTGTTGCCCGGTGGCGGTACGGATGAGTCCGGACAGAGCTTCAGCTACACACTCAGCAGCGACAACCCTGGGTTGTTCCTGGTAGGTCCAGCTATCGATGCCGCCGGCACGCTGACCTACACACTGAACCCGAATGCCACCGGCACTGCCCGCGTGACGGTATCGGTCACCGACAGCGGCGGTACGGCCAACGGCGGGGTGGACACGGCGGCGGATCAGACTTTCGACATTATCGTCGGTACAGTCAACGATGCGCCGTCGTTCTCGACGCTGGGCGATCAGAACGTACTCGAGGACTCGGAGCCTTACGCGGTGGCCGGTTTTGCAACGGCGTTGCCCGGTGGCGGTACGGATGAGTCCGGGCAGAGCTTCAGCTACACACTCAGCAACGACAACCCTGGGTTGTTCCTGGTAGGCCCAGCCATCGATGGTGCCGGCACGCTGACCTACACACTGAACCCGAATGTCAACGGCACCGCCCGCGTGACCGTATCGGTGACCGATAGCGGCGGCGCGGCCAACGGCGGGGCCGACACTGCGGCGGATCAGACATTCGACATCGTCGTGACGCCCGTGCCGAGCGTCCCGTTCGCCGTCAATCTCGACCAGGCGCATCTGTACCTTGAGGATTCCGGGCCCGTCGCATTGCATGACATCCTGGTCAATGTTGGCGGTGCCGGCGGTCCTCTCACCGCCACGTTGACGCTATCGGATACCTCAACTGGCAGTTTGAGCGCCGGCAGTGGCAACGGCGAAGTCTACACCGCGGCAACGGGCGAATGGACGATTACCGGTACCGTCTCGCAAGTCAACGCGGCGCTTGCAGAGGTCGCATTTCTTCCAACTCCTGACAACGACAGCAATGCAATCCTATCCTCGCATGTCGAGAACGCCGCCGGCCTAGGGTCGGGCGATGGTCTGATTGTCCTTAGCGTAACTCCGGTGAATGACGCGCCAACGGGCCAGGATCGAACGGTAACGGTTCCCAGCGACTTCACTTATGCGTTGACCATGGCCGACTTTGGTTTCTCGGACCCTACCGAAGGCGACGATCCGCTCGGCGTGGAGATTGTTTCCCTACCATCGTTGTCGGGTGTGCTGACCAACAATGGCGTGTTGGTATCAGCAGGGGATATTGTCAGCGCAGCAGACATTACCGCCGGTGGGCTGAAATTCATCTCCATCGACAACGGTGGTTTCGCGGCGCTTTCCACGCTGGCGTTCCGCGTCCAGGACGCCGGTGGCACCGCAGCCGGAGGGATCGATCTTGATCCCAGCACGAACTACCTGACTATCGCCGTCAACCAGATTGCTGAGCCGGATCTCGAGATAACGCTGCCGGCCTCTCAACACGATCCAGGCGGCAGCGTCAATAGTGATGTGACATCGACGCCATCGTTGCCGCCGTCGAACGATTCGAGCGATCTGTCGTTGTCGACGCCCGATCAGATGGTGCCGCCGCCACAGAGCATTCAGCTCCCGGACGGGCTCGCGCCCGCCGTGATGAACTTCGCGGGCGTCTCACTCTTTAACAGCGTTCCTGGACAGCTTGTCGCGACCGACGTTGAGGCTGCCGTGTCCGAGCGCGCAACACCGAACGTGCCCCAGGAAGTTGTCAGCGGGGAACCCCAATTTCTGCCAGTATCTACAGGAGACATTGCGTTAGGTTTAAACAAGATGCGCGACGCGGTCGCGGAGGATATCGCCAGCAGTGATCTTGTACTAGGAAGTTCGGCGGCTACCGTACTCGGCTTCTCCGTCGGATACGTGAGTTGGTTGCTTCGCGGCGGCGTGTTGCTTAGCAGCGCTCTTTCTTCCCTGCCAGTATGGAGTTTTGTCGATCCTTTGCCGGTATTCGCCCGCGGGCGCGACGGACGATCAGAAGAAGGCGAGGATGAATCGCTTGAAGCGATTATCCAAAAAAGTAACGCGGAGTCCGAATCAATTGAGCAGCCCGCCGTGCAATCACGTTCTGCGGACCCAGCGACCTGATCGGGTCTGATCCATGAAAAGACCCTCTGCCAGAATTCTCGTCACTTTCGCGATTACGCTGGTCATGCTCAGCCTGCATTTTGCCGCGACGTTTGCTGGATTTTTGCCGGACCCGGATGCCATCCGGCGCGAGGGACGTGCGGCCCTTGCCGAAGCACTCACGGTGCGTAGCGTGAGGCATCTTGCCGATTCCGAGGTGGATATTCTTCAGGAAGGCCTTGAGCTGCTGTTGGAACGCAACCCGGATGTGCTTTCCGCCGCCGTCCGGCGGGCGGGCGGGCGCGAATTAATCCGTGTCGGCGAGCACGAGCGCTATTGGGATCCGGTCGAGAGCAGCTATTCAACTGACGCGCAGTTAACAGTGCCGATTATGGAGGGAGCAAAGCAGTGGGGCCAGCTTGAGCTGAGCTTTGAGCCGCTGCGGCGCAGCGGTTGGCGGGGCTGGCTGGACAGCCCGCTGGCTCAGTACAGTCTCTACCTTGCAGTGATCGGCTTCATCGTCCTGTATTTCGTTCTAGGGCGAATGCTCAAACACCTTGATCCGTCCAAAGCGGTACCGGCGCGTGTGCGCTCAGCATTGGACACGATGATGGAGGGGTTGCTCGCCATCGATCTAAGAGGGCAGGTGGTCCTGGCGAATCAGGCATTTTCGGCAATCGCGGGCAAGTCTCCCGATGCCCTTCTTGGCGCGAGAATCGACCAGCTGTCCTGGCGCCTCGCTTCCGAGGAAACGGATGCAGGCTCGCAGTATCCCTGGGAGATCACCCTGAAGGAGGGCAGTCCAAGTACCAGCACGCCGATCCACTTCATTGATAGCGAGTCGAAGCGTCGGACCTTTCTGGTTAACTGCTCGCCGGTGATGGGTGGTGAGGGGCGACATGTGGGTGTGCTTGTGGGTCTGGGTGACGTTACCGAGCTGGAGGAAAAAGAGGTAGAGCTGCGGCTATCCAAAGAACGCGCGGAAGCCGCCAACCGGGCAAAGAGCGAGTTCCTGGCGAACATGAGCCACGAGATTCGCACGCCAATGAATGCCATCCTAGGCTTCACGGACATGCTCAAACGTGGCTATGCGCGGAGTGAGAGCGACAACCGACATTACTTAAATACGATACATTCGAGCGGCAAGTTTCTGCTCGAACTGATCAATGATCTTCTGGATCTATCGAAAATCGAGGCCGGCTCAATGGAACTTGAGCGGATCCGGTGTCCGGTGCAAGACGTTGCGCGCGAGGTTGTGAATACGCTCTCGGTCAAGGCTGCGGAGCGGGGCATCGCGCTCGAACTCGCGATTGACAGCCCGCTCCCAGCAAGTATTGAGACCGATCCGTTACGCCTGCGCCAGATCATCACCAATCTGGTCGGCAACGCCATCAAGTTCACCGAAACCGGCAGCGTAAGAGTCGGCCTGCGCTACGACGCCGAGAAGGCGCCCGAGATGCTGGCTATCGATGTCGCCGATACCGGCATCGGTATGAGTCCCGAGCAGGTCGAGAAAATTTTCGATCCGTTCGTGCAGGCGGACCGTACCATCACGCGCCGATTCGGCGGCACCGGTCTGGGGCTTTCCATCAGCCAACGGTTTGCGGAGGCGCTCGGCGGTGGCATCGAGGTGAGGAGTACGCCAGAGGTCGGGAGCGTGTTCACTGTTCGCGTCGATGCTGGATCGCTGTCTGGCGTGGCGCTGTTGAGTCCGGAAGAGGCCTTGCAACTGGCCACCGTACAAGATGAGGAGATTGGTACGACCTGGGATTTTTCGCAGGCGGCAGTTCTGGTGGCGGACGATGCCAGGCAGAATCGGGATCTGTTGCGTCTGTTTCTGGCCGAGCAGGGCTTTCGGGTGACGGCGGTGGCGAACGGCCAGGAGGCCGTGGCGGCAGCCCGCATGACGGATTTCGACATCATCCTAATGGACTTGCAAATGCCGGTAATGGACGGCATCGCGGCAACTCGCGCGCTACGCGCCGACGGCATCGATGTGCCTGTTCTCGCCCTTACGGCCCACTCGTTGCAAAGCGTTGAGAATGAGATCAATGACGCCGGTTTCAGCGACTACATAGGCAAACCGATTGACATCGGTGCATTGCTCCAGCGCCTTGCGGAAATTCTTGAAGCAGCCCCCGTGATTGCTCAGGCCCCGCTAGAGGAGGTGCTTGCCAAGGACGTTCTCGCTGAACTCAGTGCGCCGGCGGCAGCGACGCAGGTGGCGACTGCAGTGAACGCGCTCGGCACACAGAGTGCTCCAC
>CBDUQI010000327.1:0-4185 GCA_965369325.1 uncultured Gammaproteobacteria bacterium
CAATCCGCGCGCACCCTGCGGCGGCCGCTTCCAGCAATGCCACCCCAAGCCCTTCAGCCAGCGCCGGATGCACTAACAAGTCCAGCCCACCAAGCACCTGCGGCATGTCCTCACGAAAACCCGCAAAGCGCACACACCCGAGCAACCCCAGCTGTTTCACCTGCTGCTCAAGCGCATCGCGCAGCGGGCCCTGGCCGAAAATCAGCAGGCGCGCGTTGGGAAACTGCGCGGCAATCCGTGGCATCGCCTGCAACAACACCGCATGACCCTTACGCGGAATCAGTTGCGCGACGACACCCAGCAGCAGACCGTCGGCAGGCACCGCGAAGGTTTTGGCAAACCACTGTCGCGGATGCGGATGTTCAAACCGGTCAGCCTGTACCGCGCTGGGCACACAGGTGACTTGCGCCGGAGCAATGTCGGCACGCAGCAGCACCTCGCGAATCTGATCGGAGATGCTCACGATGTGCCCGTACGCCCCGCCACGCATCAGCCAGCAGTCCAGCCGCGAAGGCGGATTATCCACCCGGCGCGACAACACTGCGGGCACCCCGCCCCGGCGGGCTGCCCAGGCCCCATACCAGGGCGCACCCCGGCGCGAATGCAAATGCATCAGATCGGGCGCGTGCTCGCGCGTGAGTGCCGACAACCGCATCGCCATCGCGACATCCAGATCGCCGCCCATGACAATGGGCGCCACCTCGTGGCCCGCCGTCTGCGCCGCCGCCTGAACCTCACTCCCGCGCGGGCAGGCCAGCACGCTGCGCACCCCGAGCACGCTGAGCTCCTCGATCAGGTACATCACCTGGCGCGCGCCGCCATACAAATGCCGGCCACTTTCCACATGCAGGATTTTCAAACCCATTCCGTCCCGCACGGACCACACCACGCGGCCGGTCTAAGGCTGATGCAAGCTTGGCTCAAAGGACCTCACCCGAAACACAATACTGTCCCACGCGCACGCATTCGCCTCAAACGATCCCGCACGGGGGAGATATTGTGCCCCAAATTCGGGTACCGCGGATTGAAACCACAGGGAGAATGCGGGTAAATAGGCGTTGGCATTTCCCCACAGGCGCCCGCATGCACTGGCTGCTCAACACATTGCTGTACCCCCTGCGGATGGCCTGCGCGCTGGCGATCATTGCGTTGACGGCGGGATTTTCCCTCGCCGCATTTTCATGGGGGTTTGGCGCGTGGCTGGGGATCCTGCTGGTGTTCGCAACCGTGCAGTACAGTTTTTCCCTGATCGATGCCAGCGCCCGCGGGCAACCCGAGCCGCCCAACGTCGAAGCAATCACGCTGAACCCGCTTTACGACCGCCGACCGGCATTTCTTGTGCTCACCGGCCTGGTGGTGTGGGGCCTGGCCACGTGGTTGCAGGGCACGGTGGGCGACTGGGCCAGCCGTACGCTGACCGCGATCGCCATCCTCTTGGCGCCGGCCGTGATCGCCAGCATGGCCGCGACCGGTCGCGCAGCACGCGCGCTGAGCCCGTGGCACATGATAAGCGTGGCGGTGAGCCTTGGTGGGTACTACCTGGCCGCACTGGCGGGATTTGCGCTGATTGCACTTGCCGCGCTGAGCACGCCTGAGTGGGGCTGGCCATTGCCCTTGCGCATTGCCGGCTGGCTCTATCTGTACTTCCTGTTCGCCCACGTGCTCGGCGTGATGATCTATCAGGGCCGCGATCGGGTGGGGTTCGAGCCGGACAGATCGCCTGAGCGCGATGCCGAGGCCGCGAATGCGCGCCATCTGCACACGCGCAAAGCGTGCCTGAGCAAAATCTACCAGACCGCCAGCCAGGGTACGGCGCAATCGCTGGCGTTAATCGATAGCTGCGCGGCGACAGCGCCCGACCCACAGGAGGCGAAGCGCTGGTTCTTCGAACAACTGATCACTTGGCCCGATGCGGGTATGGTACTGGCCTTCGCACGACCTTACATCGACAGCCTGATGCGCCTGCAGCAGGTTGATGCCGCATTTTCTGTTTGCGAGCAATGCCTGGCACGAGAGCCCCGCTTTCGCCCAGCGCTCGCCAGCGACACCATCGCCCTCGCACAAACTGCGCAGCGATTGCACCGTTATTCTGCTGGCGTGCAACTGCTGGGCGACTACGCCACCCGCTTCCCGCAGGATCCGGCGGCGCCTGCGGCATTACTCAACCATGCCACCCTCGCATTTCGCCATACCGGCCAGGCCACCGAAGCATTTGCAAGCATGCGCCAGTTGCTGGAGGAGTTCCCCAGTGCGCGGCAAAACCCCCAGGTGATGGCACTCGCGCGGGAGTTACAGCAGGCGCATCGGCCCAGTGCATGAACCCAGCGCTACGCTCGCTGTATGGGCCCAGTACATTAAGCTCACAGTGCCATTAAGGGTGGCAGTGGATGGCAGTGGGTATTGGCGGATGGCGCGTCGAGACGGCTACGCGCTCAGCACATAGGCAACGCATCCAAACGCGCCGGTGATCCAACGCGGATGGCCTGCACAGCCACAGGCCATCATCAATGTTGTAGCATTGCCGCCTTGGCGCGTGCCGCCCCACCGGCGCGCGGCCCCCTATCCGGTTGACCCGCACATGCGACCCAACCGGCCGCGCAACCGCAACCAAGACACCGCAACGAATGGCCAAACCAGCACAGCAAACGCCCATGATGCGCCAGTATCTGGCGATCAAATCCGAGCACCCCGACATGCTGCTGTTCTATCGCATGGGGGATTTTTACGAACTGTTTTTCGACGATGCCCGCAAAGCCTCGCGCCTGGTGGACATTACCCTCACCGCGCGCGGCAAGGCCGGCGGGGAGCCGATCCCAATGGCCGGGGTGCCAGTGCATTCGGTGGAGGGCTATCTGGCCAAGCTGGTACGTCTTGGCGAGCCGGTGGCCATCTGCGAGCAAATTGGCGATCCGGCCACCTCCAAAGGGCCGGTCGAGCGCAAAGTCGTGCGCATCATTACTCCGGGCACGCTCACCGACGAAGCCCTGCTGGATGAGCGGCGCGAAAACCTATTGTTAGCCATCGATACGGGCGATGCGAGCACGCTGGATGCGCACACCGCGCTGGGGCTGGCATGGCTGGACCTGGCCAGTGGCCGGTTCAGCGTGATGCAAACACGCGGCCTGGAGGCGCTGGCAGGTGAGCTGGAACGGTTGCGTCCTGCCGAAGTCCTCACCAGCGAGCACCTTACCCTGCCACTGGTGTTGAGCGACCGCTTTGCCCCGCGCGAGCGCGCGCCCTGGCACTTCGATACCGAAACCGCCGAGCGCGCGCTGTGCAAACAATTCTCCACCAACTCGCTTGGCGGTTTTGGCTGTGAGGATCTGCCGCTGGCGGTCGGCGCCGCTGGCGCCCTACTGCAATACGTGCGCGACACCCAGCGCAGCGCGCTGCCGCACCTTCGCGGGCTGCGCACCGAGCGCCGCGAGGATGCGCTGGTGATGGACGCTGCCACCCGGCGCAATCTGGAGTTGGAACAAAGCCTCAGTGACAAACCGGAACGCACCCTCGCCGGCGTGATGGACCGAACCGTTACCGCCATGGGCAGCCGGCTGCTACGGCGCCACCTTCACCGCCCGCTGCGCGATCACAACGCCCTACGTCCGCGCTACCAAGCCATCGACATGCTGATGGGCAGCCACGTGCAGGCTGCGTCACGCGAAGCCCCGCGCCCCATTGGTGATATCGAGCCAATCGTCCCCCGCGCAGCACTTCGCCCCGCCAGGCCCCGACATCTGGCCCACCTGCGCGATGCGCTGGTCTATTTGCCGCAGATCCGCGCGCAATTGCATGCGGTGGATGCGCCGTTGCTGGCGCAGATCAGCGAACAGTGCGGCGAGCATCCTGACACCGCCGACCTGCTGGCCCGCGCCATTATCGAAGCGCCGCCCGTGCTGATTCGCGATGGCGGCGTGCTGGCGCCGGGCTTCGACGAACAACTGGATGAGTTGCGTAACATTTCCACCCATGCGGATCAGTTTCTGGTGGATCTTGAGACCCGCGAACGCGAGCGCACCGGTATCGCCACATTGAAGGTGGGCTACAACCGGGTGCATGGGTACTACATTGAGATCTCGCGCGGACAGGCGGCCTCAGCGCCCCCGGAGTACACACGACGGCAAACGCTTAAAGGCGCTGAGCGCTACATCACCGAAGAGCTAAAGCAGTTCGAGGACAAAATACTGG